>NZ_PGGC01000001.1 GCF_002795305.1 Aeromonas cavernicola
TCAACAGTGCTCGGCAGCAGCGGCTGGCGCACCTTTGTCACCGTCACCCTGCCCACTGCTCGTTATGGCCTGCTCAGCGCCGCCATCGCCGTGTTCACCCTCACCATCTGCGACTTCGGGGTGGCCAAGGTAATTGGCGGCCAGTACAGCGTGCTGGCTACCGATATCTACCGCCAAGTGATCGGGATGCAGAACTTTTCGCTGGGCGCAGTGGCCAGCGTCACCCTGCTGCTGCCGGCACTGTTGAGCTTTGCCCTGGAGCACCGAGTACGCAGCAAGATGCAGGAGCAGAGCAGCACCAAGGCGGTGCCCTATCAGCCCAAACCCCATCGGCTGCGGGATCTGCTGGCGCTCGGCTGGTGCTGCCTGTGGGCCCTGCTGTTTCTGGCGCTGGTGGGCATGGCGGTGTACGGATCCTTGGTGCAGTTCTGGCCCTATAACCTCGCTCTGACCCTGGATCACTACGCCTTTGACAGCAACAGCGTCTACGGCTGGCAGCCCTTTAGCAACACCTTGCAACTGGGCTTCTGTACCGCGCTTATCGGCACCCTGCTGATCATGGTGCTGGCTTGGGCGCAGGAGAAGGGGCGCCACTTCGCATGGCTTCGCCAGCTGTTGCATCTGCTCGCCATGCTGTCGCTGGCAGTGCCCGGCATGGTGCTGGGGCTGGGCTATATCTTCTTTTTCAACGGCAATCCGCTGTTTGGCAGCCTCTATGGCACTCTGCCGCTGATGGTGCTCTCCTGCGTCATCCACTACTACACGGTGGGCCATATGACGGCGCTGACCAGCCTCAAACAATTGCCCAAGGAGCTGGAGCTGGTGGCCATCTCATTGCGCATTCCACTCTGGAAGGCGTTCTGGCGGGTCACCCTGCCTGCCTCCCTGCCCGCGCTGCTGGAAATCTTCATCTATCTGTTCGTCAATGCCATGACCACCACCTCGGCGGTGATCTTCCTCTATTCAAGCGACAGCGTGCTCGCCTCCATCGCCGTGCTGAACATGGAGGATTCCGGCGATACCGCCACCGCTGCCGCCATGGCCACCTTGATCCTGCTGGCTGCCGCCAGCGTCAAGCTGCTCCAGCTGTTGTTAAGCCGCGCCCTGCTGGATCGCACCCAGCGCTGGCGTTCGCGATAACCGTAATGAGGCATCATGATGTCCACTCTCCCCTTCTGGCTGGCCGAGGCGCTCGCCGCCGAACAGCCCGCCCCACCCATGCCCCTTCACGGCCACCACGAGGTCGATGCGGGCTCGGTGCAACCGGCGCTGTTGGTGCGCGGCCTGCTGCGGGTGGCGCGGGAGCTGGGAGTCGAGGTTTATGAGCACTCCCCCATGCAGCGCCCTGCGGCGGGCCAGCCTGCACTGGTGCAAACGCCGCAGGGGGAGGTGCGTGCCCGCAAGGTGGTGCTGGCCCTCAACAGCGCCATGACGGCGCACTTTCGCGAGTTTCACCGCACTATCGTGCTGGTCTCCTCCGATATGGTGATCACCGACCCCGCGCCGGATGCGCTGGCCGCCAAGCAGCTAGAACACGGGTGCAGCGTGGTGGATGGCCGCACCTTCGTCCACTACTACCGCTCGACCCCGCAAGGGCGGCTAATGCTGGGCAAGCGGGGCAACATCTTCGCCTTTGCCAACCGCCAGCTGGCCGAGTTTGATGCGCCGAGCTGGGGCAGTCATGACTTGATTGTTGATTTGGGAAACAACGCCGTTCTTAATTTATCATCACAGGTTGCAGCTAACGTCAGCGGTAAATTAATATCTCGCGCGTCCGAATGCGCTTCTTTATTTGGACCAACGGTATGATTGCCTTTCTTTAGTTCAATTATTCTATTTAGGAAACAACATGTATTTTTGGAAAATCGCAGACTTAAAAAATGACATTCAGTCAGGATTTCTGTCAGAAAAAGATAAGTTTATTTACTTATTTACCATGATGTTGATCACGTTAATAGGTTTCGAGTTGTCTTTTACCACCCCATCGAAACCAAATACCACGTGGCAAATTATCGATTCTGTCTCGACAGTCATAATGGCAGCAATTGGTTTCTATTGGGCATATCGGGCAAATGGTGGCGCCGCAGGACAGGACTTTATTGGCAAAAGCATCAGCATACTTTTCGTGCTCACTATCCGATTCTGTGCACTCCTCATCCCTGTCATTCTCTGCTTAATGACATACTACATAAGCACCACATCAGGTGAAGAAATCGTCACAGGCACTGCAGTAGACACTCTGCCATTTATTATTTTGCAAGGTTTATTCTATGCTCGTTTTATCAAGCATATCGGTGATGTAAAGTAATCATTCAGGTTTGATTTCATTGCATCAGTTAATGGCGAAATCCCAAAAACCTCATCCTCTAGACCATAAAATACCACCTCATGTGAAGTGAACTCTTCTTATCGTGCACATGAGTTGGCGGTATTTTTATCAACCAACGGGAATTACCATTCGGTCACTTCGCGTAACCTCGGCAAGCGACCGGATGGTTTCACACCAGCCTCTTCCAGCACGACAAACTTCTCGGCGGCGGTACCCTTGCCAGCGAAGATAATAGTGCCAGCGTGACCCATCCGCTTGCTGGGGAGTGGGATGATACCACTGACCTTATCAAGGCAGCGCGTCGGGCCTGAAGCTGGCGCGGATCTGCGGCACCAACGGGGAGACATCAAATCCTTGCTCTTGGCCTAATACTGGGTGCAACACGGGGCCATCCAAGATGGGGGTTAGGTCACCGGCGAGGAGTTGGCGCACTGCCTGCCCCATTTGGTAGAGCTGACGCACGGGAGCAAATTGCCTATCCAGTTCGAGAGGATCGTCCGCTCGGGCAAAGGCCATGATCGGAATCCGATACGCAGCATCCCGTGCTGGCTTGGCGCCATGTATCCCCTTACCTGCCGCCATCAGCAAGGGCTGGTGATCACCAAACGCCACCACAAGATAGCGCTTGCCAGAGGCATCAAGGTGCTTGATCAACCGCTCCAGTGAGGCCATCGCATCCACCACGCCGGTGTAGTAGGTATTGAGTAACTGTTTATCCTCATCACTTACGTCAGCACAGGCCCCACTGAGCGCCTCCTGCCGATAACGTGGGCTATCAAACGGCCCGTGCCCCTGCATCGTGACCGCGTAGGCAAACAGTGGGCGGTCCTGCTGCTCGCTGCGGCGTAATAGCCGATTAATCAAGGCGTCATCAGCGATATAGGTTCCCTTGTACTCAAGGCTACTGAACTGGGTATCAAACCAGCGCTCTTGGTAGCCAAGGGCGGGAATGGCCTTGGATCTGCCCCAGAACTTTTCCACGTAAGGGTGCACAAACAGGGTCTGATAACCGCTTTGCTGAGCACGTTGGGCCAGGCCGGGCACCTGTTCAGTGAGGTAGTAGTAAGGCACCACCCCCTGTTTGAGCAGCCCGACCGGTAACCCAGTATTCATTTCAAACTCAGCCAACACCGTCATGCCACCCGTCGTGGGCGAGTGGATGGTCTTACGCCACTGCTGCACGCTCGCCGGTAAGTTCAGAGTGGGGGCCGGCGCACAGATCTTGTTTTGCCAGTCGAGCATCAGCGACTCATATTGCAGCACGATCACCTGATCCCAACGCGGTGGCATCGGT
The DNA here is from genome assembly GCF_002795305.1 of Aeromonas cavernicola. GTDB lineage: Bacteria > Pseudomonadota > Gammaproteobacteria > Enterobacterales > Aeromonadaceae > Aeromonas > Aeromonas cavernicola. The sequence goes on from NZ_PGGC01000001.1 coordinate 3,624, forward strand.
GGCGACACCTCGTTAATGACGGGGGTGAGCGAATTAATCGGCAATGGCTGGCGAAACACGCTGCCATTTTGCAGCATCTGATCCACCAGATTGAACAGGTAAAGCCCAGGGCCGGCCCGAATAATATCGCGGTGGTAGTTGATGGCTCGGTCTACATAACGAACGTTGGCCCCCAACAGCTTATTACTGGTTTGGGTGGCAAACACACACAGGGCAAAGAAGGCGACGATAGCCGCAGTGGTGCGCAATAGCCCCTGCAACAACCAACGGGATAGTTTAAAGCGCCAACCCAGCAGCAACAGCACGGTGCCAATGGCGAGGGGCAGGATAGGTTGTTGATCGAGTAAGATCCGCAGTAACGCCATCAGATTACCCAGATCATCTCCGCCAAGGGGCACCCCATAGAGCGCTATCTTGGTAAAGTTAGCGAGGAGGGCAACGCTGCAAAGTAGGGTAAAAATCAGCCCCATATAGAGGCTTAATCCTGCCAATGCGCACAGGCCCCAGCCCAGCACCATACTGGCCCACGCAAGGTAATAGTGCTCCGGCCTAAAACCTGACCAGAGTAAAAACTCCCCTACCTTAAAAACGACGAAACCATGTAACAGTAGGAAGGTCAGGTTACCAAGTAACAGGCTACCAAGAATGCGCCAACGCAGGCCTTGGCGTAGTGTGGGCATGAGTATCTTTAGCACCACCGCGCTTAACGCCAGCACCAGCACCAGGGTCACCACCAGATAGGTCAAGTTAAAGCCCTGCTCTGGCAACGTCTGCACGATCTGACTGAACTCACCACTTGAGGGACGATCTGCCAGCAGCAGGCCAATGCGCAGCTGATAGCCACTGGCCAGCGCCTCATCAGGTGCCCTTAGTGTGCTGTTGAGGGCCAAGGTGCAGCGCGCGTTACGGCAGATCTGGCGCTTATCGACCGCTTGACTCAGCTGATCTATTTGCTCCCCTCGCTCGTTTAGCAACTCAACCTGCACTTTATCGCCGGCCTGCAGTGGCCCGCGCAACTGCCACTGACTGTTGACGACCAGATAGAGCCCACGGCTGTCACTTTTGTAGAGCAGAGTGTGGCGCGTGAGGGTGGCAACAGGGTTGTCGGCAGGCCCGAGGATGATCGGCTCACGGCTGCCAAACCAGCTGCTTGGGCTCAGCAGTGGCAACAGCAGGGTCAAGAACAGCAAGCCGCTTAACAGGGTCAAAAGCAACGCGGGCAGGCTCGGAACACGCAGCGATAAGCGGTCTGAGCGAAACAGAGTCATATCAGCTTATCCTTTTGGCAACGAAGGGCGCGCGTGTTCGCATAAGCGGGCTTGCTCGATGGTGCGGGCCCTGCCTCTACTTGTCAATTTAATGACGAGATCATGAATATAAGGTGACAAGGTAAACCAACGAACTGTGATCTGGATCGAAGGGGCCATTTGATTATGTGATGGGGTCGTCATCGTGAGAAGTTGAGACTGGTTTGAGTCGGGTTGGCTGTTTAGTCTGTCAGCAGTGGATGAGGGTACATATATGAATCCTAAAGTGAACGCACGTCAGGCCCGATTAATGAACATGCTTGAGCGCCAAGAAGAGATTAGCGTGGGGCGCGAACGGGATTGTCCATTGCCTGTGACGCAGCTCCTTGAGCTCAAAGAAAGCCACCCCAGTGTGCTTAAGCTCTATCAGCACGGTCGCACCGCGGAGGTCTTTCATCTCAAGCTCAATGGCCGTCACTGGTGTCTTAAGCGATGCCGTCAAGAGGCGCTGCTTGCCCACCCCGATGGTAAGACTGCATTTTTGACCGAGCTGGAGCGGCGCCGAGAAATTGAGGCGCTACGTGAGCTGCACCCGACCCTGCTTGCCAATGTGGTGTGCACCAGCTTTGGCTCGGCCCAAGCCGGTATTTTGGTTTCACCTTGGCTGCGCGGGGAACCGGTTCATTGCCTCAATGAGCGTAACTTGGCGCAGATGCTAGATGTGGAGGCCGAGTTGGCTCGTTGGGGCTGGTTTGATTGGGACCCAAACCCAAGCAATCTGCTGGATGATGGAGAGCAGATCAGCCTGTTTGACTTCGGCTACATGTGGACGTTTGATCCCCGTTTTGAATACAACTCCAATGGATTACTTGATCCCGAGTTTCACGTCGTGGAACGACTGGAGACCTGCACCCTAAGCGGATTGTGGCTGGCAGAGGTCGCTCCCCTGCCCCAGTTTCGTTACTGGCGTGAGCTCTGCCTTAAGTGGGTGCAGCGCGAGACAGACCACCTCACTCGTGCAGGGGCCAGTGCCTTGGTACTGGATCGCTTACACCAATTACAGCGCCAGTGGACCGCCGCATTAGCCAGCGACGATGAGCTCACTCGTAACTGGCTGCATGACATGTACCGCAGTCACCGGCTCAACGTTATCAGTACGCAAGAAGGGACAAGCAGTGACCCACTGGTGCAAGATCGGCTCGACTGGTTGTTACGGGTGCTGACCGATCACTATCCGCAATTGGCACCTGGACTGACCGCGCAAGAAGTGGCGTTAGGTCAGGCGGGTCTACTTGAACAATGGCAGCAGCACAGATGACCGCTGAGGGATATGGCACAGCAATACGGGCACCTTCTGGTGCCCGTATTGCAATCGTGGTCGTGCTCCCACACCGTTTGCTTAATCGAGCAGCGTTTGGTGCAGGCGGTTGACGATCTCGTTGGCCTCCCCTTCATTGACCAAGAAGCAGAGATTGTGGGCACTGGCACCGTAACAGATCATCCGAATATTGTGCTGGTTCAAGGTAGCGAAAACCTGGCTCGCCACCCCATTGACTTCACTCATCCGATTGCCGATCAAGGCGACCAGCGCCAATCCGGTCTCCACCTCCACCTTGCACCACTGCCCCAGCTCGGCTAACACCTTGTCGCTGAGTATCGGCTCACCGTTGCTCTGGCTACCGGTGTGATCTAGGGTCAGCGAGACGCTGACTTCGGAGGTGGTGATCAAATCGACTGAGATACGGTGACGGGCCAAAATACCGAACACCTCGGCCAGAAAACCGTAGGCATGGAACATATTGAGGCTGTGTAACGTCACCAGCACCTGCTGACGACGCAGGGCAACGGCCCGAAACAGCGGGCGAGACTCGGTGCTAGCGCGGATCCAGGTTCCCCCCTCCGCTGGGGCTTTACTGGAACCGACAAACACCGGAATGTTCTGGCGTAAGGCCGGCTGCAAGGTCGCGGGGTGCAGCACTTTGGCGCCAAATGTTGCCATTTCAGCCGCCTCCACAAAACTTATCTCGGGAATGGGGCGGGCACTGCTCACCAGGCGCGGGTCGGTGGTGTAGATACCGGGTACATCGGTCCAAATCTCGATGGAGCCGGCATCCAGCGCCTCTGCCAACAAGGCCGCGCTGTAGTCTGAGCCCCCCCGGCCAAGGGTGGTGGTACGGCCATCACTGTCAGCACCGATAAATCCCTGCGTAATGATCAGCGTATCGCCGAGCAGTGGCCCCAGCGTCTGTTGGCAGAGAGTCCGTGTGGCGACGATATCGACAGTCGCCTTACCAAAGCGGCTATCGGTGCGCATGATCTGGCGCACATCCTGCCAATGGGCATTGACCCCACGCTGGCGTAACAGTTCGGTGAACAGGCGGGTCGACATCAGCTCACCACTGGCAATCAGTCGATCGGCAAGCTCCGCATCAGTGTGTTGGCTAGCCTGCTGCGCCATGGTGCGAATGTCGTCAAGCTGGGCATGGATCTGGTCACTGACCTCGGCGGGATGGCCCAAGCTGGCCAAGATGGCATGTTGAATGTCAGCTAGCTTGGCTAACTCGGCATCGCGCCCTGCCGCATCGAGCTCCCCTTGTGCCAGTGTCACCAGTAGATTGGTCACCCCTGCGCTGGCGCTGAGCACCACGATGCGGGTAGCCGGATTGGCCAGCACCACATTGGCACAGTTATCCATTGCGGCAGCGTTGGCCACGCTGGTTCCACCAAACTTGGCGACATTAATAGGATTCATTGCGTACTCCTTTCTGATATGAAAATCCAGTTTCATCGGGCAAAAGAGAGGAGGAGGCGAAAAATGGCAGGAATAAACAATGTGATCCCAGCCAGAAGCACTCCACCTGCAGCGCCCATCCCACATCAGCCCTTGTTAGAGCCCGCTGTGGGATGATCACTACCGATGACAGCTTGGGGGATTCAGCCCCCAGAGCCGACGTTGAGATAGCCAGTTATCTCATTCGTCTCGGCGCTGCTCCCCCTGACTCAAGTTCTTCGGACTCTGGTGTCCTCCCTTGAGCTGCCTGGGCAGCGCTCCTCTTCTGGCTCCACGCTAGGCGTGGAGTGCAGTTAGAAATAACCCGTGTTAGCGTATTTTGTCAATCGAGTTTGTGGAAAACTTAAAAATAGGAGATAACTCAATTAATAATCAATGAGTTAGGAAATCACTTTTGACAAAACCTTCGAGCGCCGTTGCCAGTTGTAAAAGCGTTGCCGCTCGACTGGTAAATCTTCCACTTCCAGTGGCTCGAAACCCCGCTCGCGAAACCAGTGGATGGATCGGGTGGTGAGCACAAATAGCCGACGAATACCTAACCGCCTTGCTCGCTCGGCGACCTTGGCAACCAGCTGATCACCACGATTGGAGTTGCGATATTCAGGGTGAATCGCCACGCAGGCCATCTCCGCCATCGCCTCTTCCATAAAGCAGTAAAGAGCCGCGCAGCCAATGATCAAACCATCGCGCTCAATGATAGTGAACTTGTCGATCTCCATCTCCAGCTGTTCGCGGGAGCGGCGAACTAAGATCCCTTCCTCTTCCAAGGGACGAATGAGATCCAAAATACCGCCAATGTCTTCAATCGTGGCGGCCCGGGCTTGCTCGGCGCTTTCGCGTACAATCTGGGTGCCCAACCCGTCGCGGCTAAACAGCTCTTGCAGCATGGCACCATCGACCTGGTAGCTCACCAAATGGGAACGGGGCACGCCGCCTCGGCAAGAGGCGATGGCCGCGCGTAGGTAACGCGCAGTACAGGACATCTCTTCGCCCGCTTGCTCCAGCTCGACCAGCAACTCTTCAGCCTGCTCAGGAAACAGCTCGGAGATAGCCTCACCCCGCCGATCCATCACCCCCTGACTGCTACTAAAACAGATAAGCTTATCAGCCTTGAGATCGACCGCGACCCGCCGTGCCACCTCTTCTGAGCTGAGGTTGAAGCTCTCGCCCGTGACAGAGCAACCGATGGGAGAGATCAACACCAGCTCTTTTTGATCCAACTGGCGCGTGATCCCCGCCACGTCAATACGGCGCACGCGGCCACTGTGGCAATAATCGATGCCATCATCGACCCCCAGGGGCTGAGCCGTGACGAAATTACCGCTCACCACGTTGATCCGCGCACCTTGCATTGGGGTATTGGCAAGCCCCATTGAGAGTTGGGCCGTGATGTCATACTGCAAGCCACCACACACCTGTTTGATAATGGCGAAGCTGGCATCATCGGTCACTCGGATCCGTTTGTGATATTGCGCCTCGATCCCTGCGCGCGCTAATGCGTCATCATTTTGTGGACGTGAACCAAACACCAGCACAAGCCGGATACCTAATGTTTGCAGCAGCGCAATATCAGTGACGATGTTGGCAAAGTTAGGGTGACACAGGGTCTCGCCTCCCATCATCAGCACAAAGGTAGCGCCTCGGTGTACGTTGACATAAGGCGTTGATTGCCGAAAAGCATTGACCAAACTGGGTTCACGTTCACGCACTTGATATCTCTTCCATAACAGTCCATTAATCAGCTCAATATATGAAAATAAATTCACAAATCAAGATTAAATATCTACTTCACTGATATTAGCTGCACTAAATAGACACCTTACCCATGCTGAGCGAGCAGATCCCGCAGGTAGCCAGATTGGGATACTGGCTTAGCAGGGTTGCTCTGGGTTAATAAGCTGTTATCTTCGCAGCATCCATGATGTCAATACCGCCATTAGACCGCTGTTAGATAAGGACAGGAGATATGGAACAGATAATTTCTCACGCGGCAGCACTGCCAGGTCGCACTGATGCCACCGTGATCAGCCCGCAGCATGTGGTTAACGGCCATGCCACACAGGGCCCTTGGCCGCAAGGTATGGCCCTTGCTTGGTTTGGTATGGGCTGCTTTTGGGGAGTGGAGCGGCTGTTTTGGCAACAGCCTGGGGTGCATGCCACTGCGGTAGGCTACCAAGGCGGTGCGACACCGAACCCCATCTATCAAGAGGTATGCAGCGGCCTGACCGGCCATGCTGAGACCGTGCAGATTGTGTTTGACCCAACGCAGATAGGGTATGCCGACCTGTTGAAGCTATTTTGGGAACAACATGACCCAGCCCAAGGCATGCGCCAAGGGGGGGATATCGGCACGCAATATCGATCGGTGATTTTTTATGCAGATGCGGCTCAGCAAGAAATCGCCCAAAAGAGTCTTGATGCTTATCAGCAGGCGATGACGCTCAGTGGTGATGCCCGGGTGATCACCACCCATATTTTACCACTCGTCCCCTTCTACTACGCAGAGGATTACCATCAGCAATATCTGGCAAAAAATCCTCAAGGATACTGCGGACTGGGCGGCATCGGGGTCTGTTTGCCTCCAACATGAGCCCACTAACCCATCAGGCCTGTTGCAGGCACCATCTAACCACCACATGGAACAGCGCGAGTTCATCAACCTGATGAATGGCCTATGAACACCGCGACTCGCTCGCGCAGTTATTGCTCCGTCAGCAGCGATATTGTGTCTGTTTGCAAGGAACTTTTACGCCTAGCAAGGGACTAACTAGGTAGCATCCACGGATCGGAAGCTACGTCCAGACACGTTTTTGCCTTGATGACCGTCAGAGAGATGAAGAATTTGACGAGTTATTCGTTGTAGCAAGTAGGGCTGCCAATCAGGTGGCCCTTTTCCTCTGTATGGTAAGCGGTATCCGGCGCGAGGGGTTCTCTCCCAAGCAGGCACGACCTACCTCAGGCGCATTGCTGTGGTACTAACCCAACCACACTGCCTATTAACTGCCATTTTTGACGTTTATTCATAGTCGATGGCAGCGACTAAGGTGCTTGCGATCATAGGATAATTTCGACGCTCGTCCGAGCCCCTGGCATAGGGCCGATGGTGCTCCCATTAACGCCTTTCAATGCCTGATAGAAGAGACTGCGAAAAACATAGCGAGATTACTTTATTGCAGTAAATTGCTGGTCTTGCTCACTTAATGCCATCTGTTTATTAATTTCCGCTAGTAACGCAGTTTTGTTAATCGGCTTGGTGATATAGCCATCCATTCCGTGAGAGAGGTAGTAGTGGCGTGATTCCGGCATGGCATCAGCAGTCAGGGCGATGATGGGAATTCGTGCCCATGGCTGCTTACTTTCTCGAATGTAGCGCGTTGCAGCTAAACCATCCATCACTGGCATTTGCACATCCATCAATACGATATCGATGGTGGTGTCTGCCAATATAGCCAGAGCTTCTTGACCTTGAACCGCCACTGTTACCCGATGACCGACTGTAGCAAGCATGGCACTGATGACTTTACGGTTCGTTGCATTGTCATCAACCACCAGGATATGGCTGGGCCGATGAGCTGACGCTATGGCTGGCAGTGGCATAATCGACGGTATGGTAGCTTGGGCAGGCCAAATAAACGTAAAACAGCTACCTTCCCCTTCATGGCTGCTAACCGAGATATCCCCCCCCATCAGCCGGGCTAGATTACGTGATATCTCAAGCCCTAAACCCGAACCACCATATTGGCGGTTGATTGAAGCATCCGCCTGAAAAAAACGTTGGAATAGCTTATCAACCTGAGCTTGGCTCATACCAATACCTGTATCGGTAATGGCAACTCGGATGGAATGGCTTTGCGGCGATAATTCGTTGGCATCAATGGTGAGCGATACGTCACCTTGATGAGTAAACTTAATAGCATTACTAAGAAGATTAAATAAAATCTGACGTACTCTTAGAATATCCATAACAATCCATTCTGGTGTTGATGGCGCAATGGTCAACGACAGCGTAATGCCTTTTTTATCGCAGCTACTTTGCATCAGCGCTCGGATATCTTCGATTAAGCGTGGTAGATGATGGGGGGCGAGTAATAAAGAGACTTTCCCCTCTTCCAATTTAGATATATCGAGGATGTCGTTAAGTAGTCCTAACAAGTGATTGGCTGATTCTCGTGCGGTCTCAATATAATCTCGCTCTCGTGAGTCCATTTCCCGTTCTGCGAGCAACGAAAGCATTCCCAAAATACCATTCATTGGGGTACGAATTTCATGGCTCATATTAGCTAAAAAGCTACTTTTAGCGCGAGTACCTGCTTCTGCTGCGCGATTTGCCTTGGTGAGCTTCTCATTTAATTGCTGCATTAACTTATGTTGTAAAAAAGAAACGTTCATTTGTTTCCAAATAAGTAGAGCAAGAGCAAAGAGCAAAGCGAATTGAAGAGTAGCAATCATGATGGTCGTAATGATTTGCTCTCGCACACCTTCACGCCGTGCGACGTCAAATAGCGTTACTTGTTGATTAACCTCAAGAGTTAGCTGATGTAGTACAGGTAGTAGCTGTTCAAGTTGACTGCGTAACTGTCTGAAAACTGGAGGTGATAACGGTTTCGTCACCTTTGGGCCAAGCCAGATGTCTGCTTGATTTATAAAATAACGAATAGCCTTGTTTGCTCGTGGGTATATGTCAGTCTGTTGCAGTAAAGTTCGGTCTTTACTTTCTAATGCGAGCGTCATTCGACTGACCATAATGTCATATCTGAGTTGGAGCTTGTGTTGTGCCTCGGTCTGTAACGCATTTTGAAAGCGCAGTGCTTCGTTATAAAGCTGAAAATAGTTCCACATAATATTATCTTCACCTTGGCTACTACTGCGCTGTAGATCGTCAAGTTGTCGATATTGAATCGTACCAATACCAGCAAAGGCAAACAGCAGTACGCTGAGTACCACGAATAAGAAGCGCTGACTTGCCGCCATTGGTCGCATTATGAACTACTCCACCTTAATGGTGCTGATCTGCCAAATAGCTCGACCGTAGTAGAGCTTATTGCGTAGCTCAGGATACTGGTCAAAGGGATATATCAAAAACAACGGCCCTTTATCACGCACTGAAAGGGGGATTTTATCGATGCTACGAGCAAGCAGAATTTGGTATTTATTTGCATCGCTAATAGGGAGTGTAATGGAGTAGTCATTGAGCGCTGTAATAGTCAGTTGTGTACCATTGGCCCCGACTTTGGCCAAAATGTCGGATAGCCGTGGGCCACGGAAAGTTTTAGCGTCATCATACCAAGGTGTGCGCGTTGTGATTTCGTATTCAGGTAGTGCGCCTAACATGGCCTCATCCCAGAGAGCGACCTGTTCATAATTAGGCTGATTGATAGCGCCCTCTATCTTGAGTGATGCTGTATCAAAACTTGGAGTTGCGTGAACCAAACACGAGACACTCAACAATAGCGCTGCATAGATACTGGATTTCATGGTTATCTCCTTGAGCTGATGATCTGCAAGTCAACGTTCCACCAAGTAGACTCAAAGGGTATTGCACGACATGGTGAGCCTAAGCAAAAAGCGGGCCCGTACCGATGCTGCCATTCATAGAACAGAAATTTGCAGGCATTAGTGTCGTATAAGACCAAGTAGTAGAAGTCGATACATTGAGGTATAGAAAGAAAAGAGTATCGAGTCGGTGGCGATTTATGGCCCTTCATGAAGGATTTTTACATCATCAACCTTTTCTATGAATTGATTGGCTGCGTTATTTTATCGACTTGATGGTAAGCTCCATTTGTAGTTGGTGTTGCAGTTTGCAATAGTTACTCTGCATGGGGTTGCAAATTGAAATGTAAAATGCATCAGTTCGGTGAAATGGTGTTGAGTAAATGCTAAAGGGGGGACAACCCCGCCTACTTGATTCGGCATACCCTTTGCAAAATACCAGGCGCTGTCATCTGGTTTGAATCGGTCTGAGTCGACCTTGACGTTAGCAAGGAGCACACAATGGAATGCATGACGTACACCATCAACGACACCCAAGTTGTGGTACTGGAGAAAGAGTTGGATGCGATGGCGGTCACCGAGATAAGACCTCTCTTTGAGCAGCTATCAACTTATGATGGGAATGTGCTCGCAGATATTAGTGATGTGCACTTTATTGATTCCTCTGGTATCGGCGCGTTAGTGTTCTTATACAAAAGATTGGTCATGAATGGGCATCAATTAGTGCTTGTTTGTGGGCCTGGTCAGCCTCACGACTTATTAGATATGTTGCATATAGACCGAGTAATCCCATGCTACGAAAGCATCAAAGCCTACATGCGTTCACGTGGCATTGCGGTCACAACATCATGAAGAAATGGAGGCTGATGGGATTATGTCTGCTGTTATCGGGATGTACTCAGTGGCCTGATGCTGGCTATGGTGGGTTGGCAGAAGTCAGACCAACAAATTTACCTGTAAACGAAGATGAGCGTAAAGTCTGGTTGCATTATGACAAGCGACAGCAAGAACTAGATAGTCAATTAGAGCAATTAAAACGAGCGTATTTGCGTGAGTGTATGCCCGCAGAACTCGAACAGTTACAGTCTAAACGAGTCGATATATTGCGAGATATGCATGGAAGACTCTGGTCTGAGGTTTCTTGGCGACAGGCTATGCTGGCTCAGTCATTAAAACAAATTCGTTTGCGACTAGCGCAGACGACCGGTGAGGGTTGTCGTTCTGATTGGTCAGGGGTTCCCTTGCGCAGTTGGGGGCAAACGTAGCACTAAAGAAGGGTGCCTATGAAACGAAGTGCTATTAAAGGATTGATCGGTTTTATTTTATTGTTATTCACTTACCCGTTACTGGCTGCCAGCCTCCTATCTCCTGGAGATCGCCTTGCCATTATTCAACCAGGGGAGCCTGCTTTTGAACAGCCTTTCCAGATAAACAAGCAAGGTGAATTAGTATTACCCGAAGTGGGATCGATCAATGTGATGGGAAAAACATTATCCCAAGCAGATGAAATGATCCGTCATGCTCTTAAGCCTGTTTATAAAAATCTCTCCCAGCTGACAATATCGTTGCTAGAAAAAAGATTATTGATCAGCGTGATGGGATATGTAAAAAAACCCGGTAATTATGAATTATCCCCTGATGGCAACGTACAAATGGCTATAGATGCTGCTGGTGGTCTAGTACCCGGTGCTCAACTTAACAATATGCAAGTGCGTCGCAAAAATGATGTATCGAACTTTGACTATAAGCGTTACCTTGATACGGGTGATGCTAGTTTACTTCCTCCGTTAGAATCTCTGGATGTCGTGTTTGTTCCTGCTTCTCCTCTTATCGGTAATGTCCAGATCGATTTTGATGCGGCGACGTTGGCCGCAGGTGGTGATGGCGATACAGAAAAAGCGATCAAAGTGTTTGGTGAAGTGAATAACCCAGGTGCGTTTAGCTTTAAGAGTGGTAATTCGATCGTAGATCTTTTGATGCGAGCCGGGGGCGTCACGCGTTTTGCTGGGGTAGAGCGGATAAGAGTGATCAATGGCAGCTCACCGGAACTTTTTGATCTAAAAGCCTATCTAGACTCTGGCAATAATAAGTTATTGCCTAACTTAGCTCCTGGCGCGACCATCTTTGTCCCCAAAGATGAAGAGCAAATAAAAAAGGGAGCACGAACTATCTATATTATGGGGGAAGTATTTAAACCCGGAGCCTATGAAGGAAGAGAGGGGGATACTTTCCTTGATATTTTAGCTAACGCAGGGGGGCCGACTCGCTATGCCGAGAGCCGTCAAATTAAATTACTGCGTACTAATGGCTCCGTTGAACCAATTGACCTACAAGCTTATACCGAAGGGCTTAAAACGGATTTACCTATTGTGAAACCTGGGGATGCGATATTTATCCCAGAAAAAACGGATATGAATGAAAAGTCTTGGTTGAAAGTCGCGCCAGGAAGAGCAGTTATGGTGATGGGGGCAGTGTTAATCCCTGGGCGATATGAATGGTCTGATGAGATGTCGTTGCTCGATTTAATTGCACATGCAGGAGGTCCCAATGAACGGGCTGACATCGCTAAAGTTCAAATACTAACCACCCAAGATGGACAGGCAACACCAACGATATTTGATCTTGATAAGTTCCTTCACCAAGGAGGCTCCCTGAGTAGTCTGCCTAAAATTCGTGCGGGATTTACTATCATGGTGCCTGAACTTCCAACTGATCCAAGTGATAATAAATCCCAATGGGTACGTCAGTCACCTGACAGCTCTATTTACATATTCGGCCAAGTTGGTGCCCCTGGACGCTATGCTTTTAATGAGCAGCTCGGTTTTATAGATATTTTGTCTGCAGCGGATGGACCAACTGCTGCTGCAGATTTACGCAATGTGCGGATTGCTCACCGTAACGGCTCTAATGCTAGGGTAACTAAACTAGATTTAGCGCTCTATTTTGAAACGGGAGATGAGAACTTATTACCCAAGGTATTGCCGGGGGATTCAATATATCTACCCGAAAAAAATCGTCCTTGGCTTGATGAGCCAAAGGAAAATACTATTCGAGTATTAGGGGCCATTGCTCGACCTGGCCGTTATCGTTTTAATTCATCAATGACGCTACTTGATTTATTGGCTGAAGCAGGAGGTCCGACAGGTTCTGCTTATATAAAGAAAATTGTTGTTATTAATATGGCGGTAAGTGGCCAGGGTGATCAAGCCCGTACTTTTGACTTGGATAAATTTGCCAAAGAACCCGACTTCAGCCAACTACCTGTATTGCGAGAAGGTGATACTGTTTTTATTCCCGATAGTCAAAGCAGTAACTGGGCTATTTTTATGGATGGGATGAAAGATATTTTGACTACCATTTCGGTAGTTGCATTAGTAGGGTCCCTATAGCATGACTATCCCAGTTCAATATTTAGAATTGGAGTCTCTCTACGCCGCAACATTGGCCCGTGGAATCCGTTCTTTAGCGGTGACGTCTGCTGAAGGAGGGGAAGGGACTAGCACTATCTGTAACGCACTTGCTCGACGTGCAGAAGTTGATGGGCGTAGGGCTCTCTTAGTCGACCTTAATCTTTACCATCCCGTGCAGGTTACGTCCGAACCATGGGGTCCCCATGATGTGCCTAAACCGATAGCGTATGGCCGTTCATTAGCACTTATCCCTGCCCCCAGTAAGGAGCTGATGGCGTTTCGTAACAAAGAGACATTAGGGCAACTACTAGCTAAATGGCTAGAGCAGTATGATGTGGTCATTGTTGATACCTCATCACTTAATGCCATCAATAGAGGCAACATCCCCGCTGATCTGGTCTGCAGCATCACTGAAGCCACGCTGTTGGTGGTGCTGGCAGGGATCACATCCACCACTCAAGTACAGAGCGCGGTTGATAAATTAAGGCGTGTAGAGGCAAACCTAGTCGGGGCTGTATTTAATGACAAATTTAATCCGAGGTTGGTGAGTGAGATTTTACGTGAATTAGATCGATTACCGAGCAATCGATTAACAGAGTGGCTCAAGCGTTGGTGTAAACGTAGCATTTTACTCAATTATCGGATCTAACGAGGAAAACCTATGAATGATTGGCAGCGTTGCGCGCCAGCAACGTTACAGTCAGTACGCGAACTGCGTAACAGACTTGCTCAAGGATTAGCTTTGTTACGGATCCCTCCTGCAGAACACGCGAACTGGCAACTTTGTTTCAGTGAGCTTGCGACCAATATAGTCAGACACGCCACTCCCCCAGCAACACAGATTTGGGTCACGCTACAGCAAGATGCACAAGGGATCATGTTACTGCTGGAAGATGATGGTGGACCCCAACCCACGTTGGCGGCCATGCCGCTACCTGATGAGCTTCAAGAAGGTGGCTATGGCTTAGCGTTGGTGCACAAGCTGTTTGATGAAGTTCATTTCAGCCGTCAGGCAGAGCGAAATAGGGTTGTTTTACGTCCTCGTGGTAATGCTTATGAGCCTCCTATCATCGCAGTAATAGATGATGACAAGGTAATGCGTACTTTACTAGAGGGTTACTTAAGTGGTGCTTATCGAGTGGAGTCTTATGCAGATCCACAGACTGCACTATTGACGCTTGGCCGTCAGCCACCAGCCTTGGTGCTTTCCGATATTGAAATGGAGGGAATTGATGGCTTCGATTTACGTCAAAAGCTGATGAAGGACTCTCGAATGGGAGGGGTGCCTTTTATTTTTCTCACAGGTCATCAAGATCAGTGGACTCAAAGTCGGGCAGGTGCGTTAGGTATCGATGATTTTCTCGTGAAGCCAATCACCAAGCAGGCCTTGTTATTGGCTGTTGCGAGGGTATTACAACGTTCCGTTCAACTTAAAGCGCAGTGGGGAGCAAAGCTAGATCGGCAGATGACATCAGCATTACGCCCTTTACTGCCAGCCTCAACGATTAATGGCTACCAGCTGGCATTACAGACTCGCGCTGCCGCAGTCGGTGGTGGTGATTTCTTACTGGTGAAGGGGCCTGTGTTGTGGCTAGGCGATGTGATGGGACATGACACACAAGCCAAATTCTTTGCTCATGCGTATGCTGGTTATCTGCGAGGCTTGCTTGCTGCACAGAGCGAGCAGCAGCATCCGGCTCGCCTACTTACAGCGTTTTCCACAGCCGTGTATAGCGATCCTCTCCTAGGTTCGACCTTACTGACCATTCTTTGTATTGAGCTTGGCGAACAAGGCTGGGTGAGATGGGCCAGTGCGGGTCATCCTTCCCCTTGGCTGATTAACGCAGAAGGGATACACCAAATCGGAGAAATTGGCCCTTTACCTGGCTTGCAGCCTGCACCCGATTTTGCGACCAATCAGCTACAGCTAAAGCCGGGAGAACGATTACTGTTTTGGACGGATGGTCTATTGGAGAGCCGAGACCCAGCAGAGCGTCAACAACGAGAGCGTCAGCTAGAGGCGATTTGTCTTACCTCTCAATCCAGTTTGGATCAGCAGGCACAACGCATCGCGAACTGGTTTGATGAACGTAGTTCATCGGCCGACCTTGATGATATGACATTGCTGCTACTGGCTTATCCTCCTGTTTCAGCCGCCTAGCAATGTGCAGATAGTAGTCTGCTCTTGGCCCGTGTGAGCAGCATGTTACGCCCAGCAAAGGACATAAGATATGTTATCTACACATGAGATCTGGCTAGCCATCGATGCCAGAGATGTGGGCGGCATTGAAGTACATGTCACACATCTGGCCCGTGAATTGATTGCTAAGGGATTAAAACCCGTCATCGTTTTAGTGGACGATCATGGCGATACCCCGTTTATTTCATTGCTCCAGCAGCAGGGCTTACCCTACAGAATTTGTCGTAACAGCATTGACTTTATGAAATCCATTGCGCGCAGGTCTGATGGGATGTTGCTGCACACCCATGGCTACAAAGCAGGGATTCTCGGACGTCTCACCGCATGGTGTAGCGGCAAATCGGTGGTGTCTACCTTTCATAGCGGCGACGATGGTACTGGGTGGCTAACACTATACAGTTGGCTCGATCGTGCAACCGCGCGCTTTGCAACATGTATTGCAGTCAGTGATCCCATTGCCCATAAATTGCCACACCCCAGTACCGTCATTAGTAACTTTGTTCCTCTGCCCTCAGCTGGCGCTCTGCTAACTGGCAATCATATTGCGTTTGTCGGTCGCTTATCCCCAGAAAAAGGTCCAGAAAGCTTTTGTCAGTTAGCGGCGCTTTGCCAAGAGGGGGAGTTCCACCTTTACGGGGATGGGCCACAACGTGGTCTATTGTCTAAGCGCTATAGTGACCGAGTCTCTTTTCATGGTTTCAGCCAGATGAAGGATGAGTGGCAGCATATCGACTTGCTCTGTATCACATCCCGATTTGAAGGGTTACCTCTAGTGGCTCTTGAGGCGATGGCCCATGGCATCCCCGTCTGCTCTTTTGCCGTGGGTGGGTTGGTCACACTCATTGATCACAAAGTAAATGGCTGGCTAGTCGAGCCAGGCCAAGTTCATGATATGGCTGCGATTGTCAATTATTGGCTACGAGCGGATAAACAGACTCGTCTTAGTATTAGCCAAGCCGCAACGAGAACGATCTCTAGAGGATACAGTGTCACTCACAGAGTGAATGATATTTTGGCTGTGTACAGCTCTGCCACATAGGCTTCATTGACTAAAAAGTTATCAGCCCAGCCTACTCTTGGGCGAAAGCACATTTTCCTCGATGTCTATCCCAAAATAACGGCGTTCAATACTTATCATCCAAGCCACCTAATTTGAGGCTCCACCTGTAAAAGGTTGCAGAGCTGATGTTATCCTCGCGGCAACATCTAGGACTCGGTGAGCCAGACTCTGCTCGCTTGAGGATGGCGATAGTCTGGGCATTGCTAAAACGTGATGCTTTTATGTCGCTGCCTGCAATCTGAGAACAGGAAAACGCTACTGATGAGCCCCCCAAATTTTCGGGAGACGATCCACTGACGCTGGTATAAAAAACATGAGGTAACGCAACGCAACATAGCCGACGATCACGGTCGCCACACCGAGCTCTGCATAAGCCAACACTCGGATTTGCTCAGCATAGCGATCAGCTAAGGCAAAGCTGTCCACCCACTGCGCGACTTTGAACAGGGCCGTCGCACCGATCACCAATGGGAACGTAAAGGCGGCATAACCGGGGGAAAAAGGCAGCTGAAGTAGTTTGATAAATGCCAGATAAATAATACCGGTCATCAAAATAGCAATCCCCAGCAGCACCGCCACCAACAGCAGTGATGGTGTTTGAGTAACGGTCAGATAACCAGCCAGCGAGAGACTAGCAGGGGCAGCAAGAATAGCGATAGTGGGTTTGGCGGCATCGGGTACTTCGTGACTGAAGATAAGACGATAAAGCATCAATGGCAGCATCACACCGTAACAACTGATGCCAAACCAAAGCAGGCCATGGGCCAAGGGCGCAAAAACACCACCCGGAAAGGCGACATCCGCCACGATGATCCCCACTGGTGGGACAAACCAGCTGGGCACCATATGGTGGATTTCAAATGCTTTTGCGCGGTGCCATATGAAGGTGGCTAAAAACAGCACGTGCAAGGCGACAGCAAACAACCAGAGAGCAACACCGGCTTGTGGCGCAAACGTACCGACAGCTTTGGAAACCACCATGGTCCCCATGGCATAGGTGGGCACCACGCTACCGACGACGGGATGCGCAAGATCTTGCAACAGCAATCGGGGATGCAGCAAAAACTTAAAAGTGAGGATTAGCAGCAATACCGATGCGATGGCTGCACCCAGCAACTGCACACGCCCTTCAAAAGGGCCCGCATTCTCCCAACACCATCCGAGGCTAGCAATACCTAATGCCAGTCCCGCCATGGGGGTCGGGGCTTTGCCTAAGGATTGACGAGTTCTGGCGATCATGGTGGCACCTCTCATTTGGATGACAATGACCATAGGATAAGCAGCGAACATTGTTTATGATATCTAAATGAATTAAATGTGGTGTTAAGGATAACTAAACAAAATGAAGCTGACGCTGCAGCAACTAAAAGTGTTCGCCGCTATCGCCCGCAACGGCAATCTAGGGCTTGCCGCCAACGAACTGTGTTTAAGTAAGGGCGCGGTATCGCAAGCCCTACAAGAGCTCGAACGGCAACTTGCAACACCACTCTTTGATCGCATTCACCCACGATTACAACTCAACAGCGAAGGGCGATTACTGCAACCTGCCGCCGAAGAGATACTCACGCGAATGCAGGATATTGAAAACCTATTTCGGCCAGAGGCAGAACCCAGTAGCCAGCTAAAACTAGGAGCGAGTCAGACTATCGGTAACTACCTGCTGCCAACCCTACTCGCCAGCAGCAAGCAGCAACTAGGCCTGCCGCCCAAGGTGACCATCACCAATACCCATCTGCTGTGCCATGCCTTAGCCCAGTTTGAACTGGATTTGGCCCTGATCGAGGGTGAAAACCACCACCCAGACCTGATAAATGAACCATGGCTAGAGGACGAAATGTTGGTAGTGGCACAACCAGGCCACAGACTTGCCAATGCGGCCCCATTCACGCTTGCCCACCTAGGGGGAGAGCGCTGGGTCTTGCGGGAAGCGCAATCCGGCAGCCGAGAACAATTTGAGCGGCAACTCCAGCCAACGCTCCCAAGTTGGACCCTAGGACTGGAGCTCAACACCTTAGAGGCCGTGATGCTAGCCGTCGAGCAAGGCTTGGGGCTGACCTTTATCTCGCGGTTAGCCGTCTCGGATCGGTTACAAGCTGGGCGCTTGGTCGCCCTGCCCCTGACCAAGCGCTACCCACGCCAACTTTCGCTGATCTGGCATCGGCAAAAGTATCACTCTGCCACCCTGCGCCGCTTCTTAGCATTTTGTCGAGCACAGCCCTCCTATTTACGTCCTCTCACCGATTGAGGGCGTTAAACACGACTACCACTAGGAGCTAGCCAAACTGCGTAACCAGCAGATCTCATCCCCCCAGATCGATTCATCAATGGTCTCTAGGATCAGCGGAATCCCATCAAAGCGGGGATCATTCATGATGTGTTGAAACACAGCCTCCCCCAAATTACCTTCCCGTAGGCTGTGATGACGATCAACGCGACTACCAAAGGTGCATTTGGCACCATTTATATGCATCCCCTTAAGATATTGAAAACCAACAATTTGCTCAAAATCTGCAAAAACGGCGGCACAGGATTGCGCGGTACGCAGATCATAACCAGCGGCAAAAGCATGGCAGGTATCGAAGCAAACACCGACTCGGCTTTTATCTTCTACCCCCGCGATCAGGGTCGCTAGGTGCTCAAATGACCAACCTAGATTGGTGCCCTGCCCCGCCGTATTTTCAATCACGACCGTCACGCCTTGGCTGCGTTCTAGGGCCCAGTTAATGGACTCACTCACCAGCGCAAGGCTCGCAGCCTCTGGGATCTGCTTAAGATGGCTGCCGGGATGAAAATTGAGATAACAGAGCCCCAACTGCTCGCAACGCCGGATCTCATCTAAAAAAGCATCACGAGATTTAGCCAATCCTTCAGGATCTGGATGACCCAAATTGATCAAGTAACTATCGTGGGGCAGGATCTGTTGAGGTGTAAATCCCGCCTGCTCACAAGCCTGCTTAAAGGCACGGATGGTCGCTTCTGACAAGGGCGGAGCCTGCCATTGACGCTGGTTTTTAGTAAACAGGGCAAAGGCGTTAGCACCGATCGCTTGGGCTCTCGCAATACACTGCTCCACGCCCCCAGCAGCACTCACGTGCGCACCAATAAATTTCATTCACTCTTCCTCACAAGATCAGGATCGAATAACAGGGCACACCAGCGCACTGACTCTGACATGAGCAGTGGCGCAGCCGAGACAGTATGCCAAGTTCAATCAGATCGCAGCAAACCGAGAAAAACGATGGGCGACATCGAACGCGCGACGTGTTGCCCCTACCGGATCCCCTCGAGGTTCAAACAAAAAATCCGAAACCAGCCACGCTGGTTTCGGATTGTCAGAAAATAATGCGGTCAAAAAGAGGCGCTAGTGCGCCGCCGCCATCTTGCTCAGACGTCACTACGGGTCATAGGGATTGTATCCGGCAGGGTTTGATCATCAGCAATACAGGCCGCCGCCGTAAACAGCACGTCCGTCGAGCTGTTAAGTGCCGTTTCAGCAGAATCCTGCAAAACCCCGATGATGAAGCCCACCGCCACAACCTGCATGGCGATATCGTTGCTGATGCCAAACAGGCTGCATGCCAGCGGGATCAGCAGTAAAGAACCGCCAGCTACGCCGGACGCACCGCAGGCGCTGATGGTCGCCACCACCGAGAGCAACACCGCCGTAGCCAGATCGACCTCCATACCCAGGGTATGTACCGCCGCCATAGAGAGCACGGTAATAGTGATAGCGGCACCTGCCATGTTAATGGTGGCCCCGAGCGGGATGGAGACAGCATAGGTATCTTCCGGCAGACGCAACTTTTCGCACAGCGCCATGTTGACCGGAATATTGGCAGCAGAGCTACGGGTAAAGAAGGCAGTCACACCACTCTCTTTCAGGCAGGTCAGTACCAACGGATAAGGGTTGCGTTTGATCTTCCAAAAGACGATCAGCGGATTCACCACGAAAGCGATGAACAGCATGCTACCGATTAATACCATCAGCAGCTGGGCATACCCTAACAACGCATCGAAACCCGTTTCGGCTAACGTGGCAGCGACTAGCCCGAGGATCCCCAACGGCGCACAGCGAATGATGACTTTCACGATCGCCGATACCCCATGAGACAGGTCGGTGATCAGCGCCTTGGTGCTCTCGTTAGCGTGACGCATCGCCAGCCCCAAACCAATCGCCCATGCCAAAATACCGATGTAATTTGCCTCAATCAACGCCTTGACTGGGTTTGTTACCACGTTAAATAACAGGGTTTGTAATACCTCGGTGATCCCACCAGGTGGTGTGATCTCAGCGGTGTTGGCAACCAGATGAAGGTTTGACGGGAACAAAAAACTGGCAATAACCGCCACCACAGCAGCAGAAAAAGTGCCAAAAAGATACAGCACAAGCAGTGGCCGAATATTGGTCTTCTGTCCTTGCTTGTGGCCAATGATCGCGGCCATTACCAGCACGAACACCAACAACGGGGCCACCGCTTTAAGTGCACCGACAAACAGGTTGCCTAATAAACTGGCAGTTTTGGCCCACTCAGGGGCAAAAAACGCCAGCAAAATACCAAGCACCAGACCAACTAAGATCTGGCTAACTAAACTGGTGCCATTGACCAGCCGAAGAAGGGGGTGTTGTTGTGTCATCAAATAGTTCCTACGCACAAAGTGCATGAATCATGAGTCCTCTCTGCAATCCTGATGTGGGTGCAAAGACCCCAATTGAAGCAAAATGGCAAGCTTTCTATCGAGCTCGTCCTGTTACGACCAGATTGCGACAGGGAATATCCCATCCAGCGCGTTTTTTTTCTATAGAATCACCAAAAAATATCCTTTTTACCCCACAAAAAACCGCAACATAGCTACAACAATGGCGCAACCAACCATGCTTGTATATTTAATCAACACACCCTGCTACCGCAAAACAAGGCGCTTACCTAATGCGCCTCTCTCTTGCCAAGGAGACCGACCATGATCCCTACTCTGCTACGTCGCCACTTTGGCTTTACTGATTTACGGCCTGGGCAAGAAGCGGTGATGACACGGTTATTAGCGGGGCAAAGCGCAGTGGCAATTTTCCCTACCGGTTCCGGTAAATCGCTCTGCTATCAGTTGCCAGCTATTGCGCTGCCCCACCTCACCTTGGTTATCTCTCCTTTGCTCGCCTTAATGCACGATCAGCTGGCGTTTCTCACACACAAGGGGATCCCCGCCGCGACACTCGATTCCAGCCAAAGTGCAGAGCAGAGTCATCATGTGATGCAGCAGGCGCGAGAGGGTCAACTCAAGGTCTTGATGGTCTCGGTGGAGCGCCTTAAAAACGAGCGTTTTCGCCGTTTTATCCAGCAGATCCCCCTGTCACTGCTGGTGGTAGATGAGGCACACTGTATCTCGGAATGGGGACACAACTTTCGCCCTGATTACCTCAAACTGCCGCATTATCGCCACGCATTGGCGATCCCGCAGGTAGTGTTGCTGACGGCGACCGCCACTCCCGCGGTCATCCGCGACATGCAAAACAAGTTCGACATCCCATCAAATGGGGTGATTGTGACGGGGTTTTACCGCGCAAATCTCGACCTCGCGGTTGTTCCCTTGCAGCCAGCAGCACGGGAGCAGTGGCTGACTAAAACCTTGATGCAAGATCCCACTGCCCCTACTATCGTCTACGTGACGTTACAACAGACAGCAGAATCCTGCGCCCAGATGTTGACCCGACAAGGACTCAAGGCTCAGGCTTACCATGCGAGGCTGAGCGCCCCATTGCGTAGTCAGATCCAGCAGGATTTCATGGTAGGTCGCGTCGATTGCATTGTCGCCACCATCGCGTTTGGGATGGGTATCGACAAAGCCGATATTCGTCGCGTCATCCATTACGATCTGCCCAAATCCATTGAAAACTACAGTCAAGAGATTGGTCGCGCCGGCCGGGATGGCCAAGCCGCCCGCTGTGTGGTGCTTGCCCATCAGGCGCAATTACCGGTGTTGGAAAATTTTGTCTACGGCGACACACCCGATCTCAGTGCTATCACGCACCTACTCATCCTCATCAAACAGAGCGGCACTGAGTGGGAGTTCACTCTATCTCAGCTCGCGAGCGACACGAATATCCGCCCCCTGCCGCTGAAAACCTTGCTGGTCTACTTGGAGATCGCAGGCATCATCAGCCCCGCATACAGCTATTACGCCGACTACCGCTTCAAATTTGTGCTGAAAAAAGGCGAGATCCTCAGCCACTTCCATCCCACTCGGCAAACCTTCCTGACCGAGCTATTTGCCTGTGCCCCCCAAGCTCGCAGCTGGTGCACAATGGATTTCGATGCCCTTTGGCAGCGTTATCAAGGCGAACGACAACGGGCGGTAGCAGCCCTTGACTACCTGCAACAGCAAGGCTGGATCGAACTGGAAAGCAAACAGATGACCGAGGTTTATCGCGTTGTCACACCTGAATGGGACGGCCCACAGCAAGCGGCTGCCCTGCATGGCTTGTTCTTACAAAAAGAGCAGAGTGAACTGGCTAGACTCGCGACCATGCTCGACTTTTTTACCTCACCTCACTGCCTAAGCCACCGTCTAGCTCACTATTTTGCTGATACTGCGGCGCCTGCCCGCTGTGGTCACTGCTCGGTATGCCGAGGACAAGTGGCTACGCTCCCCTCGCTACCGCCACTGACCCTGCCCAATAATGAAACACTGCGTACTTGGTGCGACCCCTTTGTTGCCAAAACAGGCTGCCAAGATGCGCGAGGGCTAGCTCGGTTCTTATGTGGTATCAGTACTCCCATGACCCACCGTGTCAGTGCCAAATCATTGGCAGGCTTCGGCCAATTAACAACGCAACCTTTTGCCACCGTGCTGCAGGCGGTTACCCGCGTATATCAATAACGTTCAAACAAGCACCACCATTACGTTAACGTAAACTTCACAACTATTTACGCATGGCGTTGAAAAAAGAAGACCCTCGCAGTTGCGAGGGTCAAGCCAACGGAAACGTGCTTAAACAGAGCTTCGTACAACTATAAACCGCACTCTTGCTAGAACGGCTCATAGATTGCACAGGGCCAATTTAGTGGAGCCAAAATGTAGCGTCAATGTAAAAATTAGAGTTTAAAACCTAAAAAATGAAAATTACGCTTACGTTAACATAAAAACATTTTTATCGATAATCTCAACAACCCACGCCAAGCCTCAGCTTTGCTTTTCATCGCTTTCGCCACATTGACGATTTTGATTCGCCAATAAACTTTTATTGTTTATGTCTTTGACATTTACCTCACTGTCATGGCAAAAATAATTTAGCAGTCAGTAACATAGCAATGTTGCTGACTGGCCTCCCGCACAAGGATCGGGCTGGTTTCTTCACAATGTCATCAAGCAAATTAGGGATGGACTACTGGGTACTGTTGACTAGGCTTTAAAAGGATACAGAACAAAAACAGTGATCCACTCTTTTTCAGGGTAAGCGACTATAACGAGGGCAAAGTTATGGGCATCTTCGAGCATTACCAACAGCGATATGAGAAAGCCAGGGAAGAGGAGTACAGCATCCAGGAGTTTCTGGATATGTGTAAGCAAGATAAATCTTGCTATGCCTCCGCTGCCGAACGTCTGTTAACCGCCATTGGCGAACCTGAAATGGTGGATACCTCCGCCAATCCCAGATTAAGCAGACTTTTTTCCAACCGCGTCGTGGCACGCTATCCCGCCTTCAAGGACTTCTACGGGATGGAAGAGGCCATCGAGCAGATCGTCTCCTACCTCAAACACTCCGCCCAAGGACTGGAGGAGAAGAAACAGATCCTCTATCTGCTGGGCCCCGTTGGCGGCGGCAAATCCTCGCTGGCAGAGAAGCTCAAATCCTTAATGCAGAAAGTGCCCATCTATCGTATCAAGGGTTCACCGGTCAACGATCACCCCTTCTGTCTATTCGATATCGAAGAGGATGGTGAGATCCTAGAAAAAGAGTACGGCATCCCGTGCCGCTACTTGCGCCCTATTATGTCCCCTTGGGCCGCGAAACGGCTGCATGAATTTGGTGGCGACATTACCAAGTTCAAGGTAGAGAAGGTTAGCCCTTCTATCTTGGATCAGATTGCTATCGCCAAAACCGAACCGGGCGATGATAACAACCAAGACATCTCCTCCCTTGTGGGTAAAGTCGACATCCGCATGCTAGAGCATTTCGCCCAAGATGATGCTGACGCTTATTCCTACTCCGGCGCTTTATGTAAAGCCAACCAAGGGGTCATGGAATTTGTCGAGATGTTCAAGGCGCCGATCAAGGTGCTGCACCCGCTGCTGACTGCAACCCAAGAGGGGAACTACAACGGTACCGAGGGTCTCTCCGCCCTCCCCTTTGACGGCATTCTGCTAGCCCACTCCAACGAATCCGAGTGGCAGCAATTCCGCAACAACAAGAACAACGAAGCCTTTCTCGACCGAGTTTATATCGTCAAGGTGCCTTACTGCCTGCGCGTGTCGGAAGAGGTGAAGATCTACGAAAAACTGCTGATTAACAGTGAACTGACCGAGGCAAAATGTGCCCCAGGCACCCTTGAGCTACTAGGGCAATTCTCGGTGTTGTCACGGCTGAAAGAGCCGGAAAACTCCAGCCTCTACTCCAAGATGCGAGTCTATGATGGCGAAAGCCTCAAAGACACCGATCCCAAGGCTAAAAGCTATCAGGAGTATCGTGACTACGCGGGCGTGGACGAGGGAATGAATGGTCTCTCTACCCGCTTTGCGTTCAAAATCCTTTCCCGCGTCTTCAACTTCGACCACGCGGAGGTTGCCGCCAACCCGGTGCACCTCTTCTATGTGCTGGAGCAGCAGATCGAGCGAGAGCAGTTCCCGCAAGAGCTGCACGATCGCTACCTTGAGTTCATCAAGGGCTACCTGACCCCACGCTACGTGGAGTTCATCGGCAAGGAGATCCAGACCGCCTATCTCGAGTCCTACTCCGAGTACGGTCAGAACATCTTCGATCGCTACGTCACCTACGCCGACTTCTGGATCCAGGATCAAGAGTACCGTGATCCCGAAACCGGCCAGCTGTTTGACCGTGCGTCCCTCAACAGCGAGCTGGAGAAAATCGAAAAACCCGCCGGGATCAGCAACCCGAAAGATTTCCGCAACGAAATCGTCAACTTTGTGCTGCGTGCCCGGGCCAACAATGCAGGCCGTAACCCCAACTGGACCAGTTACGAGAAGCTGCGCACCGTGATCGAGAAGAAAATGTTCTCGAACACGGAAGAGCTGCTGCCAGTTATCTCCTTCAACAGCAAAACCTCAGCCGAGGAGCAGAAGAAGCACGATAACTTTGTCGAACGGATGATGGAGAAAGGCTACACCCGTAAACAGGTGCGTCTGCTCTCCGAATGGTATCTCAGGGTACGCAAGTCATCCTGACCCTGACGGTTCAAGGGGGAGTTATGGCGCATTTTATCGACCGCAGGCTCAACGGCAAAAACAAAAGCGCTGTCAATCGGCAGCGCTTCATCCGCCGCTACAAGAAGCAGATAAAACAAGCGGTCTCGGATGCTGTCTCCAAGCGCAGCATTCAGGACGTAGACAAGGGCGAAAGCATCAGCATCCCGACCAAAGATATCGGCGAGCCCCATTTTCATCAGGGGCACGGCGGCAAGCGGGAGATGGTGCATCCCGGCAATGACCAGTTCGTCTCCGGCGACAAGATTGACCGCCCCAAAGGAGGGGGCGGCGGACAAGGGGCTGGTGAAGGACAAGCCTCCAATCAGGGGGAAGGGGCCGATGATTTCGTGTTCCAGATCTCCAAAGATGAGTATCTCGATCTGCTGTTTGAAGATCTGGAACTGCCCAGGCTGCAGAAAACCCAGCTCAATCAGCTGATGGAGGTGAAAACCTATCGGGCGGGCTACACCTCAAACGGGGTGCCCGCCAACATCAACGTGGTGCGTTCCCTGCAAAATTCGCTGGCGCGGCGCATGGCGCTGCAAGCGGGCAAGAAACGCCAACTGCATGAACTGGAAGATCGGCTGGCCCTGCTGGCCACCGATCCCAACGAACACTTTGCCGAAATAGCGCAGCTCGAGAAGGAGATCCGCGAGCTGAAACGGCGGATCGACGCAGTCCCCTTTATCGACACCTTCGATCTCAAATTCAACAACTTCGTCAAACGGCCCGTCCCTTCCAGTCAGGCGGTGATGTTCTGCCTGATGGACGTCTCGGGCTCTATGGACCAAGCCACCAAGGAGATGGCTAAGCGTTTCTATATCCTGCTCTATCTGTTCCTGAGCCGCACGTATAAGAACGTCGAGGTGGTTTACATCCGCCACCACACTCAAGCCAAGGAGGTAGACGAGCACGAGTTTTTCTACTCCCAAGAGACCGGCGGCACTATCGTGTCAAGTGCGCTCAAGATGATGGATGACATTATCACTGAACGTTATCCCGCCAATCAGTGGAACATCTACGCAGCACAAGCATCAGATGGCGATAACTGGGCCGATGACTCGCCACAGTGCAAAGAGATCCTCGTGCGCGACATCATGCCGCGAGTCCGTTATTACTCCTACATCGAGATCACTACCCGTGCCCATCAGACTCTGTGGCACGAGTACGAATCGGTGGCCAGCCAGTTCCCCCACTTTGCGATGGAGCATATTCGCAGGGTCGAGGATATCTATCCGGTGTTCCGCGAACTGTTCAAAAAGCAAGCGGCATAAGGAGGTCACATGATCGAAACTGAAAAACGTAGAGCACCGCTCGGTGACGGCCCTGACTGGAACTTCGATCTGCTGGAGACCTATCACCAGGAGATCGCCCGCGTTGCCAAAATCTACCAGTTGGATACCTACCCCAACCAGATCGAGGTGATCACCGCGGAACAGATGATGGATGCCTATTCCAGCGTTGGTATGCCCATCGGTTATCAACATTGGTCGTTCGGCAAGCGCTTTATCCATACCGAACGCAACTACAAGCGTGGCCAGATGGGGCTGGCCTACGAGATTGTGATCAACTCAGACCCTTGCATTGCCTACCTGATGGAAGAGAATACCATGCCGATGCAGGCGCTGGTAATGGCTCACGCCTGCTATGGCCACAACTCGTTTTTCAAGAACAACTATCTGTTCAAAGCCTGGACCGACGCCTCCTCCATCATCGACTATCTGTTGTTTGCCAAGCACTACATCACCGAATGTGAGGAGAAACACGGCATTGAGGCGGTAGAACAGCTGATAGACTCCTGCCATGCCCTTATGAACTTTGGCGTAGACCGCTACAAACGGCCGCAAAAGATCTCGATGGCTGAGGAGAAACGGCGGCAGAAGGCGCGAGAAGATTACCTGCAAACCCAAGTTAACGAGCTGTGGCGTACCCTGCCCAAGCAACATAAAGCTGCGGGGGTGGAGGACAGACGCTACCCCGCTGAACCCCAAGAAAACATTCTCTACTTCATCGAGAAAAACGCCCCGTTGCTGGAACCTTGGCAACGTGAAATCGTGCGGATCGTGCGCAAGATCAGCCAATATTTCTACCCACAGAAACAGACCCAAGTGATGAATGAAGGATGGGCAACGTTCTGGCACTACACCATCCTCAACCACCTCTATGACGAGGGTAAGCTGAGCGATAGGTTTATGATGGAGGTGCTGCACAGCCACACCAACGTGGTCTATCAACCGGCCTACAACAGCCGCTACTACTCTGGACTCAACCCCTATGCGCTGGGGTTTGCCATGTTTACCGACCTGCGCCGCATCTGCGAGAACCCCACCGAGGAGGACAGATACTGGTTCCCCGATTATGCCGGTAGCAACTGGGTCGAAACCCTCCACTTTGCCATGCAAAACTTCAAGGATGAGAGCTTTATCAGCCAGTTCTTAAGCCCGAAAGTGATGCGAGACATGAAGCTGTTCGCCATTGATGATGACGATCTGAAAAACTACCTGAGAGTTGGCGCCATCCACAATGACGAGGGCTACCGCCAGGTACGCAATACTCTGTCAGCCCAGTACAACCTCAGTAATTTGGAGCCCAACATTCAGGTCTATAACGTTGCGGTGAAGGGAGATAGATCGCTGACCTTGCGCTATGTCCCCCACAATCGCATCCCCCTTGGCGACTCGCGCCATGAAGTGCTCAAGCACCTTCATCAACTCTGGGGATTTGACGTGATCCTAGAGCAGGATAACGGTGACCTTCCTGCCGAGATCATCGGTCGGACCCCAGAACGAAAATAGGGGCTTGCGATCATGCTATGCACACATCAAGGGCCCACTCTGTGGGCCTTTTTCCATGCTCAGCTCAGCCCCCCTTGGACCGTTTACGTAGCCACTACATGCCGACCGGCGGCACGCCATATAGACTGCCGCATGCACCACACCAAAGCGGCAATCACTTAGCACTGCTGATGGCTTGGACAAGGTGGCATTGAAGCCAAAGGAGAGAGATGGAACAACTTGAAATCTTCCCACTCCAGAGTCCCTGTATCGGTGTCTGTGAAGTGAACAATAAAGGCTACTGCAAGGGGTGTCTGCGCAACCGCGAGGAACGCTTTAACTGGCTTACGATGACGCCAGCTCAGCAGCAAGAGGTGATGCGGCTATGCCGTGGCCGTAAAGCGCGGGTTGAAACGGCACGCCGCAAGGCTCAAGAGAATCAACACGATAGCCCCCACAACAGTGGCCAAGATGAGCTGCAAGCACCACAGGGGTGGGATTTCTAAGCGCACCACATTCCATCTAACAACAAGGCGACCCGCAGGTCGCCTTGTTGTTTATCACTGAATCACAATGGTGCTGTATCACACCATTGCCGAGTTGGCCGATGCATCACTGGGCTTGATCATGGCATACGCCACCCCTGTCAGCGCTGAACCTGCGGCGATCGCCACCACATACATCAGCACATTGCTGATCGCATGGGGGATAAAGAGCACAAACAGGCCACCGTGAGGAGCAACCAGCTCACAGCCAAACAGCATCGAGAGGGCCCCCGTCAGCGCCCCGCCGGCCATGCAGGCTGGGATCACCCGCATCGGGTCTTTAGCCGCAAATGGGATGGCCCCTTCAGAGATAAAGCACAGCCCCAGCACAAACGAGGCTTTACCAGCTTCCTGCTCCGCCTTAATGAACTTGGCACGGGCTAGGAAGGTCGCAATGCCCATCCCCAGCGCAGGCACCATCCCTGCCGCCATCACCGCCGCCATCGGGGCGTAGGTTTTAGAGGCAAGTAGACCGACCCCAAAGGCGTATGCGGCCTTGTTCACTGGCCCGCCTAAATCGAAACACATCATGGCACCGATGATGACGCCGAGCAGCACGGCGTTAGCAGACCCCATGTTGTTCAGAAACACGGTCAAGGCTTTCATGATGTCTGCTACTGGGCCGCCGACCACATAGATCATCACTAGGCCCGTGAACAAGCTGGCAACCAGTGGAATGACGAGGATCGGTTTGAGGGCGTCCAAGGTCACCGGCAACCGCAGCTTGTCACTGATGAACTTAGCGCTGTAGCCGGCCAAGAAACCGGCCACTATGCCGCCGAGGAAACCCGCACCCAGCGAGCTGGCCAGCATCCCACCGATCATGCCAGGGGCAAGGCCCGGGCGATCGGCGATGGAGTAGGCAATGTACCCCGCCAACAGCGGGATCATCAGGGCAAAGGCCGAGCCACCGCCGATCTTCATCAGCGCAGCAGCCAGCGTGCCCTCCTCTTTAAATGCCTCAATACCGAAAATAAACGAGAGCGCGATAATCAGCCCCCCCGCCACCACCATCGGCAGCATAAAGGATACGCCGGTCAACAAGTGCTTGTAGGGGCCTGCTTTTTCCTCTGTTTTCGGTTGGCTGGCGCCCCTATGGCGATACAGCGTTGCCTCGTGCCACGCCTTGTCGAGCTCGGCGCGGGTCTTCTTCAGGGCCGCCCCCGTGCTGGTGCGATAAACCGACTTACCATCAAAACGGGCCATCGCCACCTCAATGTCGGTCGCCAAAAACACCAGATCAGCGGCGGCAATCTCCTCTGCCGTCAGGGCATCTTGGGCTCCCACTGAGCCTTGGGTCTCGATTCGGATCTGATACCCCAACTGTTTAGCCATGCTCTTTAGCGCTTCGGCCGACATAAAGGTATGAGCGACCCCAGTTGGGCAGGCGGTCACCGCCACGATGCGCTTACCCGCTGCCGCTGGGGCGACGGCCTCAGTAGCTGCGGGCGATGTCACGGGATGGCGGTAGACACTGGCCCCGCGGGTGGCGGCAGCCAACAAGGCCGCAGGGTCTTGCAGCGCCAGATCCATGCTGCCCTGATAGAGCGGCTTGCCATCATAGGCCGCCAGATCGACTGGGGCACTGGCAACCACCAGCACCAGCTCGGCAGCAGCAATCTGCTCCACGCTGGGTGCTTGGCGGGGCGACATGCTCGCGCCAACGTCAAGGGTGAGCTCCCAGCCTGCCAGCTTGGCCTGCTGTTCTATTCGTTTTGCAGCGAGAAAGCTGGTGGCAATGCCCGCTGGGCAAGCCGTAACCAGAATTGCTTTCATTGGGCATCTCCTGAGTGCTTGATGGATTGGGAATGAGAATGGATGGCAGCCACGTCCAGCGACTGCACACGTACCTGTTCCAGTAGTGGGGCCAATGCCGCCTGATCATCAAAACCGACGGCAACCTGACTCACAGCCAGGGCTGATACTGCGGTAGCAAGGCGCAAGGTCTGCTCTGGCGCCCAGCCAAGGCTAAGCCCATGGGCCAGCCCCGCGACCAGTGAATCGCCGGCACCGACCGTACTGACGACGGTCATGGGGGGTGGAATAGCCTGCCATATGGCGTCAGGGGTAAACCAGATCACGCCGTCCGCGCCATTGGAGATCACCACATGCGTGATCCCGCGCGCCTGAAGCTGGCGGGCACACTCGGCCTGCTCGCTTAAGGTCTTGATCGGACGGCCTGCCCACTGTGCAAGCTCCTCCAGATTGGGTTTGACCAAGGTCGGTGCCGCCTTGATCCCTTCGCTGAAGGCCGCGCCGCTGCAATCGAAAATAACCTGCTTCCCCTTGGCTTTGAGCTGGCGGATCAGCTGGCCGCAGTAGTCAGGATCTACTCCTTTGGGCAGGCTACCGGCGAGGACAAACCACTCGACTTCGGGTGCCAGTGCATCGAGGGTCTGCTCCAACGCGCTCACCGCGTCGTTCTCAATGGTGAGTCCTGGCAAGTTAACATCGGTCACTCGGCCTGACTGTTCGGAGATCTTGACGTTGATCCGTGTACTGCCTGCCACGCGAACAAAGTGATCCGCAAGCTCACGCTCGGCAAATAAAGCGACAAAGCTCTGCTGGTTATCGGCCCCCAGCCAGCCGCTAACCCCCACGTCACGACCCAGATCGCTGAGCACCATGGCCACGTTGATCCCCTTGCCCGCCGCCCGCAGGTTAGCCTCGCTGACCAAGTTCACCTCACCGAGCGCCAGCGCAGCCAAGCCCGTTGTGAGATCCAGCGCAGGATTGAGGGTGAGGGTGATGATCTCCATCAGTGTGTCCCCTCACCCAGACCTGCGGCGATGGCCACACCGATCCCCTTGAGCGCCGCTTCGGCATCCGCCCCTTCTGCACGAAAAGCCAGCCGGTGCCCGCACTTGACCCCCAGTCCAATCACCTTCATCAGGCTCTTGGCAGAGACCGCCTCACCGCTGCCATCAAGATTGGCAACCCGAATATCGGCCTCATACTCTTTGGCTACCTTGACCAGCATGGCGCCGGGGCGGGCGTGCAAGCCATGGGGGTTCAGGATGGTGAAGGTCTCGGCTAAACCACTGGCAGGCCCCGCCTGCAACATGGCCAGCCCGTCGCTGCCAACAAGGGTGGCAAGCTGATCGGCGTCCGCCAATTTGGCCAGATTCTCGAGTTGTGGTAGATAGCCCCCATCGGCAGCGCACAGCAGCAACAGCGCACTGACTGGTCGTTCACCTGAGCTAAGGGCATGGCTCGGGGTGGCCAACACCCAACCGCTCTGGGCGGCTTGCGCCCGTGCCAGCCAGATCCCCTCGCCCAGATAGGCCGGTTCGCTTGCCAGCAGGATGCTCACCATGGCAGCGTCGCCCCAGCCCGCAGACTTCGCACGCGCCGCCGCCCCCAGCAGCAGCTGATCCCGATCCTCGGCCGGAAAATCAGCCAAGGTGAGGTATTGCACCGCCTTGGCGGCCGTGGCGCCAGTCAGGATGTGGATGATGGTCTCGGCATCGGTGGC
Source organism: Aeromonas cavernicola (assembly GCF_002795305.1). Classification (GTDB taxonomy): domain Bacteria; phylum Pseudomonadota; class Gammaproteobacteria; order Enterobacterales; family Aeromonadaceae; genus Aeromonas; species Aeromonas cavernicola. The sequence goes on from NZ_PGGC01000001.1 coordinate 36,036, forward strand.
TCCTTGCAATTGAGCGGCGGCCTGCTCGTCCCCCAGCACATGGGTCAGCTGGCGCAAAATGGCCAAATGCTCATCAGACTTGGCGGCAATCCCGATGGCAATATAGGCGATCTGTCCCTCATCCCACGCAATGCCGTGGGGGAACTGGGCCACCATGACGCCGGTACGGTTGACCAGATGCCGGGTGTCGGTGGTGCCGTGGGGAATGGCGATGCCGCTGCCAAGATAGGTCGCTTGCTGCGCTTCGCGGGCCAGCATGCCATCGACATAGTCCGCCGCGACCAGACCCGCCTCGGTCAGTTTATCGGCCAGCAGGGCTATCGCCTCGGCCTTGGTGGTGACCGTCTGGCCAAGCAAAATGTGGGTCGCTTCCAACTTCAACATACAGGTTCTCCCTCTGCGTCCAGCGGCCCACATGGCCGGTGGCACATCACATTGATAGATGCTGATACGGCATCAGCTGACCATAGCCCAAATAACGAGCAGCGCCGCACGCTTCCCGTGACCTCGCTGCTATTTATCGCTGCTTGCTGACAAGCTGAATCGTTTCACTTAAGCTAAGCCTGAATCGTTTCAGCTCGTTGTGCAAGTCCCGACAACAGAGCGCTGTCAATGATATGATCCCGCGCACATTTTTCAGTGCCTCCCCTTGGCAGGGTACGCGGGCCTGGTAACGCAAGCAGAGCCACTATGATGAAACTGGATGAAATCGCCGCCCTCGCTGGTGTCTCGCGCACCACGGCCAGCTACGTGATCAATGGCAAGGCCGACCAATACCGGATCAGCCAAGCCACCCGGGACAAGGTGATGGCCGTCGTCACCGCCCATAACTACCAGCCCGACAGCCGCGCCGCCTCCTTGCGCGGTGGCCAGACCAAAACCCTCGGCTTTATCCTGCCTGATCTTGAAAACGCCAGTTACGCCAAGCTCGCTAAGCGCCTTGAACAAGGGGCGCGAGCCCAAGGCTATCAGCTGCTGATCGTCTGTTCGGAAGATGAACCTGACACCGAAAAAGAGCTGGCCCAGATGCTGGCCAGCCGCCATGTGGATGCCCTGCTGGTGGCCAGCTGCCTGCCGCCCGAGGACCCCTTTTATCAACACCTCCACGGGCACGGCATACCGGTGTTGGCGGTGGATCGGGCCATGGCCCCCGACAAATTTGTCACGGTGGCCAGTGAAAATCAGAAGGCCTGCCATGATCTCACCGCCTCTTTGCTCACCCCTGCTATCGCCCACATCGCGCTGATCACGGCTCTGCCAGCCCTGACCATCAGCCAAGAGCGCAAAGCGGGCTTTGCACAGGCCGTGGCTAACCACCCCGCCACCCGCTACCTGTGTGAAGGTCAGCACTTTTCTCGCGCCGAGGGGTATCAGCTGATCAAAACCTTGCACCAGCAATTGGGCCACCTGCCACACGCCTTGATCGCCACTTCCTACATCCTGATGGAAGGCGTGCTCGACTACCTGCTAGCGCAAACGCACGACCACGCTACCGAGGTGAGCCAGCTGGCAATGGCCACCTTCGGTGATGATCGGCTACTCGATTTTCTCCCGTTTGGCATCAACTCCCTGCCCCAACAACATGACGCGCTGGCGCACCAAGCGCTGACCTTGGCGCTCAAGGCCATTACGGGCGACTATCAGTGTGGCTTGCATTATGTGAGCCGCACCCTCAAACGCCGGGTGCCAATTCAAAGCCCACCCCCCACCCAAGAGTAAGGGTAAAAGAGGAGATGATGATGGCGTAATGGGTCATATCAGGGGGGCTGAGCTTGGCATCATTCGACTGATAGATTGGCGCCAATTGCACGCTTATTCAGCCAGCAACCATGGCTGCCAATCGGGGGCGAGCACTAACGACTCCTGCTCTAGCCAACGCCCAGAGCCCGCAAGCACATTCAGAACGTCGAGCCAAACGGGTGTCTTGCCTGACTCTTGTCGCCACCCAATCTTGCCTCTCCCCTCCTCACCTTGTGTCACAACAGGCATCCCGTAAGGAGCAACGTAGCGTGCTACCTGCTTAGGCAGCCAGAGATAAGGCGGGAGAGCCAAAGAGGCCGCTAGCTCCAGCGCAATATCAATCCCCCGTTGACCGAGATCGCCAAAATGGGCCCACCGCACGCCGGCCGGCAACAATGGGATCACTCTTTTAGCCAGCGACGTATTACGACCGGGCGTGTATAACAGCAGCTGCTCTGCCTGCAATGGGTAATCAATAAATGCCCCTTTGTTCTCGACTGTGATGACCCAGCTTCCTTGCCAATCAATCGCCCGAAGACGATTCATCGCCCGCTCTGGTAGCATCACCTCTCCCAATAACCGCTGACCCAGTGTCATGTCATGTACGTCCCCCTGCTCATCCACCAAGCGAAGGGGATGAAGGGTGCGCAAGCGGATCACTTCATCTTGCGTTAACGCAATCTCACAGGAGCCGGGCTTATCCTCCTTCTGCCCCCGCTTACTATCGCCATACCAAAGCGCATTAAACGTGGCTTGATTGAGCTCGGCAGGTAAAGTGACGCCCAGGGCTTGTAACTGTGCCTGTTTATTGGCTTGCGCAGGCACCACAAGGGCTAACTGTTGCGTGATATAGGTCGTACCTTCAGGTGTCAGTCGATAACGTGCACTACGCCCCACCGGCCTAACCCCATCAACAGCTTGCAGCAGGACGAGTAACTCTCGGCTATACGCACTCTCCAAAAGCACCCCATTACTGCTCTGTTCATCCAGTAAACGGGTACACAATCGTTGTATTCGTTGATCATCGAATAGTGATCCCATAACCCCTCCTAAGTCCCAAACGCAATCTATTCGCTAGGGGCTGAGTCATAAGCGCTATCCCAACATGCATGTGCAACGGATCCGCACTGCGGCCACAAATGAACTTGTGTTTTTGGCATATCTTGTCGCTATTCCTTGCCATTGTTTCAGATGAAGGAAGGCGTTTTCCACCAGATGCTTGGCCTTGTCTGGTTCCAAGTTATGCTCTCGCGACTCCCTACGATGACGTTTAGAAGGGATGACAGGCTTCATTTCCTTGGCGCGCACAACCTCTATCAACGCATTTGTATCATATCCCCTACCTGCCAATAGTTACGCAGCCTCCACGCCCGTCATCAAGGGGGCCCCTGCGTACAATCAGCAGTCGTCCCTGAAGTCAGGATGCATTTTATTGGCATTCCCGATGACCTAACTTATCCCTTTGCTGACTACGATTACCAGATTCATAGTAAACGGACCTACTCGTAACTTTCTTTCACCTACAATTATCAACGTCAGCGTATGGGTTTGTTACGAAAAGGGTTGGAGGGTGTATGAGCATATATAGAGTGCTCTTGGTGATTGGTTTTCTCTTGCTTGCTTTTGGTTGCAGCAAAAAAGATAACGATAGTCTTCCCCTTCCTGAGCCAAGCGTAGAGATAGTCGCGCTGCAGGTTACGCCGCCCACCAAACTATTGCCTGCAGGGCTATCAAGCCAGTTCAACGCATCGATACTCATGAGTAATAACAGTGTGCTGGATGTGACTCATTCTCCATCGGTGTTATGGACGAGTAGTAACCCGAACGTTGCATCTGTGGATACGTTCGGTGTGGTGAGTGCCCTAACACCAGGGGAGGCCGTGATCATGGCTTCCGTTAAAAATACGGCAGGTCTCAACATTGCGGGTAGTGCCAAACTCACTGTAACCAGCGCGATTGTCACCGCATTACAAGTTACGTCCGCGTTGAATCACGTACCGCAAGGGTTAACGAGAGGGTTTACCGCGACCGCATTTTTATCTGATGGTCGGGCATTGGATGTAACTCACAATAAAGAAATAACATGGAGCAGTAGTAATGATGCGATTGCGCGTATCAACAATGACGCAATTGCAGCAGGGGTGGCTCCTGGCAATGTTTTGATTACTGCAGCGGGCACCGCGAATGGCCAGTCATTTTTCGGGACTGCAACCTTAATAGTGACCACTGCTATTGTGACTCAGCTTCAGGTTACTCCCTCGGTATCATCCATTCCTGTAGGCCTATCGGAACAGTTACGAGCTCAAGCAACCCTCTCTGATGGCCGAGTCATCGATGTGACAGCTGACCCAGCGCTCACTTGGAGCAGTAGCGCTATCAACATTGCGTCTATCAGTAATCGTGAAGCAGATAAAGGTACGCTGACGGGCGGAATACCTGGTTCTGTGATCGTGACAGCGTCAGGGTCCGCCAATGGCCAGACGTTTAGCGCAACGGCCAAAGTAACCATTACTCCCGCGATAGTGACTGTGCTGCAGCTCACCCCTGTCGCTTCCTCTATACCTGTAGGGCTTTCGGAGCAATTAGTGGCTCAAGCTACCCTTTCTGATGGGCGAGTATTAGATGTCACGTTAGATGATGCCCTGAGTTGGAGTAGCAGTAATACGCAAGTGGCTACGATCACCAGTCATGGGGCAAAAAAAGGCCAACTTACTGGGGTAACTCCTGGCACGGTGACGATCACTGCAGCCGGTGTTGCGAATGGCCAAACATTCAAAGCGACAGTAGAAGTAACAGTAACTAATGCGGTGGTCATGAGGTTACAGGTTAATCCTGTAGTGTCATCTGTACCTGTCGGCTTATCTGAACAACTGCTTGCCGAAGCGATTCTCTCTGATGGCCGTGTACTGGATGTGACCAACGATGATGCACTTAGCTGGAGTATTGATGACCCAACAACCGCGACCATCCTGAGTAGTGGTGCAGATAAAGGAACACTTGTTGGCGTCAAACCAGGAGTGGTCACTGTGACGGCGTTTGGCGATGCAAATGGTCAGACTTTCACGACAGACGTTCAAGTCACGATAACAGGTGCGATTGTTACTCAACTGCAAGTAACGCCTGCTATATCAACACTCCCTGCGGGGCTGTCGGAACAAATGCAAGCTCAAGTGACGCTATCTGATGGCAAAGTGGTTACTGTAACAACAGATGAGGCATTGAGTTGGAGCAGCAGTGATCCACAAATTGCTAGCATCCTAAGTAATGGGGTTGATAAAGGTAAAGTAATGGGGGTGAAACCAGGAGTTGTCACTGTAAAAGCATTACTTGATGCTAATGGCCAGATAGTTAGCTCGACTGCTCAAGTGACAATCACTGAGGCGGTTATCACTCAATTACAAGTATCACCCGTAATATCTTCATTACCCGCCGGTCTATCTGAACAATTGCAAGCTCAGGCAACCTTGTCGGATGGTAGGGTCATCAATGTTACGACTGATTCTGCTCTTAATTGGAGTAGTAGTGATCCCCTTATTGCTACTGTGTTGAGCAGTGGGGGGGAGATAGGAAAGGTGAGTGGGATCAGCCCTGGTAGGGTGATAATCACTGCATTTATTAATGCCAATGATCAATTATTTACAGCGACAGCCCAGATCTCGGTCACAGAGGCAATTATCACTCAACTACAAGTGACCCCGGCTATCTCATTACTGCCAGTAGGCCTATCGGAGTTACTTCGTGCGCAGGCAACATTCTCAAATGGTGAGGTGTTGGACGTGACAGCAGATACTGCATTGAGTTGGAGCAGTAGTAATTCACAAGTTGCGACCATCCTCAGTCATGGTACAGAAAAGGGAAAAGTGAGTGGTGTCAAAACAGGTAGTGTCATCATAACCGCATTTATTGATGCCAATGGCCAAACACTCACTGCAACTGCTCAAGTCACTATTACTGAAGCTGTTATCACGCAATTGCAGATAACTCCAGCTGTTTCATCACTGCCAGCTGGCTTATCCGAGTTTTTGCAGGCTCAAGCTACCTTTTCCGATGGTAACGTATTAGATGTAACCACTGATTCGGCCTTAAGCTGGAGCAGCAGTAATTCGCTGATAGCGACCATTCTGAGTAGTGGCGCTGAGAAAGGGAAAGTGACGGGAGTGATACCAGGTAGCGTTACTGTAGCGGCATTGATTGATGCTAATGGTAAGACGTTTACTGCCACGGCACAGGTAACGATTACTCCGGCCATTGTCACCAAATTACAAGTCACCCCGACAGTATCATCGTTACCCGCAGGATTATCGGAATATCTGTTAGCTCAAGCAACCCTCTCCGACGGCAGGGCCATCGATGTGACGAAGGACGACTCATTACATTGGAGTAGCAGTCAGCCACAAATCGCGACAGTGTTGAGTAGTGGCGTGGATAAAGGAAAAGTGAATGCTGTTAAGTCTGGCGGCTCAATTATTACCGCTTTTCTTGATGTAAATGGCCAAACGTTCAGTGCTACTGCTCAGATAACGATTACCGAAGCTATCATTACTGCACTGCATATTATTCCTGCTGCTTCATCACTCCCCACAGGATTGACAGAACAGCTACAAGGCCAAGCTACTTTTTCTGATGGTCGAGTAATTAACATTACCACTGACGATGCGTTTAGTTGGAGTAGTAGTGACTCACAAATAGCTACAATGATCAGTAGTGGGCCAGATAAAGGAAAAGTGACAGGTATTACCCCAGGTGTAGTAACCATTACCTTGGCTGGTAATGTAAATGGCCAAGTGTTAAATACCACTGCGCGAGTCACCATTACTAACTCGGTTGTGACATTACTACAGGTAATACCAGATATATCATCTATACCCGCCGGTTTATCAGAACCGTTACAAGCACAAGCGATATTCTCGGATAACACTGTTTTGGATGTCACTACTGACTCTGCATTGAGTTGGAGCAGTAGCGACCCGTCAGTTGCAACAGTTCAAAATAGTGGGGTAGATAAGGGTAGAGTCACGGGAATAAGCCCAGGGGGGGTAACCATTACCGCTATCGGAAACGCAAATGGAAAGACTTTTATTGGCACCGCTGACGTAATAGTGACAGGCGCATTAGTCACTGGACTTACCATTACACCAGCTACTATCACTATACCTGTCGGCTTATCAGATCAGCTACAAGCCCATGCTACATTTACCGACGGCCGTATATTAGATGTTACAAATGAGGCAGTTTTAAGCTGGAGTAGTAGTGATCCTAACATCGCCACTATTGTCAGTAGTGGTAGTGATAAAGGGAAAGTAACAGGAATTACTCCCGGGGTTGTCACTATTACAGCAGCAGGCAACAATAATGGACAAACATTTACTGCCACCTCTGTTATTACGGTCACCGATCCAGTATTAAAAAGCATTGTACTTAGTGTGCCAAATATAAATATAACCGAATATTTTGGTGAGCAAGTATACGCTCAAGCTATATATAGTGATGGCAGTTTTCATGATATCACTAATGATGGAATATGGTTTGGTACATCAGATGTTAGTGTGGTCAATGGCTTGGTGACGGCTGATAACTTTGTTGAAAATAATATTGGTTCGGTTTGGGTTGAATATGGTGGTATAAAATCACCAGATGTAACATATACAATGGTAAAAGCATTAACTAGTGTAGTGATTGGCCGTGAAACGGCCTATTCAAATGTTATCTCAGCATCTACCTACTCAAGGATTAGGTTCCAAGGGTCTGCTGTTGTAGATGGTATTTATGATGCTATAGGTGGTAGTTTATTAGCAGGGGGAACTGGAGGAGGGCAATCAGCGGGCGACTTAGCACTATATGCGGACCAAATGTCTATAGCTAATGTCATTTTCATTGAGGGTATTGCAGGCACGGCGTGGACCGGGAGTGGGGGGGTGCCTATGCTACAAATGCTGAAATGGCGAGAGGATATTGACAAAACAGTGGGTAAATTTTCTACAGGAACCAGTACTAGTTTTAGTATTAGTGACTCAATTTATGGAATTATTGTTTATTCATCGGCAGGAAATTTACCTCGATATGTTTCAGGGATTAGATTTATTTACAAATAACGTGTGCGAATTCAGATAACAAGGGCGGACTCAAATCATAAGTGCAACCATAATGAAGGTGCGAACAATTTGTTCGCGCCTTCATCATAAGCAACCGGCTCCCGTTTAAAGTTTTCGGTGATGCCTGGCGTTGCGTCCCAAATCACTGTGTGTAAATGAAACTAACTGAGGAAGCAGTGATCTGATCACTACCATCCCCCTTCAAGTCTGCGTCATGGGCACATCGCTCATAGCTTCACCCCATCACTAACTGGACTCAATACAACAAGTCTTTGATTAACGCGGATCTCGCCTCGCAAGAACGCAGGGCTAGGAACAAGGGGCCCCCACCCCAATAAATGAGGAGGGGTACTGGTGATGCGAAAGGATGCTCTGGCGCATAGGCAGAAGATATCGGGATACCAGCGTCGCTCTCTGGCAAAACGGCCATGTATCGGTTCAAGCTGCTGCTGGCGGGGAAAATCAGTTCAAAAAACATCCGTGATCTCGCCCTGCTTGGTCTGCCTGTTAGAAAGCCCCGAGTGTAGCAGGCACTTGGGGCTGGGGATGTTGTGACTTAATGGCTGGTTTGGAAAACAACGCCACTTTTTCACAACGATAAAACTCACTATTAGCCAACTTATATCTACGTAATAACATGAATTATCAGTTCAGATGCTTTTGTTGCTCGGTAGGCAGTCGCGGGAAAAGCGTCAATATATGAACTGCAATCGACACAGCACCGCCCATTTTTTCCTCAACCCGCTTGGCTTCTTCTAGTAATAATTCGCGCAAACCTTCTATACCTATCTTTTCCCCTGAATCTGGATGTTGCCAAGTTCGATCCTCTTTCAGGGTTATTAGCAAGGCTCCTGAGCGACGAGTTGCTACTGATAGATATTTTGTTACCAGTTGATCTTCAATCGTGTTAAGAAAATCACGTACTGAACGGTTATCGCCAAGCTTTAGCTCAATTACGCTTTCGTAGTCAGAGGCGGTGGAGCGCAGCCGAATATCCGTCTCCTTTTCTTCAGCAGTGACCGCTTCTTGATCGACCGTGTAAAGACCATTGGCTAAATTCTTTAACTCTCTGGCTATTGCACGCCGCATGATCCGCTCTTGGCCTATTTTTTCCCATTCCTCTCTTGGCGAAACATCACTCTTTAATAACTCATCCAAATCGGCCAAGCGATTACAAAGCAAGCTGAACATAGCTCCATTGGTTGTCAGTGGTACTTCACATTTCTTTTCAAACTCACGACACTGTTGCTCATTTAAAATCGCAGAATCCATCTCTTGAGCCCATGCCTCCTGCGCTAATGCCAAAATTCTATCTTTGAAATGAGCAAATAGGGGATCAATGGCCATCTCATTTTTCACTTGCCATCCCTCTTCACCTTGTGACGCCAGTAGTGCCGTCAGAATTGCGTTACGTGCATATTCGGCATTGTCACGCATATTGGGTGTATAACAACCTTCATGCTCAGCATCATCCTGTGGTCGTATATGTTGGTAAGCCAAACGGGTAAGTTTGAGCAATATGCTAGGCGTAAAATCATTATTTCTGACATTAATACCATCATGACGCTCATTAAATAAGGTTATAAACCATATAGCGGCCTTACTTAATGGTTCAGGTTTAATATCTCGTAATTTTTCTGCAAGTGTATCAACTCCTAACTCAGGATTTATCCGAATCAAAGTGGATAACCAGAGCAGCATCACCGGCTCAGTCAGATCGAGAGTTAAATATTCCTGAGCCATACAACATAATTGGACTCTATGATCACTATGACCATGTTTTAAAACCAATCCAATCACACGAGAGTATCGAGATATAAACGCGGATGTTCGTGATTCATCATCGACTATAGAATTAATCTCACTCAAACTTTCACCCAACCATGCAACAAGGTGAGGTATAAATAATCCTGTCACTGCACTAGCAGCATTTTTAAGATGCTCTAACAACATCGAGTGATGATGTTCATCAGTAAAGTTAGAAAGAATCCACTCAAGCTCTTTCCCAAAAACGTCACTGACAGCAGATGGATGACACCTCACCAAGTCATTAATCCAATAAGGTAATGTACTCCGTTCAAGTAACGAATAACGTGCGGCTCGCCTCGCATCTTCTTCAGTCAGCTGGCTAGCCCAATCAGAATCTTCCGCTTCTGCATAGAGTCCCGCCAAACCGAGTCGCCATGTATCTAGATCTGTGTTTTGCGGATCTGCGGACCTCTCACAAATAAGTAGTGGGCACTGCTCTCGCCAAGCTGCCATAAACAGCGTGCGTATCCGATCTGTGATGGTTTTACTAAACTGAGACTCAAGAAAGGGGCGATTCCAACCAGATAAATTATTGCCATCTACGGTGCTGGACATGGCTTGAAATAGATCCCACACTAAATTTTTACCGTGATTATCTGCGAACGCTTTATCAGGTGACTCAGATATTGCTCGATGTAACGCTATCCAACTCTCACGTTTCTCTGCTTCTTCTATTTCTGCTTTTTCTCGTTGTTCCTTTTCTTGACGTTGATATTCTTTCTGCTCTTTCTCAAAATCAGAGGGCTCTATTTCTTCAGCGAGTAATAAGCGTAACTCTGGTTGATCGGCAACCAACTCTCGCAAATCCGTCACTGATACCCCTAATTTCCTGAGTGCTATATGCATCAGCATTTGACGTTCAACAAGTGGCTTATTTTTATCTTGCAGATCATTAACTAGCCACTCCTTATCCTGTGGTAATGTGAATTGAATCAGCGAGTCATAGGGAATAATTTCACCTATTCGCGTCAATGTATCCTCTGTCGGATGCAGGGATTGCACAATATGATTGATTGCCCAAAATGCCTGCTTTCTACGCTGACTATCAAATTTATTGATACGTTGCGCCAATTCCTTATAAATTTTGTCATCATCGTATTCACGCTGGCGCAGATGCAACGCAAGCACACTGGCATGGATCCAAGGTTGGGTGCACTGATGATCGAGCCCACGAATAGAGACCGCAGCTAATATGCTACGTAGATACTGGCGAGGTGACACTATATGTGGCCACTGATCTTGCGGCATTTGCAACCCATCCGAGATGAGGGTAACTAATTGATCCCGCAGTTCCTCTAGCTGTGACAAAACAAGGGGAGCATGTTTGATTAGCGATGGAAATTGCCTAATCAATTTTCCAACTGATTGTGTTTTCCATGGCCGCCATCCTAATGCTTGGCAGAATTGCGCCACCGAGAGATGAGCAGGGAAAAGATCCATAATCGCGGCGCACACTAACTTATCCGGCCAGTCGGGAGGTTGGGATACCATCACAGCAGCTACTGTTGGCAATCTAGGGTCATTGACCGCAATCAAAGCTCGAATAGCATATAAGCGTGCAACTTCTTCCATCCCTACGTTATTAGCAACCGAATGGGCAAGTTCGGCACAGCCTTTTATCCCCCCGCACTCAATTAACCTCAGCAATAGATCCCGCACGTCTGGATTATCGATACCCTGCTGCCACAGCTGATTAATCTCATCAGCCAATTCAGGCGTTGCAAAGCGTTTAATTTGAATAGAGGGCGTGTGTAAACCACGCCATCCTCCTTTTCCATAGCGCTGAACATAGGCCCTAAGCGCTTGTTGACGCTGTGCAAGGGTCAATGATGCAGGGTCGCCTTCATTGAACAGTAGCGACGGCTCATGGTCACGAATTGCCTGAAAAATATCGTCATTGAATGCGGCTAACCAGCCCGCAATCGCCTGTTTGGAAGGAGGGATAATAGTTTTACCCTTGGTCTCAAGAAGAAGAAGCCGTTTGAGGGCACGAAGCGACATGCCTTTATTCTTAAGCTCCTGCAATCTCTGCGCAGCAAGAAATTCTGACACTGAGCGATGGTGAAAACGCACCCGACCATAGGCCGCAAAACCAAACAACGGCCGCTCCAATAACGTTTTTAGCTCCGCTTGTGTCCAGTCTGACAAGATAATCGACGGATCAAGCGCAGCCTCACCCTGTTGACCGTTATCCGATTCCGCACTGTGCCTGATGGTTAAACGACGGGTTAGCCACATGGCCAGCGCTAACCTGCGCGCCCCTTCGATAGCTTTATCTATTGAAAGTTCGGCAAGTTCAAGCCTATCACTTCTGGGCATTAGTTTGATTCGAATACAGTTTTCCACTTGCTGGCAGTGGGTTCGAAGCTGAGAGCCCGGCTGCCAATCAGCGCAGAGCTCGATCAAGTCTTGAGGACGTCTGGCAAACTCAAAGGCATTTTGCCTCTCAATCTCATTGAGCAATTCAGCTCTGTTTTTGACACCTCGCTCCTCGGCAAACTCAACAATCTGCGGATTAGAGAGGGGCATCAGCGCCACTGTGCGCCAATCAGGCGTGAGTTTTTCATTAGCTTGATCTGGTTGCCTTATCAGGTGCTCACCCATTGCCACATTGCTAAATTCCCTTTCTCTCTCTTCGGGAGTCAGGTGCTTTATCTCTGATGGAACAGGCAGTTTGCTGCGAATAAGTTGCATATCAAAAGGGATGGGGCGGGTCGTCACCACCACACGAACTCTATTCAAGTTATTTTCAATACCTCTTACGAAACAATCCAACGCTTGTCGGAAGGTGCCTCGGGTCAACTGAAGTTCATCGATAGAGTCCAAAAAAAAGGTAGCAACCTCAGATGGGGAGGCTAGCCATCGGTCAAAACGCCTCGCCTCCTCATAACCCAGCAAATCCCGCAAATGTCTGGATGCCAGACTGGCCAACTCCACATAGAATGCAGCGTCACCCTTTGCAGCCAACTCACTGGCTTGCTTGTGACATTCATAGGTCTTGCCTGACCCCGCTTCGGAAATAAGCAGGATACGTTTTGAGCACAACAACGCGTCCCAGCTAGCACCATCATCCCAACCTAGCTGAATAAGAAAATGCGGATTATCTGCGTTAACCACTTGCTCTTCATCAATATCTTGGAAAATGCGTTCAATCATGGCTGCTCACTGCATGGCGTAAGAGGGATGTCAGTCGTCACCAGAAAAAAGAGCGTGAAGCGACTGCGGGCGGTATCAAGCGCATCTTACGAAAGATAGGAACAATAAATCTCCCTCAACCTGCGGGAAAACAAATAAGAGTTTGATTAAAAACAAAATAATAGAGAAGGATATAGTCGTGGTTAATAAAAGGGCCACCCGCTTGGGTGGCCCTTTGCTTTCTTGTACTTCTCTGTCCCCTACCCTGCTTTACTTGCCGTCATCCTCGGTTGTGATAGAGGGCTGGGTGGATTGCTATCACCGACGAGATCACCGCAGACGACGTCAGGCGGGAAAAACACCTCGGTGCAACCATGGCCACGGGACGACGTAGCATCCATTAGGCCCGCTTGCGGCCCACTACTTAGTTGCCGCGATAGGTAGAAAAGCCGTAAGGGCTCAGCAGCAGCGGGATATGGTAGTGCGGTACGCTGCCATCGGCTTCGAAAATCACCGGCACTTCTGGGAAGAAGGTGGCCCCTTTGTGCTGCTTAAACCAATCACCGGTCTTAAAGGTCACCCGATAGGTGCCTTTCTCCAGATCTTTGCCTGCGGGATAGAGTTCAGGGATCCGCCCCTGCTCATTAGTAGAGCCGGTGTTGAGGGTGTTCCAGGTCTCACCGCTCTTCTTTTCTAAGGTGACGCTGACCCCAGGTGACGGCAAGCCATCTTGCAGGTTCAGCACGTGAACGCTCAGCGGATTAACGGCAGCCAAGGCAGCGGATGAGAGGCCACAGAGCAGCGCGCCAGCGAGTAAGGTTTTCAGCATGTTCATCATTTTCTCCCGATTATTTAGTAGGTAACACATTTGCGATGGCTTTGAGCGCACAGCCTTCATCGAACTGAGCGCCACCCGCGCCAGCGACACCGATGGCGCCAATGACCTGATCGCCCACTTTGAGTGGCACACCGCCGCCGAGCAGTAAGAGCTCCGCCACGGTGTTGAGGTTGGCGGCATCAGGGGTAGTGCGGGCCCGTTCAGCCAACAGGCCGGTGGCGGTTTTGGTGGATAACGCGGTGAACGCTTTACGTTGAGCGGCCAAGGTGTTGTGGGGGCCGACGTTGTCATCCCGCTGCAGGGCCACCAAGTTACCGCCGCGATCTACCACCGCCGCGACGCCGGTGCGCCCCTCGGCATGGCACGCCGCCAAGGTGGCTTGCAGTAACTGATTAGCCAGCGGCAAGGTCACGTCTGCACGCTCGGCAACAAGCGGGGCCTCTGCCCACACCACACCGGAACTCAGCGCTAATGCCATCATTGGTAAAGCGATATGTTTTCGGATCTGCATAATTGCTCCCATTAAACGCTCTCTTGAGCGGTTGTTGGTCATAGTGCATAAAGGCGGCGCTCAGCTTGATTGCCTTGAGATGACAAATTTGTAATGGGACCGCCGCCCATCTCGCTTTAAGCTAGCGGGCTGCAATGGGAGGGGATGATGCGAATATTGATTGTGGAAGATGAGGTGAAAACCGCCGATTACCTGCGCAAAGGGCTCACTGAATCGGGCTTTATGGTGGAAGTGGCGTTAAATGGCCTCGATGGCCAACATCTGGTGCAGGAAAGTGAGTTTGACCTGATCATCCTTGATGTGATGCTGCCCAAGCTGGACGGCTGGCAGCTGTTACCGATCATTCGCCGCACCTCGCCAACGCCAGTGCTGTTTTTAACTGCCCGCGATGCCATTGAAGATCGGGTCAAGGGGTTGGAACTTGGGGCCGATGATTATCTGGTCAAACCCTTCTCCTACGCCGAGTTACTGGCCCGGGTGCGAACCCTGCTCCGGCGCGGCCCACCACGGGAAATCGAACGCTATCAGATCGCTGATTTGCAGTTGGACTTGCTCAAACGCAAGGTCACCCGTCAGGGCGAGCGCTTAACCCTGACCAACAAGGAGTTTGCGTTACTGCATCTGTTGCTCAGCCGCGAAGGTGAGGTGCTATCGCGCACCTTGATCGCCTCCCATGTCTGGCAGATGAATTTTGATAGCGACACCAATGTGGTGGATGTGGCCATTCGTCGCTTACGGGCCAAGGTGGATGATCCCTATCCCATTAAGTTGATCCACACCATCCGTGGCATTGGCTACATGCTGGATGTGCAGCCATGAACTGGTGGCCACGGACATTAAGTCTGCGCCTTGCGATGATGTTCGCCTTGGTGAGCGCGCTGCTGCTGGGGGCGGTGGGATTTTATCTCTATCACTCGCTACAACGTGAAATTGCCTGGCGTGATGATCAAGCCTTGCTAGGGCGCCTCGCGCGGATTCAGGCATTGATCCATGACAGTGCCAGCCTCGATGCCCTGCGCACTCGTCCCCAGCTCTACGACAACATGTTGGGCAATCGCGACAGCCTGCTCTGGGTGGTCGACAACCATGATCAGTTGCAGATCGACATCAATCCCCTCGCCCCTGTCTCTTATACACATCT
>NZ_PGGC01000010.1 GCF_002795305.1 Aeromonas cavernicola
TAGGATGCGCCCCGATGAAGGTAAACAAACAGGCATATTCTAGTTTTTGGCTTCATCGGGTCGCATCCTATTGTATGGGTAGGCTAGGCGTATATCTTAAAGGCATGTTATGGAAAATACCTTAAATTATCGAAGGCGATATAAAAACTCCATTAGTACTGTTAGTAATTTGTTGTCTTGCCTTGATGTTTCCTCATCGGAATATGAGGATTTCAAGGCACTTGCGCATAGCGATAGGTATAAAGAATTTTATGTGCCAAAAGCAGATGGAACATCAAGACATGTCCACGCTCCTCATAAGTTAGTAAGAAAGATACAAAGAAGAATTGTTAGAAGAATTTTCGGTAGCCCTAAAAGAAACCCATGGGATAAACACCGAAAAAAAGGTGGCGCGATTATCTGGCCAGAATATATATATGGTTCTGTTCCAAATGATTGCTATAATAACACTATGATTTCGAAAGACTACGTAGCTTGTGCAAGTAAGCATTGCGGTAGTCAATCTGTGTTAAAAATAGATATTAAAGATTTTTTCGATAATATTACGCCCGAATTGGTTTTTAATGTATTCAATAAATTGTTGAAATATCCAAGAGCCGTTGCAAACGCTCTAGTTGATATATGTTGTCATAATAACATGTTAATTCAGGGTGCACTGACATCTAGTTATATTGCTAGTGCGGTCCTATTTGATGTTGAGCCTGCAATAGTCCAAAGGTTAAAAAGTAAAGGTTTAAGTTATACAAGACTTGTTGATGATATAACAATATCAAGCCGCAACCCCGAATATGACTTTTCATTTTCACTCGAACTTGTTCGCCAGATGTTATATGGGAAAAATCTCCCTTTAAATGAGACCAAAACAAATATCATTAGATCTTCGACAATAGATATTTTAATTCATGGTCTAAGAGTCTCTTTTAAAGAACCAAGATTACCATCTGATGAGGTTTCTAGAATTAGAGCTTCAGTTAAAAACCTGGAGTCTCTTGCTAAAATTGCTGATTATAGAGTTAGTAGAGATTATCGGCGCAGTTTTAATAGATGTCTAGGTAGAGTAAATAAACTTAAAAGACTTGGACATAAGCAATATATATCACTGCAAACTAGAGTTTTGAATATTCTTCCTTTACCATCCAAGATGGATATAACTAGATTGGATTCATTTATACATAAACTTGAAGGTTGGTATGCTAACCATAAAGAGGAGTATTGGTATCGTCGGCTTTATCATCAGGCTCATTATGATTTGAACATCCTGAATAGAACTTTTGAGCATTCGTCGCGTAGATTCAGGTCTCGCTTAAATGACATAAAACCAATGTGTGATGATTAGTGATGAATAATACAAAAGAGCTAAAGTGGTTTCAGATTTTAATGTGGATTTGCATCGCAGTTACTGTAGCCTCATTTTTTGGTAGTATATCTTTTGAGTTATATGTTGATAATGTGTTTGATAGAGAAGTTTGCTTTGAACCAAAGTGCATGGAGAACTTCACTAAAATTTTTAAAGATGTTCCTCCAATCGTAAACGGGGTGGTTCAGTTCTTATCTTATATATTTGCTATTGCAGGTGTTTATCTTGCACTTAAAACATACGTATCTAATCTTGATGCAATAAAAACAAACATCCATTTATCCCATTTAAATTCTTTCAGAAGTTATATCGAGCTAGAGGCATCGAGATTTGAAACAATATCTTGGAAAAGTATAAATTTGTTCAAGTGGTACAATTTAGCATGCCCTAAATCGACAATTGGTGATATCGGTGTATCTCAGGAATACATGGCAGTTATAAACCAAATAAATGAACAGATATTAAGGTCGAATAAAATATCAAAGGCATCTAATAATGGTATCGCATTTGACTATCAGCAACACCAAGGTGAAATGATAAAGATTTTTAAAAAATTAGGCGTTAACGTTAGTCGAATGCCTAGAAATAATTATTATGAAGTTGAAGGTATAGTCCTCGATTTCATTCAGAAAGTGAATGAGGAATTTTTCAGAATGCCTGCGTCGACACAAATACACACAAGAAAATATCATTAATATGAATGTTTCTATATGTTGTACTTCATATGTTTGGCTGCTCAGGCTCAGCACCAAACTACCGATTGTGTAGGTTGTGGCTGAGCGTAGCGAAGCCCAACGTTTACCGTGAAATCTCTTTTTCTTTCCCCTTATCCCTAACCCTTCTCCTCCTTTTTTAATCAATGGGAGAAGGGAGCAATGCCGTTACCGCTGTCCGATTACGCTTCGCTAATCGAACCTACGTGGCTGGCGAGCATATTTCCGGTGCCGCTTTATCCCCTCTCCCTGTGGGAGAGTACCGTAGGGTGCAAAGAACGAAGTGAATTGCACCGCTCCTATTTATCTGCCAAAAGGTGTAATGCGCTTCGCTTATTACACCCTACTTACTCATGATCTCGCCCTAGCCCTTCCCCCCATTTTTATAAATCAGCGGAGAAGGATGGTTAATCTGACGGTGATTGGGTTTGCACCATCGGTTAAATACCGTAGGGTGCAAAGAACGAAGTGAATTGCACCTCTATCTTCACAACTATCATAATGAAAGCGGTGCAATGCGCTCCGCTTATTGCACCCTACGTTAACAACGTTAATGCCGATTATTTATCGTCGTGTAGCATTTCATATTCTGGTGTGGCGATGTCTCCCCAAGATAATGGATACCTGCCCTGTTTAACCCAGCGATGGAAGGTAGAATAAGGCCAATCTTTCGGGGCTGTTACCAATCCATGTTTGACGGGATTGATATGGATGTAATCGAGATGGTGATTGAAATCTTCCTGATCGCGGATCAGATGCTCCCAATAACGTCGCTGCCAAATACCCCGCTCGCCACGCTGCCAACGAGATTCTGAGCGAGCCTCTAAATTGGGGATTGCTCGTGAAAACCTGCTTTTGATTTGGCGCCAGCGCAACGGAAAATTGGTATCCCCTTCCGGTAACTCCAGCAAAGCATGCAGATGTTCGGGCAAGACTACCCAGCCGTGGATCCGGAATGGATGGCTCTCTTGCACCTCCCTGACAACCTTCCTCAACAGATCAATCCGTTCGACCAGTAGATGGTTGTTCTGACGTTCAGCCAGCACGACCGTAAAAAACCAGGTTCCCCCCGGTTGCCATGCCCGTTTGTAATTCGACATGTATTGCCCAACCCACAATCAACCCTGTTGTTAAATGTGGTTCAAGCGAAGCAAAACATGGGGTGCGATGAACGAAGTGAATTACACCTCTATTTTTACAACTTTGCTTACCACGCCCACTTTCATGCTAACAATTAATAAGCATTAAATTGTAGAATGAGACAGAATGGAAAATACCAATCCCAAAAATCCGGCCCAATGAACATACTTCTCTTTATTCGAAGGGAGAGTGGAATGACCAAACAATATCACACCATATGAAAAAACAGGGAGATATTGAGTTAAGCGACCGATATAAATGGAAGTGCCGGAAGTAGTAACTGGGAAAATGTAATAGAGGAAAATATAGAAGATCATCAAGAGTGAACCGAATAAAAAACGCTTATCCTCAAGCCGACCAAAACCGGAGAATATGTAGATTGCAGCAATAAGAAAAACGACCAGTAGCATCATGATAAATATCCATCTCTCACGGTTCTGCTTACCTCAAAACAGTACGATACATCTTCCATTTTCAAGTCATGCAATTTGATCATTGGCTGGACAAATGATATCCATTTGACCTCATTTATGTCTGGTAACAACAGGAGATTATCATGGGGATAGCCACTTGTCCGATCAAAGAGTTGACTCTGAGTTCCCGCTCAATAGATGCTCTTGAGCAGATCGACCAACTTGTGGATAGCGCGAATCAATTGGCCTTCGCCGTTTCTGCCACACCGCTATATACCATTTTCAGCGACCCAAGAAGTGCCAAAGATGTGGTCTACAACATCCATGACCACGACTGGGAATTGTATGGCCAAGCCATGGAAGGTATCCCCAACATACTTCGCCATAAATTGAATCAGGTTGTCGAACCCATGGCATGGTCCTCAACAGGTAAAGAATCTCAATTCTGGAAGTGTGTCCATGCCTCATATAACAAGTAAACTCGCGCTCCTGCTGTTATTTGTCTGTCAGGGCACCATGGCCTTGTCACTGCACGATCTGGATCCTGCGTTTGAGCGGTGCGAAGCGCTCAAGTCACAGCACACGCCCACACTGCCAGCGAAAGGCGACCCCTTCTGGTCACTGGAGAGGGAACAGCAGGCGACCGTGCTGATCTACCTGCATGAGAAAAGCATGGAGCGCTGTACGGCAGCAGAAGTAGATGCGCTGGCACTCAAGGCATTCCATCAAGCCGTAGAGGGAGACCGCAGTTTTCTCGACACCTTGATCAAGGCAAGAGTCACCACCCTGACGCCTACCCACCAAGCCCAGTTGCAGCAAGTCGGCCAAGCAGAGCTGGATAGATTAGCCGGGATGAAGGAATTTGCTCAGCCTTTCTCGCTGACTGATTATCTCGACCAACTTTCCAGCTCTCTGACAAGACTTAAATAAAGGATTAAATAGAGGCCACAGAGATGAAGCTTGTAACGAACTATAAAAAACTCTAGGTTCCGTTAGATTATTATTGGAGTAATTGAATTGACAGTAAACTTTGATGGATGGTGCCGAAGAATCGACCTGTCATTTAGAGCACGATATCCATATTTAACCACTCGACTGTTCAAACTAAACGAACATAGTTATGCGTTGTTTATCGAGCAACAGATTGATGATTTAGAAACAATTAACAATGTCTTTGAACGAGAGATAAGATATATAACCGCCCCCATAAAACTCATAGACAAGCATCCTGAAAAATATGAGTACGAACTAGATTGCATATCTGATGAAGATATCCCATCAAACTTTGAGGGTTTTCCATACACATTGAGTCAGTTACATATACACATTGCATCTATTCATAAAGATGTAAAGGTAGCTGCTATAACAACTAATCATCAAGAGCATATTATTTTAATCGAGTTAGATGCATGTAACACATCTTCTGATGCTATTTCCGTTCAGATAACAGCTAATAAATTGAAACTGCCTTTTGATGTTAAAGTCATCTTAAGCACAAAAAATGCCCCTCTCATAGATCTTGGTGATGAAGTTTTTATTATTGCGCCATCTCAAACTAAGAAAAATCTCTGTTGTGAATTTATTGAACGAGACGAGTCCCTATGGTACGAGAATGTTGAAAAATTCTATGGCGGTTCTTTTAGCAAATCAGAGTTATATTTTTTTGATGAAAACAAAAGTTGCTGCCTAGTAAATTTCTCCCTATTTAAGAATGCAAACCTTAGAAACCACTTGCTATTATATGATGTTGTTTATTGCATACTTCCACTTGCTGAAAATATGCAACATTTTCTGGAAGAACAAAAAATAAATCGCGATGACATTTTAAACCTTGTATCTCGCGGACGACTCAAAATCATAAATTTACAACCAGAAAATCGCCTAGACTATGGATTCATTAACGAGTTATTCCTTACGAACCCTGCAGCTGTTATAAGTAGGCGTGCAATTTCAGCTCTGTCGGCAATTGACCTTGCAGAAATAAACAAAAACTATATATTTAACGATCCAGAATTAGAGCCTTATATATATCCATTAATAAGAGATATATCTGATATATTTGGCATCCATCATGACATAGTTAGTAACTATCTTCTATGGCCAAGAAAAGCTCTGCGAAGTAGCTTAGACACATTGAATCAAGCGGGCCCAATGGGAATAGCACGATATGGTGTCAATAATACTATTATGAGCTCTTGGCAGCTTGATAGGAAAGATGTTTACGAGTTTGAATTTACTGTAAATAGCGATAGAATTCATTTAGCTCATGCGCTGGATGCAACATATTTCCCATTCTATACCGAAGAAGGAAAATACACGGATCATCCATATGCATCAATGATGGGTAGTCTATTAAACTTCTACAAAAAGTCTACATTCCAAACATTAGACTCGCTTTTTATAATACCAGAAGTAAATGCAGAGGAAAATAAAACCTTAGCTCTAATATCTACCTTCGACATTAATGATTACATTCCGATATCTGATTTTGAAGCAGAGCTATCTAGTTGTGTAGTACGAAGAGGAATGAATTCTTTATTTTCTGAACTAAATATGCTTAACAGTCAAGATAGAAATCTTCGCATACAACAATATAATGCTGAACTAGATAAATTCTCTAGACAAAAGAAAATAATAAATCATGCTCTTGACTTGTGTGAAGATACCGCAGGTCTATTTTTACCTTTCTTGGGAACAGGTAAAAAAATCGTCTTCGGTGGAATGTCTATGGCCAAAAATAAATTCAAAACAATACAGGCCATTTATGAATTCATTGAGGATAAATCAATGCGAAAAGATATAAGCAGAAAGAATGTCAGCCTTTTATCAAAAATAAATAGAGTGGCAAGGCTGAAGAAAAATATAAATTAAGGAAGTAGGGGGAAATGAAATCCCCCTAAAAAACAAAGTGGTGCAATGCGTTCCACTTATTGCACCCTACGCAGGCACACTACAGGGTTATAGGCCCGAACGTTGCTCTGCATAGCGGCCACCCCTCATCCAAAATCGGCCACTGCTTATGGGCACAATGGCCCATTCAATAAGCTGACCAGCAGCCACGATTTTTGCACTGGCGAAACGATATCAAGAGTCATCGTCGCACCAACGAAACAATCCTGTTGCAGCAAACAAAGCAAAGCGGCAAGCAGTGGCGGGGATCTGCCCCTCCGATCTGCTTGCCGCTGTCTGTTACCACTGGTGTAAACGTCGTTAACGACCCAAGAAGGGCTCCCAATCCTTGAACACCGGCTGCAACCCCGCCTGCCGCACGGCGGCGGCCACTTCCCCCACCGGGCGGTCGTCGTGGATGGCGAACTGCTCCAGCTCCTCTTTATCCCCCTCGGCATAGCCACCCGGCTGGGTACGCGACTCGGCCGACATCTGGGTGATGCCAAGGCGCACCGCGCCGTTGCGAAAGGTAGCCGACTCGCGAGTCGAGAGCGACAAATCCAGCGTGGGCGAGAAGAGGCGCCAGGCGCAGATAAGCTGGGCCAGCTGGCGATCCGACATGACCACGGCAGGCTCCAGCCCACCAGTACAGGGACGCAGGCGCGGGAAGGAGAGGGAATAGCGGCTCTGCCAGTGGTGGCGCTCAAGCCAGCTCAGGTGCTCGGCCACAAAGTAGCTGTCGGCGCGCCAGTCCGAGGAGAGGCCAATCAGCGCCCCCAGCCCGATCTTATCGATACCGGCGCGGCCCAGCCGATCCGGCGTGGCGAGGCGCCACGCGATGTCCCGCTTGTTGCCGCGCAGGT
>NZ_PGGC01000099.1 GCF_002795305.1 Aeromonas cavernicola
AATCACCCCAACGGCGGCGTCCGTGGCGGCACCATACGCTTGCTGCCGGTGGACTCGAAGGCCGAGGCAAAGCGCAGCAGGTTGTTGTCGTCATAGGCGCGACCGGCGAAGGTCAGGCCCACCGGCATACCAATATCGGCCATCACGCCCATGGGGACGGTGACGGTCGGTACGCCGCCGTTGGGGTGATTGGTGTTGGGGGAAATGGAACTGTACATACAGATATAGTTCTATTCCCCCAGTCAATAAGCAGAAGTGAAATGTTATACAGACAGTTTTACTATCACCTTACCTCCTGAAATAAATATGATTTAAATGGGCCATGTATATGGCCCATTATTTTATTTTTTTCCGGGTGGGTTAATGGGGCTATCTCCTGTTCCAGATGGTGGCTGATAGCCTCCTCTTTGCTCTCTTGTATTAGGCTGATGTGAGTTATCTTGCTTTTGTCTAACACCACCACCATAATTTTCATTACCTGTCTTTTTATCCGTCATATTGCATCTCCTTTCTGACGTTGGGTACCATGTGTTAAATATTTCTAAGTTCTATGTGACTTATCTCACTGTGAAGGACTATAACACCTGCTGTTCTATCTACAGGCCTTTCAAACTCACCGTCTGAACCCATCACCCATCTTTGCTCTAAATATATATGTTTTTCCTCAGGAGAAGCTGATGCAAATGACTTACTTCCATAGTAACCAGCAACGACCTCCCCATTCTTCAAAAACACTTCCACCCAATACTTATTTCTCTGTGAAAATAGATAATCCCAAGCACTATCCGATGGATGGAATATTAACGTCTTTATCTTTTCATAGCTTCTGATCTTCTTCCATGCAAAAACCATCAATATTGGCGATATAAATAATACAAAAAAATAGAAAAGATTTTTCCATAAAGGGGGGACTGGGTTTGATTCGACTTGAAAAATGAAAAAGCTTAGCGCTGCATAATTTATACAGCTGTAAGTAACAGTGTCGTACAATAACGTGCCAGAGTCTTTCCCTTGAGATGGATATATTAACTTGTAAACTCTAACGCAAATAAATCCTGGTATTACAAACATTATAAATAATATAAGCTTGTTACTTTCCCATATGTCCATGGCATGTCCATTTTATTGCTTGATGAAACCAGCTGAAATCTAACATTAGAGTTGGTTCTCATTTGCGGCTTTTGTCACAAAAAAGACTCTCAAGATATTCTGGGCTACCTTCACCTTTCAAGGGCTGTAGGTTCGAATTGTGAAGCGTATTCGGACGATCGCGAAAGTAAGGGGATCGAGGCGTCGCTGATGTTCAGGGTTTCCTGCTTCTCTTGCTATCAGGATATTCGCGGTAAACGGACGATTACGCTGCGCTAATCGTCCCTACATGATGTGGCTTATTGTTACCTTCCCCTCATCCACGGCCCTTCTCCCTTTGTTTGTGATCAAGAGTGGGAGAAGGGGGCGAAATGGATTCCGCTGGCTGTGTTTTGGCTCTGTGGTGCGGGTGAATATGTGTGGCTTGGAATTGGCACGAACCATCCCCTCTCCCTCGGGAGAGGGTTAGGGTGAGGGGCCGCTATCTGTGTTGCAGGTTCGAATAGCGCAGCGTATTCGGACGTTCGCGAACAGGAGGTCGCTGCTGATTTCTCCGGACTTTCCCCTGACTTCCCCCCAGACTTCACCTTCTCTTCACACAACCCCATTTTCCCCTCACACATCCCCCGTATCTTCTGCCCACTGCTTAAAAGGCCCGGCTTGCCACAGGGGTGGCGAGGGGCGGTTGGTTCGAGGAAACAAGATGATGAAAGGTTGGATGAAGTGCGGGCTGGCCGGGGCCGTGGTGCTGATGGCGAGTTTCTGGGGCGGCAGCGTGCGGGCGGCGGGGATGTCGCTGACGCAGGTGAGTGGCCCTGTCTATGTGGTGGAGGACAACTACTACGTCAAAGAGAACTCCATGGTCTATTTCGGGGCCAAGGGGGTGACGGTGGTGGGGGCGACCTGGACGCCGGATACCGCCCGCGAGCTGCATAAGCTGATCAAACGGGTTAGCAGCAAGCCGGTGCTAGAGGTGATCAACACCAACTACCACACCGATCGGGCGGGCGGTAACGCCTACTGGAAGTCCATCGGGGCCAAGGTGGTGGCGACGCGCCAGACTCGGGATCTGATGAAGAGCGACTGGGCCGAGATTGTCGCCTTTACCCGCAAGGGGCTGCCGGAGTACCCGGATCTGCCGCTGGTGCTGCCAAACGTAGTGCACGATGGCGACTTCACCCTGCAAGAGGGCAAGGTGCGCGCCTTCTACGCGGGCCCGGCCCATACGCCGGACGGCATCTTTGTCTACTTCCCCGACCAGCAGGTGCTCTATGGCAACTGCATCCTCAAGGAGAAGCTGGGCAACCTGAGCTTTGCCAATGTGAAGGCCTATCCGCAGACCATCGAGCGGCTTAAAGCGATGAAGTTGCCGATCAAGACGGTGATTGGCGGTCACGACTCGCCGCTGCACGGCCCCGAGCTGATTGATCACTACGAGGAGCTGATCAAGGCGGCGCCGCAGTCATAACGGCTGCGCGACAGACTGGTAGGTCCGTAGGTTCGAATAGCGAAGCGTATTCGGACGATCGCGAAAGGGAGGTTGCCGAGAAGCCGCTGATGTTCAGGGTTTTCTGCTTCTCTTGCTAACAGGATATTCGCGGTAAGCGGACGATTACGCTGCGCTAATCGACCCGACATGATGGAGCTTATTGTTACCTCCCCCTTATCCCCTTATTGGTGATCAAGAGTGGGAGAAGGGAGCAACGATGCGCCTCTGATTTGCTCTGGCAACCGGCCTTGGCATTGGTGCCAAAATATAGGACACCCACCTGTTTGTTCAAACCGCAGCCAATTTAGCAAGCGATGTGTCTATGAAATAGTGTTATTTGACTACTCGCACATTTGAATGGGTAGAGGGACGGGACTGCCCAGTGAAATAGATACGACCGCTCATGCTACTTATCTTTTATATATTTTTAGATATATTTTTTAGATATCTTTAATGCCCCGCAAATAACAATAACAACTATAGATAATAATGATTTTAAATACCGCTAAGATTAACCTATCGTTTAACCCGCACAGATCATTTGCAATACATTATTTAACCAAGCTAATAACCTACATAATGGCTATTTATTGCCAGCGTCAATATCTGACGCAGTTATATTTAAATCGATTGCTTATCGCAGCCCACTACCTAGTATCAATTAAACGATGGTATTGCTGATATAGTTAATTTTATTTTTGGTCATTAACCATGAATGCTCGTTAGCTATCAGCATTAGCTATCAACAATAGAGGAAGTTAATTTTTCTATTTTTTAAATTTATTGTAACAACAGTTCACAAAATACATTTATTCATGTTTTGTCAGCATGGTGGGGATGCAGCTTCTGCTCGTTAGTGAGCGTGCAATAATGTTTTTTGTTAATACTTAATTTATCTTCACATCACGCTGGTGAGCACTATCACGTACTGTGAAAACGGGCTTATCACCTTGCTGAGCCAGTCACATAACTACTGGCCAAAGCCAGGTTTTTAATAACACGTCGATTCTTAATCACATTATTTCAATAGGGAATGAAATGAATATATTTGAGCAAACACATCCTTCACGTAGACGCTATGGCTTAGCCGCAATAATTGGCTTCATTGCGGGGATTGTATCTTCGTTTGTAAAATGGGGGGCCGAGCATCCATTACCCCCTCGTAGTCCAAGCGATCTTTTTAATGCTGCCTGTGCTCCAGAATCCTTGATTCGAGCAGCGGAACAGATCGACTGCTCGCGAAATTTTCTCAATCCGCCATACGTATTTTTACGCGATTGGTTAGGTGTCATTGATCCTAACGAAGCGGTATATACCTTTGCCGGCCATGCGTTTAACTGGGTTGGGGTAACCCACATTATATTTTCCATCGTGTTTGCTGTTGGTTACTGTGTCGTGGCCGAGCAGTTCCCTAAAATAAAATTGTGGCAAGGTCTGCTGGCTGGGGCACTGGCGCAGTTGTTTGTGCATCTAATTACATTCCCACTCATGGGCCTGACTCCCCCCGTCTTCAGTCTGCCTTGGTACGAGCATGTCTCAGAGATTGTGGGTCACTTAGTGTGGTTCTGGTCTATCGAAATTATCCGGCGTGATTTACGTAACCGGATCACCGGTGAGCCAGATCCAGAGTTTCCACTGTCTGCCCGTGCCCATTAATAGCTTCCCCCTTGGCCTACGCGGCTAAGCGGTGATAGATGATCTCATCGGCGAAAGATCGCGCCAATATAGGAGAAAGTGTGATGCTTTCTCCTTGTTAGTTCACGGGTGCAATAAGCCCGGCCCAGCGCATGAACACCCTCCTAGCGCCTTTAACAGCCCACGCCAAAGGCTCGTTTCATATGAGAAAAAGAGATAAGCAAAGAGTTATTTCTTTCTTCTTGGCATAACAAATTCCCGTCATGCTGTGTTCAATCCCACGATAAGGAGCATCACCATGACACTGCGAATGACCGCGTTGACTCTACTTGCTACCTTGGCCCTCGGCCAGGTTCATGCCGCCGAGATCCGGCTACTTAATGTCTCGTACGATCCGACTCGCGAACTATTTCAAGAGTACAACCGCGCGTTTGCCAAAGCGTGGAAAACCAAAACCGGCGACGATGTTGTGGTGAGCCAGTCTCATGGCGGTTCTGGCAAGCAGGCGCGCGCCGTGGTGGATGGCTTGGAGGCAGATTTAGTGTCGCTGGCGCTCGCTTATGACATAGACGCCATTGCCAAACAGGGAATCATTGCCGCTGATTGGCAAGGACGGCTAGCCAATAACGCCGCCCCCTATACCTCCACCATCGTGTTTCTGGTGCGCAAAGATAATCCCAAGCAGATAAAGGATTGGAACGATCTAGTACGCAAAGATGTGGCCATCGTCACCCCCAACCCGAAAACCTCCGGTGGTGCACGTTGGAACTATCTCGCAGCTTGGGGCTACGCCCTGAAGCAGAGTGGCAGTGAGGAGGGCGCCAAACAGTTCATCCGCGATCTCTATAACAATGTGAAAGTGCTCGACTCCGGCGCCCGCGGTGCTACCACCAGCTTTATCGAGCGCGGCCTAGGGGACGTGTTATTGGCATGGGAAAACGAAGCGCTCTTAGTGCTCGGCCAACCCGGTAATCGTGACAAATTTGAATTAGTGGTGCCGTCGGTCTCCATTTTGGCCGAGCCTCCCGTGGCCGTGGTCGATAAGGTCGCCAAGAAGCATGGCACCGAGGTCGTCGCCAAAGGGTATCTCGACTATCTCTACTCCGATGAGGGCCAGCGCATCATTGCCAAATACCATTACCGCCCCACTAATCCGGCGATCCAGCAAGAAACAGCCACGCAGTTCCCCCAACTGGCCCTGTTTACCGTCAAAGATCTGGAAGGCAATTGGGAACAAGCCCAGAAGAAGCATTTCGCCCAAGGCGCGCTGTTTGATCAGATCTACCAGCCGGGGAGTTGATCCCCTCTTCCGTTAGTAAGGTGCTGGCCTCGCGCCAGCCATCGCAGCCTGATAAGGAGCACGATGATGAATAACATCCTGCTGGTTCCTGGCCTACACAACAGCGGACCGGATCACTGGCAAAGTCGCTGGCACACTTTTTTTCCTCATTGGCAACGCATGGAAGGGCTGCCATGGGATAAACCAGACCTGACCATC
Source organism: Aeromonas cavernicola (assembly GCF_002795305.1). GTDB lineage: Bacteria > Pseudomonadota > Gammaproteobacteria > Enterobacterales > Aeromonadaceae > Aeromonas > Aeromonas cavernicola. Next base: position 5,712 of record NZ_PGGC01000099.1, read on the forward strand.
TGGAGTGCCAAGCTAGCGAGCAAGCTCAAGCGTCGCCGTGGCCGAGTCCATCTGGTGGCTCACTCCTTCGGCGCCTTGACTGCCATTGCCGCCACTCGCTTGCAGCCAGAAAAGGTGGCCTCACTGTTACTGGTCGCCCCCGCCGATCCTGCGCGTTTTGGGATCGCCGATGAACGGCTAACCGGTTCGATACCGGTCGCCGCCCACTTGGTAGCCAGTCGTAACGATCCATGGATGAGCTTCGAGCGAGCCGAATATTGGAGCCAGCAGTGGCAAGTGCCGTTGTTTGATGCCGGTGACGTGGGCCACATCAACGCGCAATCAGGGCACGGGGATTGGCATCAAGGGCTGCATCTGTTCGGCGCACTCTATCGGCGGGCTGAGTTAGTGATCAGCCCGCAGACAAGGCACTGGCACCCACAAGCGGCCTACAGCCTTGGCTAATCATGTGACACCAAGCGATAACTCAAGCGCCATCAACAAACGGGTAAGGAGGAAGCGAGACAGCAACAGCAATGGGTAGGCAGTAAGTCATTGGCATGGCACGCCGTTTTTAGGTCTTTTATCTATATAAAAGACCTTTTTTATTGGCTGTCATCGGGGAAGCCCTATCGCCACGTCGTTAGATAAAAAAGTGATTAGCAAAGGCATTATTGATGTTTGTGGCAATGAGGGGGAGTAAGCAGAATCAGCGGCATCGAGAATCTTTATAACGAATGGATGTGTTATGCGATTTGGTTCTTATTCCGTCCTGCCGGGATTTGGCCCCACCCTCGGTTTTAGTCTGCTCTATCTGGGCCTGTTGGTGTTGCTGCCCCTCTCGGCACTGGTGCTGTTTGCGGTCAACAACCTGACCGCCGCAGAGTTCTGGCAGGTGATCGGCTCACCACGGGTGCTCGCCTCTTTTCGTCTCAGTTTCGGCGCGGCCTTTATCGCCGCGCTGCTCAACTGCCTGTTTGGCCTTATTCTGGCTTGGATATTGGTGCGCTATACCTTCCCCGGCCGCCGGCTGGTGGATGCGCTGATCGATTTGCCCTTTGCCATGCCCACCGCTGTCTCCGGCATCGCCCTGTGCGCCATCTTTGCCCCCAACGGCTGGATCGGTCAGCTGCTTGCGCCACTCGGTATCCAACTCGCCTACAACCCTATCGGGGTCATCATCGCCCTCACCTTTATCGGCTTGCCGTTTGTGGTGCGCACCCTGCAACCGGTACTGCGGGAGGCCGAAAGCGAGCAAGAAGAAGCTGCCGCTAGCCTCGGTGCCGATCGCTGGCAGACCTTCCTGCGGGTGCTATGGCCGACCCTAGTGCCGGCCCTGCTGACCGGTTTTGCCCTCGCGTTTGCCCGCGCCGTCGGCGAGTACGGCTCGGTCATCTTCATCGCCGGTAACCTGCCGATGGTCTCGGAAATTGCGCCGCTGATGATCATGAGCCATCTGGAGGAGTACGACTACGCCGGTGCCTCTGCCATTGCCGTGGTGATGCTGCTGATTTCGTTCATGTTGTTACTCATTATCAACAAATTGCAGGCCTGGAGCTGGGCCCGCATCGGAGGGAGCCGGATATGAGTTCATCTGCCATTGCGCTGGAGGCCACCCCCGTGGCGGCGATCACTACCCGTAAAGCACCGACCGTGATCCGTGAACCCCAGTGGGTCAAGTGGTTGCTGATCACGGTGGGTCTCGGCTGGTTTGCCGCCCTGTTGCTGCTGCCGCTGGCCACCGTCTTTATTCAGGCGCTGAGCCCGGGGCTGGCCTTTTTCTGGCACGCCATCAGTGAGCCGGATGCCCTGAGCGCCCTTGGCCTCACCGCACTGGTCACGCTCTGCGCCGTGCCCCTTAACCTGCTGTTTGGGATCGCCGCAGCGTGGGCCATCGCCCGCTTCCGCTTCCCCGGTCGGCAGTTGCTCATCACTATCATCGATCTGCCGTTCTCGGTATCGCCAGTGATTGCCGGGCTGATGCTGGTGCTACTGTTTGGCAGCCGAGGCTGGTTTGGTGACTGGCTGAGCGAGCACGACATCAAGGTCATCTTCGCCACGCCGGGGATCATCCTGGCCACCACCTTCATTACCGTGCCGTTCGTGGTGCGCGAGCTGCTGCCCCAGATGGAGGCACGTGGTCCTGAAGAGGAAGAAGCCGCCATCATGCTGGGGGCGAGCGGCCTGCAAATGTTCTGGCGCGTCACCCTGCCCGGCATCCGCTGGAGCCTGATGTATGGCCTGCTGCTCTGTACCGCCCGCGCGGTGGGGGAATTTGGCGCCGTGTCGGTGGTTTCCGGCCATATTCGCGGTCAGACCAACACCCTGCCGCTGCATATCGAGATCCTCTACAACGAGTACCAAACCGGCGCCGCCTTTGCGGTGGCCAGCCTCTTGGCCCTGTTCGGGATCTTTACCTTGCTGGGGGAAACCCTGTTGGCCCGGCTGCGTGGTCAGCCTACCAAATCTCACTGAATCACCGATTTTAAGAGGCAGCCATGAGCATTCAGGTGCAACAACTCAACAAGCATTTCAATCAATACGCCGCGCTGGCAGACATCAACCTCGACTTTCACGATGGTGAGCTGGTAGCCCTGCTCGGCCCCTCTGGTTGCGGCAAGACCACCCTGTTGCGGATCATAGCCGGGCTGGAACAGGCTGACACTGGCCGAGTCATCATCCGCGGTGAGGATGCCTCGGATCTCCATGTGCGCGAGCGCAACGTTGGCTTCGTGTTCCAGCACTACGCCCTGTTCCGCCACATGACGGTGTTCGAGAACGTGGCGTTTGGCCTGCGGGTTAAACCGCGCAGCGAGCGTCCGGCCGAAGCAACCATCCGCGCCCGGGTCAAGGAGCTGCTGGATCTGGTACAGCTCAGCCACGTGGCCGAGCGCTACCCGACCCAGCTCTCTGGCGGTCAGCGTCAGCGGGTCGCACTGGCCCGCGCGCTGGCGGTGCAGCCCAAGGTGCTGCTGTTGGACGAGCCCTTCGGCGCCCTCGATGCCCAAGTGCGCAAAGAGCTACGCCGCTGGCTGCGGGAGCTGCACGATGAGCTGCACGTCACCAGCCTGTTCGTCACCCACGATCAGGAAGAGGCGCTGGAGGTGGCGGATCGGGTGGTGCTGATGAATGCCGGCAAGGTTGAACAGATTGGCACCCCAGCAGAGGTCTACGACCAGCCCGCTAGCCCGTTTGTTCATCGCTTCCTCGGCAGCGTCAACCAGTTCCGTGGTCGGGTCGCTGAACAGGGGTTCGGGGTCGGTGACCACCTGCTCGGTGGGCCGCTGCTTGGCAACCATGCTGGCACCCAGCTCATTCAGGGCAGCGCCGCGATTGCCTATGTCCGTCCGCACGAGCTAGAGCTGCTGCCCGCCGATGCCAGCGGTGGGATTGCCGCCACCATTACTCGCCTGCTACCGATGGGGCCCCGTATCCGGGTAGAACTACGTGGCAATGGAGATACAAACGATGCACACTTCGAAGCCGAACTGAGCAAGGAGGCCGCCCGTACTTTCCAACCGGGCCAAAGCGTGCGGCTGGTTGCCAGACAGGCGCAGCTCTATCCGGACTATCAGATTTGAGCTCCGACCGATTAGATCACAAGCACCCCATCAGCCACAGCGATGGGGCAGCCCTCAGTCAGCGCAGGAGGCGATGAGGTGAATTTTCAGCAGTTACGGATTATCCGCGAGGCAGCACGGCGCGATTACAACCTCACCGAGGTGGCCAACGCGCTGTTTACCTCGCAATCAGGGGTGAGCCGCCACATTCGCGAACTGGAAGAGGAGCTTGGGCTAGCGCTCTTTGTCCGCTACGGCAAACGGCTGCTTGGCATGACGGAGCCGGGCAAGGAGTTGCTGGTGCTTGCCGAGCGGATCTTGGGTGATGCCAATAACATCCGCAAATTGGCCAGTACCTTTGCCAACCGCGACGCAGGCAGGTTGCTGGTCGCCACGACCCATACCCAGGCCCGTTACGCCCTGCCGAGGGTGGTGAAGGCGTTTCGCGAGCAGTTCCCGTTGGTACAACTGGAGCTACGCCAAGGCAGCCCAGAGGAGATCGTGCGGCTGGTACAAACCGGCGAGGTGGATATCGGCATCAGCAGCGAACAGCTCGATAAGAGCGAAGGGGTGGTGGCCTTCCCCTACTACCGCTGGCACCACAATATCGTGGTGCCCGAGCAGCATCCGCTGGCTGGCGAGCAGGATCTGACGCTGGCGGCGCTGGCCAACTGGCCCATCATCACCTATCAGGCAGGGCTCACTGGCCGGGTACGGGTAGATGAAGCGTTTGCTGAGGCAGGCATCGAGCCGCAGATCTTGCTGACGGCGCAGGACTCCGACGTCATCAAAACCTACGTCGAATTAGAGATGGGGATCGGTATTTTGGCTGATATGGCATTCGATGCCCAGCGGGATAAAGGGCTCGTTCAACTCGACGGCAGCCACCTGTTTGCCCCCCACACCGCCTGGATCGGCCTTAAGCAGGGCCAGTTTCAACACAACTTTGCCTGGCAGTTTATCCAGCTCTGCAACCCCGAACTGGCGCTGGCGGATATTCAAGCCCGCGCCATGGGCAGCGACCAGCCGCTCGACTTTCAAATATAACGGGCAGCATTGCCCTGCAATAAAACCAGCCACGTAGCACCCAATAGCGCGCCATTGTTCACATCCATGGCGCGCTACATCGCCCCTACCAACATGGCGATGCCAAGGGATAGGCCATGAATTGAAAAAACACCTATTTGCTGCCCTTCCATATCGCATCTATCCCCCCCTAATCACCACCTTATGTCACAAATCTGTTATCTCCTCTTCAAGTGAGTGTCACCCCACGCTCCTAGTCTGCTCAAAGCGATCAGGGAGGGAAGGGAATATGAATAAAATCCAACACTGGGATCTGCGGGTATGCAGGGCCTGCCTACTTCATCCTTATAACAAACCGCAGGCGCGGGTCAGCCGATTGGTATCGCGCACCGGGGATGGCCCGCTTTATGGCGTCTTGGCCGCACTGCTTTGGTGGCAAGGTGAGGCAGAGCGTGAATTGGTCAAATGGGCGTTACTGGCATTTGCCCTTGAATTGCCCCTGTATCTGGTGCTGAAAAACAGCCTGAAACGCCAACGCCCTGTGGGGCTGCCGGTTTTTATTACCCCCTCGGATCGTTACAGTCTGCCCTCCGGCCATACGGCGGCCGCCTTCTTGATGGCCACCATCTTAGCGTCGGGATTTCCGCTCTGGGCCCCGCTGTGGTTTGGTTGGGCAACCTTGGTCGGGGCTTCCCGTTTACTGCTTGGGGTGCACTTTCTCACGGATCTGGTTGCAGGCGCCCTGTTAGGGGGCCTATGCGCGGTGTGGGCGTTGAGCTGGGGACCGTTATGAAGGTGCTATTTGGAGTACAAGGTACAGGAAATGGCCATATCAGCCGCAGCCGCACCCTCGCCCGGGCACTGCGCCGAGCGGGGGTCAGTGTGGATTACCTGTTTAGTGGTCGCCCCGCCGATGGCTATTTCGACATGGAAGAGTTTGGCGCTTATCGCACCTTTCCCGGCCTGACTTTCGTGAGCCACGAGGGGAAAGTTTCTCCGTGGCGCACCCTGCAAGCGGCCTCTCCGTTGCGCTTTTGGCGCGATTTACGGGCCCTTGATTGCCGGGAATATGATCTTATCGTCAGCGATTTTGAGCCGCTGACCGCCCATGCAGCGCGGCGGTTAGGCAAGCCTAGTTTGACCATCAGTCATCAGGCTAGCTTCAACTGGTCGATCCCCCGCTGGGGAGAAGATGGCGTCAGTCGCCAGCTGATGCGCTATTTCGCACCGGTCTCCCAACCACTCGGCTTGCATTGGTTTCATTTTGGTTATCCCCTGCTCCCCCCGGTGATCGATGCCATCACCCCTGCCGCAGATAACGGCGCCATCTTGGTTTATCTGCCATTTGAACATCGTGATGCGATCTCGGCGCTGCTGTCTCGCTTTAATCGGCACACCTTTATCTGTTTTCACCCTGGGGTACAAAGTGCCAGTCAGTGGCGCAATATTCGTTTTGAACCCCCTTGTCGAGCGGGCTTTTTAGCGGTGTTGGCCGGTTGTCGGGGGGTGATCTCTAACGCGGGATTCGAGCTGGCCTCTGAGGCGCTGTCCCTTGGTAAAAAACTGTTAGTCAAACCGCTAGGAGGACAATTTGAGCAGCTGACCAATGGTAAAACCCTCGAACTGATGGGATTAGCCACCCTGATGGACTGCCTCGATGCCAATATTGTCCGCACTTGGTTAGACAGTCAGGCGCCGGGCGTCGTGTGTTATCCCAATGTGGCCGCTGAACTGGCGGATTGGCTAGTGGCTGGCGGTCAGGAGAGCGTTTCGTCTCTGTCACGGCGGCTGTGGGCCCGCACCCTCTTTCCCGAAGAGGTCAGTGATCGGCTCAGCGAGTTTGTGAGGGGAGAGACCGTTGGCAACAGTTGGTTATCTCAAGTGACCTTAGTTGATTAACACATATCAATGAGCACGGATTAAGGGTCACGATCGCGGCAATCAGCCCCCACCTCTTAGCAAGGTGGGTTTCTTTCTAATCCCCTTTTTTCAGGATTATTCGCTAATCTGCCCACCCTTCGCTGAGATTTGTCCCGGAGCACTATTGCTAACTAATTGAATATTAATAGCTGCTTGAAATTTAAGACTATTCCTGCTGCCCAAAACGTGGACAACCGCGCCGAAGCGAGTTAACTTGACCCTTCACCCGAGTTTCGGGTCGATGATGAAAAATCCCTATTTTCTGCTGTTGGTGGGCCATATTGGCCAGTTCTGCATTAAGACAATGACAACCAAGGGACCTGGTCGTGCCGGGAAGCGTGGCCCCATTGACAGCATTCGCTTAACGGAGCAAAGCCTGGAGGGCTTTATCATGGAGATGTTATCAGGCGCCCAGATGGTGGTTAGAGCGCTGGAGGACCAGGGGGTTGAGCACGTGTTTGGCTACCCAGGTGGCTCTGTGCTCGACATCTATGACGCTCTCTTCGAAAACGGCAAGATGGAGCACGTTTTGGTGCGCCACGAGCAAGCAGCCGTGCACATGGCAGATGGTTACGCCCGCTCGACCGGCAAGGTCGGCACCGTGCTGGTGACCTCTGGCCCCGGCGCGACCAACTGCATTACCGGTATTGCGACTGCCTACATGGACTCTATTCCGCTGGTGATCTTATCTGGCCAAGTGCCAACCAGCATGATTGGGGAAGATGCGTTCCAAGAGACCGATATGATCGGGATCTCACGCCCAGTGGTAAAACACAGCTTTCTGTGCAAAACCGCCAGCGACATTCCAGCGGCCATCAAAAAGGCATATTACATTGCCGCCAGTGGTCGCCCGGGGCCGGTCGTGGTCGATCTGCCTAAAGATGTGCAGAACCCGAAAGAGGCATTCCCTTATCACTATCCTGAGTCCGTCAGCCTGCGCTCTTATAACCCGACCAAATCCGGCCACAAGGGTCAGATTAAGCGGGCAGCCAAGCTGCTGGCAGATGCCCAGCGCCCAGTGCTATATGTGGGCGGCGGAGCGATCAATGCCAACGCTGACCAGCTCGTCATCAAGTTGGCCGAGCTGTTGAACTTGCCAGTGACCACCACCCTGATGGGGTTAGGGGCATTCCCGGGTACGCATCCGCAGTTTGTCGGGATGCTAGGGATGCACGGCACGTTTGAAGCAAATAAGACCATGCACAACGCGGATCTGATCTTCGCGGTGGGGGCTCGCTTCGATGACCGTGTCACCAACAACGTCGCTAAGTTCTGCCCCAATGCCACCATCGTGCATATTGATATCGACCCCACCTCCATCTCTAAGACGGTACAAGCCCATGTGCCGATTGTTGGCTCAGTCGATACCGTGTTGGAGACCATGCTGGAGGTGATCCGCGAATGTGGCTTTGATAATGACAAGCAAGCATTGGCGGATTGGTGGAGCCAAATTGGCCAATGGCGTGCCCGTCACTGCTTGGCCTATGAGCGCCACCCCACCTTGATCAAACCGCAGCAGGTCATAGAGACGCTCTACAAGGTGACCAAAGGGGAAGCCTTTGTCGCCTCCGACGTCGGCCAGCATCAGATGTTTGCCGCGCTCTACTATCCCTTTGCCAAACCACGCCAGTGGATCAACTCCGGTGGCCTCGGCACCATGGGCTTTGGTATTCCAGCCGCCATGGGGGCCCAGTTCGCCAACCCAGATGCGGTGGTGTGCTGCGTCACCGGCGACGGCTCAGTGCAGATGAACATTCAGGAGCTCTCGACCTGTATGCAGTACGGGGTGCCCATCAAGATCATCTCCATCAACAACCGCGCCTTGGGCATGGTTAAACAGTGGCAGAAGATGTTCTATGGCGGCCGTCACAGCCACTCCTACATGGAATCCTTGCCGGACTTCGTCAAACTGGCAGAAGCCTATGGCCACGTCGGCATTGCAGTGAGCGATCCTGCTGAGCTGGAAAGCGCTATGGAAAAGGCTTTCGCCATGAAGGATCGGCTGGTGTTCATGGATATCTCGGTCGACCCAGATGAACATGTCTATCCGATGCAGATCAAATTCGGCGCCATGGACGAGATGTGGCTGAGCAAGACAGAGAGGACCTAACAATGAGGCACATTATTTCGGTTGTGCTCATCGAGCTCAAAGTCGGTTCCATCTCAGACGAGATGTGGCTGAGCAAGACGGAGAGAACCTGATGAGACATATTATTTCCGTTCTGCTGGAGAACGAGTCTGGCGCCCTGAGTCGTGTTGTGGGTCTCTTCTCCCAGCGCGGCTATAACATCGAGTCATTGACCGTGGCTCCGACAGAAGATCCAACCCTGTCACGGATGACCATCGTCACCATGGGCGATGATCGGGTGATAGAGCAGATCCAGAAGCAGCTGCACAAATTGGTCGATGTGCTCAAGGTATGTGATCTGAGCGAAGGGGAACACATCGAGCGAGAGATCGCCCTAGTGAAGACCCGCGCCATCGGCAACGGACGCGACGAGCTCAAACGCTTGGCCGATATCTTCCGTGGCCAGATCGTCGACGTGACCCCAGAGCAGTACACCGTGCAGCTTGTTGGGACCAGTGAAAAGCTGGATGCCTTTATCAAGACCGCGGCTCAAACTAACGAGATCATCGAAGTGGTGCGCTCGGGCGTCTGTGGGATTTCGCGGGCCGACAAGGCATTGCGGGCCTAATATTGCCGGCCTAGCAAGGCACGCTGATATAACAAAGATAAGGGGCTCTGCGGAGCCCCTTGCCATTGATGAAACTCATGTCATTGATGAAGCATCGGTCATTGATAACGATCGCCCCGTTGGAGGCAACATGTTCGGCATTCACGACTTACCCCTATTTATCGTGTCAGGCTTTTTACTCAACGCCATCCCAGGGCCAGACAACTTACTGATTATGCTGCGCAGTGGGACACAGGGCTGGCGCGCAGGATCGGCGGCCGCACTGGGGATCGGCTCCGGCACCTTGATCCACGTGCTGGCCGCCGCCCTAGGTCTGTCCGCGCTGCTCAGCGCCTCGGCAGAGCTATTTATGTTGGTGAAATTAGCCGGGGCACTTTATCTCATCTATTTGGGAGGCAGCCTGCTGCGCCAGCACGTGAGCCAACACAGCCCCAGCCCGCCGACCTTACCAGCTCTCTCTTATCGCCGGATTTATTGGCAAGGGGTGCTGACCAATGTACTCAATCCGAAGGTAGCGCTGTTCTTTCTAGCCTTCATGCCTCAGTTCATTGCGCCGGATGCCCCCGATAAGACCTTTGCGTTTATCCTGCTGGGCTGCCTGTTTAATCTCAACAGCATGATCTGGTGCCACCTGCTGGTATTCACCACCGTCTATGCTCGGCGTAATATCGCTTTACCGGTGCGGGCTGGCCGCTGGCTGAACCGAGGGATTGGGATGCTGTTTGTGGGATTGGGGCTGCGGTTAGCCGTGTCGAATCAGGGTTAGTAGGGGCAGGTTCTCCCATTCTGACAGGGCGACTAGGGATTGGATTGGTCTGGTCGGCTATTCCCCAACAGGCTGAGCGTCGACTCAGCCTGTTGGTCAGTGCGCCCCGCTTAGTGACTGGGCTGACGTTCACCGGTGACGATCGGGTTGTTGGGGTCCATGCTCCATTCATACCAGCCGCCGTCGTAGACGCTGATCCGCTGCCAATCCATGAGCCAAGCGTAGAAAAAGGCCTCTGAGGCGCGCCAACCAGTGCCACAGTAGAACGCGGTCTGCTGGGTCGGCTCAATATGCCACTGATCCCACATGGTGAGGATTTCGCGGGCGGGCTTCATGGTGCCATCCGGATTGTGGAAATCACTCATGCTGTTGGCATCAACACCACCGTGCCCCCACTTGGCGCCCGGAATATCCCCTTTCGGCTTGATGTAGCTGTAACCGGAGGTATTGCCGACAAATTCGTCCCATGTCCGGATACTAACCAAGGCGCCATCTGGCTGTTGCAGCAGGCTCTTGGCCTGATCCAGCGTGGTGTAGAACTCAGGACGAGCCGGAATCGTCACCCCAAATGCGGGCACCGGCTTGTATTGTTTGGGCAAGCCCGTCTCGGTACGCTGATGCTGGATAAACCACGCATCCAGCCCCCCATCCAGCAGGCGCACATCGTTGACCCCAGCATACAACATCAAGTGAGCCGCGCGGGCTGCCGCCATGGTGTTACGACCATAGAGGATGACGGTGGTATCGTGGCGAATCCCATTCTCCAATAGGAACGCCTCAAGCGCCTGATCAGACACCTTGTTCCACAGCACTTCCGTTTCTAAGCGATTAGTATCGATGTAACCCGCCCCAGGAATGTGGCTGATAAGAAACGCTTTGGGCGAGCCCCAATCCACTTCAAACAGTTTCCAATCCCCTTGGGGGGCCGCCGTTACCGGCTTACCCGCCTGCAGGTCTGCTAACCACCGCGGATGAACCAGTTGCTGCCAACGCGCCAACGCTTCACGCGGGGCGCTCTGCCATCCTTGCAACTCAAACAGCTGCTTGATGCCTTGCAACCGCAGCAAGCGAGCGACCTCGGCGACTTCGCGAGGCGCACCATACAGGGCCACAGGGCGCTTAGCGTGCAACCCCTTCTCTTTGAGCGCAGCAGGCCACTGCTCAGCACGGTATTTCCACTCGGCAGAGAGGTGCTCAGCACCGGCAACGTGGCCCCCTTGTTGCTCGCCCTCCATCGGCCAGCCCTGATAAAAGTAGCTGGCACGGGTGTCCACAATGACCGCCTGTTTGGCCTTGGCCTCAGTGAGTGACAGCGGTGGCAGCTCTCCTGCTACGGCCGACAGTGTGGGCCAAAGCAGCACAGCGGCCAGCGCCATGGGCAGCCAGCGAAGATATCGTTTCATGGTGATGTCTCGATTCCAGGTAAACAAAGTTAAAAAATGGATCGGCCCAGCCGATCAGCCAGCAATTCCAGCGCGGCCGTTCCGGCCAGCGAGTTACCCGCTGGGTTAAGTTCGGGCGACCAGACACAGACGCAGAGCTCACCTGGGATCAGGGCGACAATGCCGCCGCCTACCCCCGATTTGCCCGGCATCCCGACCCGATATGCAAAATCCCCGGCTTCGTCATACAGACCGCAAGTGGCAAGCAACGCATTGACCTGCTTGGTGGTGCGGGCTGGCAACAACGGGCTAGGATCGCCCAGCGGCACCCCACGATTCGCCAGATAGATAAACGCCCGCGCCAGATCGACACAGCTCATGCGAATGGCACACGCATTGAAATAACTCTGCAGCAACTTGTCTACGTCGTTTTCAATGTTGCCGTAAGATTTCATCAGATAAGCAATCGCCGCATTACGGGCAGAGTACTGATACTCGGAGCGCGCCACCACCTGATCCGCCATGATCGATGGATTGCCAGCCAAGCGACGGGCCAGCTCCAGCGTGCGCTGGCGCGGTGCCGTGAGGCGCGTTTCCAACAGATCGCTGACCACCAAGGCACCTGCGTTAATAAAAGGGTTGCGCGGAATTCCCTGTTCGAACTCAAGCTGTACTAGCGAATTAAACGGCTGCCCCGACGGCTCTTTGCCGACCCGCCGCCAGATCTCTTCCTCTTGGTAGAGGGTGAGCGCCAAGGTCAGGCTAAGCACCTTGGAGATACTCTGGATAGAAAAAGGCTCGGTCGCATCACCGGCGCTGAACAACTCGCCTGCGACCGTGTACACGGCTATGCCGAGCCGATCGGCCGGCACGTGTGCCAACGCCGGAATATAGTTGGCGACCTTGCCTTGCCCTAGCAGCGGCCGCACCTCGTCCAGAATGCCGGTCAGTAAGTCGGATGAGAGCACCATATCGATAAGCCACTCCAAGACCTAAAACAGCAGTGACGCTCATGGCGCCAGTGACAAAAATCCCGCCGAGGGCGGGACTTGCTTAACGACTACCGATCAGGGGTCAAGCAGGCTCAGCCACCTGACCGATCAAGGTCGTTCGCTATTGCGCGGGTTCACCGTACCAAAGATCGAACAGCTCAGTCACCACTACCGCTTCCATCCCTTTGCCTTCCAGCCAAGTTTTGACCGCGGCGCGATCTTCTTCGGTACATTTGCCCAGTTGCTGAGTGCAAATCATCCCCTCCCAAGAGAGGTGGCCTGAGCCAGCAAACGCCAGCTGGCGGGCATCAACAACCTCCTCGATCATCGCATCAACGATGGCATCGATGGTCTGTTCGGCAGTGCCGACCGGGAAGTTGAAACTGATGTCGAATCCCATTTCCTGAAATTCATCGACGCGCAGTTTCTTACGCAGACGGCGGCTACGATTGGCCATGATAGTTCCTTAGTTAGTTGACACGTTTAAAAATTAAATCCCACACTCCGTGGCCCAAACGATGGCCACGTTGCTCGAATTTAGTCAGTGGGCGCCAATCCGGACGCGGCACCCAGTTACCGGTGGCGGAGGTGTTCTGATACCCTTCGGCAACGTTCATTACCTCCAGCATGTGCTCTGCGTAGTTTTCCCAGTCTGTTGCCATGTGAAACACGCCACCAATGGCCAGTTTCTGGCGAATATCTTGGGCAAACGCACTCTGCACGATGCGGCGTTTATGATGACGGCTTTTATGCCAAGGGTCTGGGAAAAAGAGCTGTAGGCAAGCAAGTGAGCCGTTGGGGATCATCTGCGCCAACGCCGCTCGATCT
>NZ_PGGC01000100.1 GCF_002795305.1 Aeromonas cavernicola
GTGGCGAATGACCTCCATCGGAATGCCATAGATAGCGTGCAGGGTCTCGCTGGTCATGATCTCCTCAGGTTCGCCGTGGGTGAGCAGGCGGCCGGAGTGGAGCGCCACCAACCGATCACAGAAGCGGGAGGCCATATTGATGTCGTGAATGACGATGATGACCCCAAGGTTTAGCTGACGGCTCAACTGCTTGACCAGCGTCAGTACCTCCACCTGATGGGCCACATCCAGCGCGGCCAGCGGCTCGTCCAGCAGGATGAAGCGGCTCTCCTGGGCCAGCAGCATCGCCAGCCAGACCCGGCCCCGCTCGCCACCGGAGAGGGTATCCACCAGCCGCTCGGCAAAGCGTTCGGTATGGGTAAGGGCGATGGCCCGATCGACCTGACGGTGATCCTCCGCCCCCATCCGGCCCAGCAGGCCGCGCCAGGGGTAGCGACCCATCTCCACCAGCTCCCGCCCGAGCAGATTCTCGGCGCTCGGCAAATGCTGGGGCAAATAGGCCACCTGACGGGCAAACTCCCGGTTGCCCCAGTCGGGCAGCGGCTTGCCATCGAACAGGATCTCGCCGTCGCTGAGCGGTTGCTGGCGTGCCAGCAGCTTGAGCAGGGTCGATTTGCCGGAACCATTGTGGCCGATGAGGCCATAGACCTGTCCCTGCTCGAAACGCAGGTCGGTGGGGTGCAGCAGCGAGCGAGCGTGCACCACAAAACTGGCCGATTTCATCTCAAACATGGTCAGCATCTCCACTATCTCGCGGCTTCAAGTACAAGCTGATAGAGGAAAGCAATGGGCGATCGTTCACCACAATATGGCTGGCTGATTTCATCTCGAACATAAGCAATTCCTGTGCTGGCTTGCCGCCAGTCTCATCGGTACCGGCATCAAGCCGGCACCTCGCAATCCAGATGGGCGATCGCATCGCGGCTCACTGCGGCCCGGTGCGCGCCGGTCAGTTCAGTGAGCTGGCCCTGACGCATCTCCAGCAGGCGATCGGCCAGCGGGAAGTAGTGATCGTCGTGACTGATGGCGATCACCGTCTTGCCCATCTCCTTGAGGCGTGGCAACAGCACCTGATAGAAGATCCGGCGGAACTGGGGATCCTGATCCGCGGCCCATTCGTCAAACAGCATCACCTCGCGCTGTTCGGCCAACGCCAGCAGCAGGGCGACCCGCTTGCGCTGACCCTGAGAGAGCTCGATATCAGCGATAAAGCCATCCTCGATGGTGAGCTTGCTGCCCATCTGCAACCGCTCCAGCCACTCAGCCACCAGCTCATCCTTGGGTTCCGGCCCCAGCAGGTGCTGGAACAGGTGATAGTCGGTGAAGATGGCGGAGAAGAGCGCCAGATACGCGTTGCGATCGGTGATCGGCTCACCATCCAGCAGGATCCGGCCCGATACCGGCTGGTAGAGGCCGGTCAGCAGCATGGCCAGCGTCGACTTGCCGGAGCCATTGCCACCGATAATGAAGATCTGCTCCCCCTTTTCGATGACCAGATCGATGGGGCCGACAGCAAAGCCGCCCTCCCCCTGATAGTGAAAGCTCACCAGCTCCAGCTCGATACGCTGCCAGGGGCGGATGGCAGGCGGCAGCGGGAAGTCCGCGTCCGGCTCGGCCAGATTGAGGGCGGCGATCTTGTCGAATGCCACCTGAGCAGCAAGCAGGGTCGGCAGGGCGCCAATCCCCTGCAACAGCGGGGTACGCAAGAACAGCAGGGTCAAGGCGAAGGTAGCCGCCACATTGGTGTTGGCCCAGCCAAGGCCGTTGGCCAGAAAGAAGACCAGACCGATGGCCCCCAGCATCATGATATTCGACCAGTTCACCGCGCTCAGGTGATAGGTGTCGGCGCGGATGATCTGCTGGCGGTAGTCACGGGCATTTTGCTCATAGAGCTGGTGATAGACAAAGTGAGCCCGTTCGCGGTTGAGCGCCAGCTCCTTGCTGCCAGCGATGATGGCCTGATAGTTCTGATAGAGCCGATCTTCGGCCTGACGCATGTGGGAAAGATGGCGATAAACACGGTTCACCAGCAACCAGCCCACCACCATGGTGACGGTAACCCAGAGGGCGGTCACCCCGAGCAAGGCCGGAGAGAGCCAGCCGAGGTAAAGGGCAGAACCCAGCGTGAGCACCAGTCCCTGCACCAGCTCAGGCAGGCGCACGAAGGCGATGGTGATCTGGCCGATATCGCTGGAGAGGGAGGCCAGCAGCGGCCCCTGACCAATCTGGCGGATGCGGGCAACATCGGTATCCAACAGTTGCTTGAGCAGACGTCCACGCAACCGGTAGACAAAATGGTGACCTAGAGTGGTCAGGGCCAGCTGAGATCCGAGCGTGATCACCAGCAGCAACACAATCAGGCCGACCAGCTGACCGAGGATCGGCAGCGGATCACCTATAGATTCGATAAGAGACTGATTGATAAAAGCAATGACGCCAATCCCGCTGACGGCACTGAGCAGACTGAGCAGGGTAATGGTGATAAAGGGCCAACGATATTGGCGATAAACCAGAGACAAGAGTTCCATGACAGGCCGCTATGCAGAGAAATGTTCAGATCAATGAACGGGGGAAAAGGGGGCGAAGGCCAGAGCCCTCGCCCGCCCTCTGTTACCAGCGGTAGTTGATGCTGCCCACTACGCTGCGCGGCTCGCCGTAGTAGCAGTAGTAGTCACAACTGGCCACGTAGGTTTCACCCAGCAGGTTGTTGACGTTGAGCTGGGCACGCCAGTTTTTGGCAAAGTCATACCCGATCATCGCATCCCAAACGGTATGAGCTGGCACCTCGGCAGAGCCGTAGATGGGGGTGTAGTCCGCATTCACGGCACCAATCCCCACGCTGGAACCGACATAACGCACGCCAGTACCCAGCTCCAGACCCGAGGCCACCCCTTGCTGCACCTTGTAGTTACCCCAGAAGGAGGCGATGTGGCGCGGGATCAGGCTGGCACGGCGATCGCCACTGCCGGTGTCGTTGGTGTTGGCATCGGTGTAGGTATAAGCAGCGGTCAGACGCAGCGCATCTGTCACCTGCACGCTCCCTTCCAGCTCAATCCCCTGAGAGGTCACTTCACCCGCCTGGGTCTGCTGGCCGGAACCGGTAGAGACCAGCGAGTGGGTCTGGGCTAGATCGAACAGCGCCAGATTGATGTAACCGTCGAGGAAAGCGGGCGCATACTTCACACCGGTCTCGTAGAGCTTGCCTTTGAGGGGCTGGCAGGAGCTTCTGGTGTTGGGATCGATCCCCGGCAACACCTCGAACGACTCGGCATAGGCAAAGTAGGGAGAGAGGCCGTTGTCGGCCAGATACATCAGGCTGCCCGAAAGGGACAGTTCGTGATCGTACTGGCGCTCGTCCTTGCTGGTATTGGTGTTGTGGGTCTCCACATAATCAAAGCGGCCACCGGCCGTCAGCAACCAGCGATCGTCCCAGCGGATCTGGTGCTGGGCATAGAGGCCGCTCTGACCCTTGCTGCTCTTCTGGTGAGTGGCGGTCGACTCATCAAAACCGGGGAAGCCGCTGTAATCGGGGTTCATGGTATTGATGGAGCCCATGGCGTAGTTGTCGGCCTCGACCCCTTCATTGACGTGACGCTGCAGATCTACCCCCAGCAACAAGGTCTGCTCGGTGCTGTCGGTGTTCCAGTAGCCCACCATCTGGTTATCCATGGTGGCACTCTTGGTATTGCCATCGCGGTAAACCAGGCCACGACTGGCGGTTGTGCCTTCATAGGTCGGGAAGATGTAGGTCTGGCGCAGCAGCAGATCGTTGTAGTTGAAGCGGACGTTCTGCTTGAACTCCCAGGTCTGGTTGAGCTGGTGGGCCAGCTCGTAACCGGTGGAGATCTGGGTGTTACGGTTGCGATCGTAATCCGGCTGGCTCAGGTTGGTGGAGGGATCAATCTGGCCGCCCGAGGTGTTCAGGGTGCCATAGACTGGGAAGAAGCCGTTGGTCGGGACCCCTTCATCGTGCAGGAAACTGGCCAGCAGGGTCAGGCTGGTACGATCCGAAAGATCGAAGGTGACGCTGGGCGCCAGATAAACCCGATCGTTGTAAGTACCGGTAAGCACCCCATCACGCTCTTTATAGAGAGCCACCATGCGATAGCGGCTGTTGTCGGAGAGCGCGTCAGAGACGTCCACCCCAACCTGACGATGATCCCGGCTGCCAAGCTGCAGATCCACCTGCCCTTGCGGCGTGGCGGTCGGTCGCTTGCTGATGGCATTGATCACCCCGCCCGGAGGCGCCTCACCGTAAAGGATCGAGGCTGGCCCCTTCAGTACTTCCACACTCTCCAGACCGAACGGTTCCGGCGTCCAGACGTAATAGCCGGTACCAAACAGCCGGTTGCCATCCAGATAAGAGGCGGCATCGAAGCCACGCACCTTGAACCAGTCGGTGTTGTTGTCGGAGCCATAGAGGCCGGTCAATACGCCGGAACGGTAGCGAAGCGCTTCATCCAGCTGCAACACGGCGTGCTGATCCAGCTCCTCTCGGTTAACCACGGAGACGGCCCGAGGCGTCTCGGCCATGGGGACTTCCACCTTCATGGCCGTACCGGTCACCACCACGGTTTCGCTGACTTTGGGCAGCTCAGCGGTGGCCTGTTCGGCCATCAGCGGCAGAGAGACGAGTAAACCGGAGAGCGAAAGCATGCCGAAGGCGCCCTGCTTGCTGGGTCCTGATATGTATTTTTGCGCAATCATATTAAAGTCTCGTTTATCAATGAATTATATTGTTTTAATTGTTATTTGTGGTCATTTATAACGACATCACCCTGTTTCATGGGTGAATAAAGTAGCGCAATCCTACTACAGGAGCCGTGATCGAATCGATTCAATAATTGCTAATCATTTGCATCTAGATTGTTATCTAGCTGCATCATTGGTCGGGTTTGGCGTGAAACGGGAGTCATAAGGAGAGCAATGAGAGGAGCTAAAAACAAAGAGGAATATAAAGAAGCAGAAAAAAGATCGACGGGTGGATCCGGCTGCATTATCTGACTGGATCCATTATCCCCAAGCTTTATCCATATTTATCCACACCCTTTGGCGGTAGAATCTGGCTTTCCGTTTCTTTGTCTGAAATCAGGATCCATTCCATGGCCAAACTCAATCTCGTCGTCGGCTCCATGCTGGGCGCCGCCGAATATGTCGCAGACCACGTCGCCAACCTGCTGGAACAGGCTGGCCACCAGACCCAGATCCACAACCCGGCCAAGCTGGCAGAGGTGCTGGATGATGCGGGATCAATCCTGCTGGTGGTCACCTCGACCCACGGGGCCGGTGATGTGCCCGACAACCTGCAACCCTTCGCCAAGGATCTTGCCGAGCAGCATCCGGACCTTAATTCACTGAGATATGGCGTGATCGCCCTTGGCGACAGCAGTTATGACACCTTCTGCCAAGGCGGCAAGACGCTGGATCGGCTGCTGACCGAATGTGGCGCTAGCCGGATCGGCGAGCGGCTCGACATCGATGTGACCCAACACGAGATCCCTGAAGATGCCGCCGAAATGTGGATCCGCGACTGGATGACCATGATCTCCTGATCAACCTGTGGGAGATCCTGAAAAAAAAGCTTGATCTCCCCACTTATCCTCAGATCGACTATCCACCATGTTATTAACAGATTGATCCGAGGGAGTTGTTCTACACGGTTACCCACAATGCCCAGGGGTTATGTGCATAACTACGGTGTAAAGCTCTGCAAAACCTATAGTTATTCATGTATTAGATCCACCCTGACAGACCTCTGTGTATAAAAGCCCTAGTT
Source organism: Aeromonas cavernicola (assembly GCF_002795305.1). Lineage (GTDB taxonomy): Bacteria > Pseudomonadota > Gammaproteobacteria > Enterobacterales > Aeromonadaceae > Aeromonas > Aeromonas cavernicola. The sequence continues at coordinate 5,777 of NZ_PGGC01000100.1, forward strand.
ATCCCCTTGTTCACTGGGTTAGGATCCAAGCTTTTCCACAAGCTGAGATCGCGCTTAAATTCATGATCTCTATGATCAAAAAGTGCTTATCAACAGATCTGGTTGATCCTAATAAAAGATCCAATAAAAGATCGATCTAAAGATCCTTAAGATCTAATAAGCGGATCCTCTCTTATGAACCAAGGTAACTAGACATTCCCCTCAGGGCACGAAACAGCTAGAATGATCCGCCCTTTAGCTCAGGCAAATAACGATCTTCAGGCGTGCAGATCAAGGTGATCCCTATGCAATACCATGAACAATTTGATGTGATCGTCGTTGGTGGCGGTCATGCAGGTACCGAAGCTGCAACCGCAGCGGCTCGTATGGGGATGAATACCCTACTGCTCACCCACAACATTGATACTTTGGGACATATGTCCTGCAATCCAGCGATCGGTGGGATCGGTAAGGGACACTTGGTCAAGGAAGTTGACGCTCTGGGTGGGATCATGGCCCAGGCCATCGATCTTGGCGGGATCCAGTTTCGCACGCTTAACTCCTCTAAAGGCCCCGCCGTACGTGCAACCCGAGCTCAAGCAGACCGCTTGCTCTACAAAGCCGTTGTCCGCCAGACGCTAGAGAATTACCCAAACCTAAAGATCTTCCAGCAAGCGTGTGATGATCTGATCATGACTGGGGATCAAGTAACCGGGGTGGTCACTCAAAGTGGCATCCGCATCAGTGGCAAAACCGTGGTGTTGACTGTTGGCACCTTCCTCAATGGTTTGATCCACATTGGCATGGAAAATTACAAAGGTGGTCGTGCAGGCGATCCCCCTTCTGTTGCACTGGCCCAGCGACTACGTGAACTGCCGCTGCGCATTGATCGGCTTAAAACAGGTACACCGCCCCGTATCGATGCCCGCAGTGTCGATACCTCACTGATGCAAACCCAATATGGCGACGATCCCTGCCCTGTATTCTCTTTTCTGGGTCATGCAGGCCAACACCCTCGTCAGGTGCCTTGCTATGTCACCCATACCAACGAGCGCACCCACGAGGTGATCCGCAATAATCTGGATCGCAGCCCTATGTACGCTGGGGTGATCGAGGGGATCGGCCCGCGCTACTGCCCATCGATCGAAGATAAGATCACCCGTTTTGCCGACAAAACAGCACACCAGATCTTTGTTGAGCCGGAGGGGCTGACTACCCACGAGCTTTACCCAAATGGAATCTCAACCAGTCTGCCGTTCGATGTGCAGGTCCAGATCGTTCGCTCGATCCGTGGTTTCGAAAATGCCCATATCACTCGCCCTGGCTATGCAATCGAGTACGATTTCTTTGATCCTAGGGATCTCAAGGCCAACATGGAGAGTAAGTGCATACCTAACCTGTTCTTTGCCGGCCAGATCAACGGCACAACCGGTTACGAAGAGGCCGCGGCACAAGGCCTGATGGCCGGTCTGAATGCGGCGTTGCGGGCCCAAGACAAGGATCCTTGGCACCCACGGCGAGATCAGGCCTACATGGGGGTGATGATGGACGATCTCTCCACCCTGGGGACCCGCGAGCCTTACCGCATGTTCACCAGCCGTGCCGAATACCGCTTGCTGCTGCGCGAGGACAACGCCGATATCCGTCTGACCGCTATCGGTCGTGAATTGGGTCTGGTGGATGATGAACGTTGGAGCAAGTTCAACGCCAAGATGGAGCTGGTTGAGCTGGAGCGTCAGCGGATGCGCTCGACGTGGGTCCACCCACAGCATTCTGCGTTAGCGGCAGTCAATGCCCTGGTCAACACCCCACTGACCCGCGAACAGAGCTTAGAAGAGCTGCTACGCCGCCCAGAAGTGACCTACGACGCGTTGATGGCCATTGAAGGGATCGGTCCTGCGGTTGTAGATCCTGCCGCTGCTGATCAGGTGGAGATCCAGATCAAGTACGCCGGTTACATTGAACGTCAGCATGACGAAGTTGAAAAACAGCTGCGCAATGAGAACACCCTATTACCGCTGGACATGAATTACCGCGAGGTCAATGGCCTGTCCAACGAGGTGATAGCCAAGCTAAACGATGCGAAACCACAGACCATTGGTCAGGCTTCTCGTATCTCTGGCATCACCCCTGCGGCTATCTCCATCCTGCTGGTTCACCTGAAAAAACACGGGCTGCTGCGTAAAACCGCCTGAGGAATCTCACCGTTGCAAAACATGTTGGAAAAATTGAACGGCCTGCTCATGCAGGCCGGCATCGTTATCACAGATACCCAAAAGAGCCAACTGGTGCGGCTGGTCGAGTTGCTGCACAAGTGGAACAAAGCTTACAATCTCACCTCGGTGCGTGAGCCTGACGCCATGCTGGTCAAGCATATTCTCGATAGTCTGGTGGTCAGTCCCCACTTGCACGGCGAGCGTTTTATTGACGTAGGGACTGGGCCCGGCTTGCCCGGCTTACCATTGGCCATCATTAATCCAGATAAGCAGTTTGTGTTGCTCGATAGCCTAGGCAAGCGGATCAACTTCATCCGTCAGGTCATGCTTGAGCTGGGATTAACCAACGTGACGCCTGTCAAAGCCCGGGTCGAAGAGTATCAACCCGAAACAGGATTTGATGGAGTACTGAGTCGGGCATTCGCCTCACTAGAGGATATGCTGAGCTGGTGCCACCATCTGCCGACAAAGCAGGGTTGCTTCTTGGCGCTCAAGGGGCAATATCCCGAGCAGGAGTTGGCCCAGTTGCCAGCGAATATCTGTCTGGTAGCCTGTCACGTATTGCAGGTGCCAGAGTTGGAAGGTGAGCGTCATCTGCTGGTATTCAAGCATATCCAACCCGAATAGGGGCTGCCGTTTCACTTAGGGGATTGTGTGGGAAAAGTCATCGCCATAGCCAACCAAAAAGGGGGGGTGGGTAAAACTACCACCTGTATCAATCTAGCTGCTTCCATGGCGGCAACTCGGCGTAAGGTGCTGGTGATTGACCTCGATCCACAAGGCAATGCCACGATGGGGAGTGGCATAAATAAGTACGACGTCGAACGTACGGCTTACGAGCTATTGGTGGAGGATACCCCGATCAGTGAGGTGATCATCACTGAAACCTCAGGGGCATATCATCTGGTTGCGGCCAATGCTGACGTAACAGCTGCTGAAATCCGCCTAATGGAGTTTTTTGCCCGTGAGCTTCGCCTGCGTCATGCGTTAGCGTCAGTGCGGGAGCATTATGACTACATCTTTATCGACTGCCCCCCCTCGCTCAATATGCTGACCGTGAACGCCATGGCGGCAGCTGATTCAATCTTGGTGCCGATGCAGTGTGAATACTACGCACTGGAAGGGCTCACCGCCTTGGTCGACACCATTGGTAAGCTTGCCGCGGTGGTGAATCCTGATTTAGAGATCGAAGGGGTGCTACGCACTATGTTCGATCACCGTAATCGGTTAGCCAATGAGGTGTCCGATCAGCTTAAACAGCATTTTGGCGACAAGGTTTACCGCACCATTATTCCCCGTAATGTGCGGTTGGCTGAGGCCCCCAGTTTCGGGGCGCCTGCCATGCACTATGACAAATCATCGGTGGGGGCCAAGGCTTATCTGGCATTAGCGGGCGAGATCCTGCGTCGCCAAGAGCAAGCAGATCAGGCGACCATCTCAGATCGAGAAAGCGTATGACCCTGAAAAAACGTGGGCTAGGTAAAGGGTTGGATGCCCTCCTCAGCACCAGCAGTGCGGCACGTCAAAAACAGGTACTGAGTGAGCAACTGACCGAACAGGCGATGATGCCCACGTTGCATGGAGAGCTACGTAAGCTTCCTGTCGAGTGGTTGCAGTCTGGTAAATATCAGCCACGTAAAGACATGTCGCAGGTTGCCTTGGAAGAGCTGGCAAGTTCAATCCGTGCTCAAGGGGTGATCCAGCCAATTGTCGTGCGCCCTCTTGGCGAACAATCGTTTGAGATCATCGCCGGTGAACGGCGCTGGCGCGCGTCCCAGCTGGCTCGACTCGAAGTGGTGCCTTGTATCATCAAGGATGTGCCCGACGAGGCCGCCGTCGCCATTGCACTGATTGAGAATATCCAACGTGAAGACCTCAATGCTATCGAAGAAGCGGTCGCCCTACAGCGGTTGCTGACTGAATTTGAGCTCACTCACCAACAAGTGGCTGAGGCAGTCGGCAAATCTCGCACTACCGTCACTAACTTGCTGCGCCTTAACCAACTCAATGACGATGTGAAGCGCTTCGTTGAGCACGGTGATCTCGATATGGGACATGCACGTGCCCTGTTAGCATTAAGTGGCCAAGCTCAATCTGATTTAGCTAAACAAGTGGCCCAAAAAGGGCTAACGGTGCGTGATACCGAGCGATTGGTACAAAAAGCGCTGGAACCCGCTAAAGCCAAGGTTGAGGTAGCCCATGATCCTCACATTGGTTATTTGGAGCGCCAATTGAGTGAAAAGCTGGGTAGCCAGGTTCAACTTCAAGCGGGAAAAAGGGATAGCGGAAAGTTAGTAATTAGTTACGAGAGTTTGGCCGATTTGGACCGCGTTTTGGGCTATTTTGGTCTATCAGAATCGTGATCTTTGCGCTTTTTGTAGTAATAAAACATCCACATCTTTTGATATGAACAGACCCTTAATTTGGTGCGGAACACCGCAAAAAATAAGGGTTTTTGTCATATTGCAATAGCTGTTCCCAAGGGTATAATTTGACCGGCTTTTAGGTCTGTGGATATTGGGTCGCATGATCCCAATTTTTTACAGTTCTGTAATGTTCAGGGGCACGTTGGTGAAGCAAAAAATAGCCTTGGAAGGTTTGACGCTGGCCTTGGTTATGCTCGCTTGTCAGCTGGTTCTGATCTTGGCGATGGGCACCGTCTGGTTTTATCTGGCGGGTGCCGACGCTGGTTACTCTTCCCTCTACGGAGGGGGGATGTACTGGGTTCCTCAAGCCTTGTTCACGCTCTGGGTGTTGCGCCGTAAGGTGACGGCCGAGAGTGTTGGCCTTGTTTTGTGGGACTTTTATGGTGGGGCAGGGATTAAGCTCGTGACTACAACAGGACTATTTACCCTGCTGTTTGGTGCTGGTATCGAGGTGCATGTCGCTTCATTCTTCGCCACTTATATCCTCGCCCTCGTTGTACAGTGGATGGTCTCATTCACGCTTAACAACCACTATTAGGAAAACTCATGTCTGCAACCGGAGAAGTCCTGACTCCTCAGGGATATATCTCCCACCATCTAACCCATCTGCAAGTCGGTTCTGGGTTCTGGACAGTCAATATCGATTCAATGGTATTTTCTGTGCTGTTGGGCGCGCTGTTTATTTGGATATTCCGCCGTGTCGCTGCGAATGCGACCAGTGGCGTACCGGGTAAGCTGCAGTGCTTTGTGGAGATGCTGGTCGAGTTTGTGAGTGGTAACGTCAAGGACATCTTTCACGGTCGTAACAAGGTCATCGCACCTTTGGCCTTGACGGTGTTTGTGTGGATCTTCCTGATGAACCTGATGGATTTGATCCCCGTTGACTTTATCCCCCACGCTGCACAATTGATGGGTATTCCCTATCTGCGTGTGGTTCCCTCTGCTGACGTTAACATCACCATGTCCATGGCTTTGGGCGTGTTTTTCTTGATCCTGTACTACAGCATCAAGGTTAAGGGTGTGAGCGGGTTTGTGAAGGAGCTGACACTTCAGCCTTTCAACCACCCTGCTGCTATCCCAGTTAACCTCATCTTGGAAACTGTTACGCTGATTTCCAAACCTGTTTCTCTGGGTCTTCGACTGTTCGGCAACATGTATGCTGGCGAGCTGATCTTTATCCTGATTGCGGGTTTGTTACCTTGGTGGTCACAGTGGGTTTTGTCCGTGCCTTGGGCAATTTTCCACATTCTGATCATCACGCTGCAGGCATTTATCTTCATGGTATTGACCATCGTTTATTTGTCGATGGCGCAAGAAGACCATGGTTGATGCAACTCAAATAATCGTTTTTATACAATTAATTACATCTAAATAATTGGAGATCCTCATGGAAAACTTGAACATGGACATGCTGTATATCGCTGCTGCAATGATGATGGGCTTGGCTGCTATTGGCGCCTCCATCGGTATCGGTATTCTGGGTGGCAAGTTCCTGGAAGGTGCAGCTCGTCAACCTGACCTGATCCCTGTTCTGCGTACCCAGTTCTTCATCGTGATGGGTCTGGTGGATGCGATCCCGATGATCGCCGTTGGTCTGGGTCTGTACGTGATGTTTGCGGTTGCTGGCTAAGTCATTGCGACGCTTTCGGGCCCAACCCATTAACCAACTAAAGAGGACATAGGCTGTGAATATCAACGCCACCCTCCTCGGCCAAGCAATTGCTTTTTTCTTCTTCGTGGTGTTTTGCATGAAGTACGTATGGCCGCCACTCATGGCTGCCATCGAAGCTCGTCAGAAAGCTATTGCTGACGGACTTTCTTCTGCCGAGCGTGCCAAGAAAGATCTGGAGTTGGCCAAGGCCAATGCCACTGATCAGCTGAAAGAAGCCAAGCTCCAGGCTGCCGAAATCATTGAACAGGCTAATAAACGCAAAGCCCAGATCATGGATGAAGCAACTGTTGGGGCGCAAGCTGAGCGGGAAAAAATCCTAGCTCAAGGCCGTGCTGAGATCGAAGCTGAACGTCATCGTGCCAAAGAAGAACTGCGCAAGCAGGTTGCTGCTCTTGCCATTGCGGGTGCAGAGAAGATCCTGGCGCGTCAAATCGACCAGGCTGCCAACAGCGACATCGTCGACAAACTGGTAGCAGAACTGTAACGGGAACGGGGCTATGTCTGAACTGACTACAATCGCTCGCCCCTACGCCAAGGCTGCTTTCGAGTTTGCCGTTGAGCACAAGGCGGTTAACCAGTGGCTAGGAATGTTGAGCTTTGCTGCCGAGGTAGCGAAGAACGATGCCATCCATGCGCTGGTAAACGGCTCTCTGGCCGCCGAAGAACTGGCAAAATTATTTGTTGGTATCTGTGGTGAGCAGCTCGATGAGCATGGTCAGAACCTAATTCGGGTGATGGCTGAGAATGGTCGCTTGGGTGTGCTGCCGGCGGTCGTTGCTGAATTTGTTGCGCTGAAAGCTGAACTGGATAAAGAGGTTCAAGCTGACGTGATTTCGGCGATCGAACTGACCGACCAGCAGAAAGCCAATATTCAGGCTTCTCTGGAACAACGTCTCGCGCGCAAAGTGAAGCTGAATTGCAGCATTGATGCGTCCTTGATGGCCGGAGTGCTCATCAAGGCCGGTGATCTGGTTATCGACGGCACAGTCCGCGGCAAGCTGGATCGCATGGCTGACGCGCTGCAATCTTGATTGGGGTATTAGAGCATGCAACTGAATTCCACTGAAATCGCCGAGCTTATCAAGCAGCGTATTGCGCAGTTTGATGTCAAGAGCGAAGCGCGTAACGAAGGTACCATCGTCTCTGTGAGTGACGGTATCATTCGTATTCATGGCCTGGCCGATGCCATGCAGGGTGAAATGATCGAGCTGCCGGGTAACCGCTATGCTCTGGCATTGAACCTAGAGCGTGACTCTGTTGGTGCCGTAGTAATGGGCCCTTATGCCAACTTGGCAGAAGGGATGAAAGTGAAAGGGACTGGCCGCATTCTAGAAGTGCCGGTGGGTCGTGGTCTGTTGGGCCGGGTGGTCAACACCCTGGGTCAGCCTATCGACGGTAAAGGTCCGCTTGATCACGACGGCTTCTCGCCGATCGAAGTGATTGCGCCGGGCGTTATCGAACGTAAGTCTGTTGACCAGCCAGTCCAGACCGGTTTGAAAGCGATCGATGCCATGATCCCTATCGGTCGTGGCCAGCGTGAGCTGATCATCGGTGACCGCCAGGTAGGTAAAACTGCCATTGCGATCGACACCATCATCAACCAGAAAGATTCTGGCATTAAGTGTGTCTACGTTGCGATCGGCCAGAAGGCCTCCACCATCGCTAACGTGGTGCGCAAGCTGGAAGAGCACGGTGCCCTGGCCAACACCATCGTGGTGGTTGCCTCTGCCTCAGAAGCGGCGGCCCTGCAGTACCTCGCGCCCTATGCGGGTTGCTCCATGGGTGAGTACTTCCGTGACCGCGGTGAAGATGCGCTGATCATTTATGATGACCTGTCTAAACAGGCTGTCGCGTATCGTCAAATCTCCCTGCTGCTGCGCCGTCCGCCAGGACGTGAAGCATATCCTGGTGATGTGTTCTATCTGCACTCCCGTCTGCTGGAGCGTGCAGCTCGCGTAAACGTAGAGTACGTCGAGAAGTTCACTAATGGGGCGGTAACAGGCCAGACCGGTTCTCTGACGGCGCTGCCGATCATCGAAACCCAAGCGGGTGATGTTTCTGCGTTCGTTCCGACCAACGTGATTTCTATCACCGATGGCCAGATCTTCCTGACTACCCAGCTGTTTAACTCCGGTATTCGTCCGGCGGTTGATCCGGGTATCTCGGTATCCCGTGTAGGGGGTGCTGCTCAGACCAAGATTGTTAAGAAGCTGTCTGGTGGTATCCGTACCGCACTGGCCCAGTACCGTGAATTGGCCGCTTTTGCCCAGTTCTCTTCTGACCTTGATGATGCCACGCGTAAGCAGTTGGATCATGGCCAGAAAGTGACTGAGCTGATGAAGCAGAAACAGTACTCTCCGATGAGCGTTGCCCAGCAGTCGCTGGTGTTGTTCGCTGCGGAAAAAGGCTATCTCTCCGATGTCGAGCTGAACAAAATCGTCGACTTCGAAGCCGCTCTGCTCTCTTACGCCAATACCCAGCATGGTTCGCTGATGGCTGACATCAATGCCAAAGCAGACTACAACGACGAGATCGTTGGCAAGCTGACTGCGTTGCTAGATAGCTTCAAGGCAACTCAGACCTGGTAAGCGCGTGTGGCAGCGTAAGCTGCCACCTGATGGAGAGAAGAGATGGCCGGCGCAAAAGAGATACGTAACAAGATCGGGAGTGTGAAAAACACTCAGAAGATCACCGGCGCGATGGAAATGGTGGCAGCAAGCAAGATGCGCCGTGCGCAGGAACGCATGTCTGCCAGCCGTCCTTACGCTGAAACCATGCGCAAGGTGATCGGCCATATCGCTCAGGGAAACTTGGAATACAAGCACCCCTACCTCATCGAACGTGAGGCCAAGCGAGTGGGTTACATCGTCGTCTCCACCGACCGTGGCCTGTGTGGTGGTTTGAACATCAACCTGTTCAAAGCTGCCCTCAATGATATGAAGCAATGGAGCGAGAAAGGCGCCAAGGTTGACTTGGCTCTGATCGGTAACAAAGCCTCCAACTTCTTTGAACGGCACGGCGCCAAGGTGAAAGCTCATGTCGCAGGACTGGGCGATAACCCGAGCGTCAATGACCTGATTGGTTCAGTCAAGGTCATGCTGAAGGCTTACGACAACGGTGAGATAGACAAGCTGTATCTGGTGTACAACAAGTTTGTTAACACCATGGTGCAGCAACCACGGGTCGATCAATTGCTGCCTTTGCCCGTAACTGAAGACAGCAAGCTGACTAAGAAGAACCACTGGGATTACCTCTATGAGCCTGATCCCAAGAAGTTGCTGGATACCTTGCTGGTTCGCTATGTCGAATCACAAGTCTACCAGGGCGTAGTGGAAAACTTAGCCAGTGAACAGGCAGCCCGAATGGTTGCCATGCAAGCCGCGACTGACAACGCCGGTAACCTGATTAACGATCTGCAACTGGTATACAACAAGGCCCGTCAGGCCAGTATTACCCAGGAGCTGACAGAGATCGTATCCGGTGCTGCTGCGGTGTAAGGCAAGGGTTATCAAAGGTTTAGAGGATTTGACATGAGTAACGGTTTCATCGTCCAAATCATCGGCGCTGTGGTGGACATCGAGTTCCCACAGAATGCCGTGCCCCAGGTGTACGACGCCCTGAACGTCGTCAGCGAAGGCCAAGGCCAGGGTTTGGTGCTGGAAGTGCAGCAGCAGATCGGTGGCGGCGTCGTTCGTTGTATCACCATGGGTTCCTCCGACGGTCTGCGTCGTGGGTTGGAAGTAGTGAATAGCGGTAAATCCATCCAGGTTCCGGTCGGTACTTCGACTCTGGGCCGGATCATGAACGTACTGGGCGAGCCAATCGACGAAAAAGGTCCGATCGGTGAAGAAGAACGCTGGTCTATCCATCGTGCGGCGCCTAGCTATGAAGATCAGTCCAACAGTAACGATCTGCTGGAAACTGGCATCAAGGTTATCGACCTGGTATGCCCGTTCGCCAAGGGTGGTAAGGTTGGTTTGTTCGGTGGTGCCGGTGTAGGCAAAACCGTCAACATGATGGAGCTGATCCGTAACATCGCGATTGAGCACAGTGGTTACTCTGTGTTCGCCGGTGTTGGTGAGCGGACCCGTGAGGGTAACGACTTCTACCACGAGATGATGGAGTCCAACGTATTGGACAAAGTATCTCTGGTTTACGGTCAGATGAACGAGCCGCCCGGAAACCGTCTGCGCGTGGCGCTGACCGGCCTGACCATGGCTGAGAAGTTCCGTGACGAAGGGCGTGACGTATTGTTCTTCGTGGACAACATCTACCGTTACACGCTGGCCGGTACTGAAGTATCCGCACTGCTAGGCCGTATGCCTTCTGCAGTAGGTTATCAGCCGACCCTGGCCGAAGAGATGGGCGTTCTGCAAGAACGTATCACCTCCACCAAGACCGGTTCTATCACCTCCGTACAGGCCGTTTACGTGCCTGCGGATGACTTGACTGACCCGTCTCCGGCCACCACCTTCGCCCACTTGGATGCGACCGTGGTACTGTCCCGTCAGATCGCGGCACTGGGTATCTACCCAGCCGTTGACCCGCTGGACTCTACCTCTCGTCAGCTGGACCCGCTGGTGGTTGGCAAAGAGCACTACGAGACCGCTCGTGGCGTTCAAACCGTACTGCAGCGCTACAAAGAGCTGAAGGACATCATCGCCATCTTGGGGATGGATGAACTGTCAGAAGAAGACAAACTGACCGTCGCCCGTGCCCGTAAAATTGAGCGTTTCCTGTCCCAGCCGTTCTTCGTAGCAGAAGTATTTACCGGTTCCCCGGGTAAGTACGTGCCACTGAAAGAGACCATTCGTGGTTTCCAGGGCATCCTGAAAGGCGAGTATGACGATCTGCCTGAGCAGGCGTTCTACATGGTTGGCGGTATCGACGAAGTTGTCGAGAAAGCCAAGAAACTGTAAGCCTAGACAGGAGGGCCCATGGCAGAGATGATCTCCTTTCACCTAGATGTGGTGAGCGCCGAAGGAAAACTTTTTTCCGGTCGCGTGCAATCTGCTCAGGTAACAGGCTCCGAAGGGGAGTTGGGTCTTCGCCACGGTCATGCTCCGTTGCTGACTGCTATCAAGCCGGGCTTGGTCCGCTTGGTAAAGCAGAACGGAACGGAAGAGGTGTTGTATGTCTCCGGCGGTATGCTGGAAGTGCAGCCTGAAGCCGTGACCGTGCTGGCGGACACTGCGATTCGTGCTGATGACTTGGATGAGGCGAAAGCCCAAGAGGCCAAGCGTGCAGCCGAAGCGCGGATCCAGAGCTCCCATGGTGATATCGACTACGCCCAAGCCGCTACCGAGCTGGCCAAAGCGATGGCCCAATTGCGGGTTATCGATATCGTCAAAAAGAATTACCGCTAATAACGGTGATGTAAAAAGCGACCTGCGGGTCGCTTTTTTTTTACCTGTTGGATAGACTCCGCCGGGTATTTCCACACAAGTTCAAGGTCGACCTCATGTCTCTCAACGTTGTGATCCTGGCTGCGGGCAAGGGCACCCGCATGCGATCTTCTCTGCCCAAAGTATTGCACCCAGTAGCAAACAAACCCATGGTCTCCCATGTTATCGACACCGCCCGTCAGGTGGGCGCCGAACAGCTGCATCTGGTCTATGGCCACGGTGCCGAGCTGCTCAAAGAGCGGATCGTCGCGGCCAACGTCAACTGGGTGCTGCAGGCGCAGCAGCTGGGAACCGGTCATGCCGTGGCTCAGGCCATCCCGTTTTGGCAGGATGACGACGACGTGCTGGTGCTGTACGGCGATACCCCGCTGATCCAGCCAGAGACCCTGCAACGGCTGCTGGCTGCCAAGGCAAGTGATGGCATGGCGCTGCTGACCGTGGTGCTGGACAACCCCACTGGCTATGGCCGGATCGTGCGCAGCAACGGCCAGGTGGTCGGGATTGTCGAGCAGAAAGATGCCAACGCCGAGCAGCTGACCATCCGCGAAGTGAACACCGGTGTGCTGGTGGCCAATGGCGGTCAGCTGCGCAGCTGGCTATCGCGTTTGGATAACAAAAATGCTCAGGGCGAGTTCTACCTGACCGACGTGATCGCCATGGCACACGCCGATGGTTGCCCGATCGCTGCGGTCCATCCGGAGCGTGCCGCCGAGGTAGAAGGGGCCAATAACCGAGTGCAGTTGGCTCAGCTTGAGCGCAGCTACCAGCAGTTGCAGGCCGAGAAGTTGATGATCGCTGGCGTCACCTTGATCGATCCCGCTCGTTTCGATCTGCGCGGAACCCTCGACATCGGCGAAGAGGTGGTGATCGATGTCAATGTCATCATCGAAGGTAACGTTGTGCTGGGCAATCATGTGCGAATTGGTGCAGGCAGTGTGCTGAAAGATTGCGTGATTGGTGATCACAGTGAGGTGAAACCCTACTCGGTCATTGAAGGGGCGCAAATTGCCGATCAGTGCTCGGTCGGCCCCTTTACTCGCCTGCGTCCCGGAGCGGTGCTGGAGCAAGATGCTCACGTCGGCAACTTCGTCGAAATGAAGAAAGCGCGGCTTGGTGTCGGTTCAAAATGCGGGCATTTGAGCTATCTGGGAGATGCCAAGGTCGGTGCCAACGTGAATATCGGCGCTGGGACGATCACTTGTAACTACGATGGGATAAACAAGTTCGAGACCATCATCGAGGACGACGTATTCGTTGGCTCCGATACCCAACTGGTGGCGCCGGTGCACATTGGCAAAGGAGCGACCTTAGGGGCGGGTTCCACCATCACCAAGGATGTCGCAGAGCATGAACTGGTCATCAGTCGCGTGCCGCAGCGTCACATCAAAGGGTGGGCTCGCCCGGTCAAAAAAAGCTAATCCCTGAGCCATGCAACATCACTGAGATACGTTAATACCCGCCCCTTGGTTTATGTAAAGGGGCGGACTTAAAGCACAGCCCATTAGGGCTATTTCACTTGCCATGTTGGCCTCGGACTGTGTTCTAAGCCCTCACGTACTGATGTAGGCTCCGCTGTCTGGGTACTGCCCATATCCAACCTGGCTGCGCCAATCATACCTATTGGGATAGTCTGTTATTTCGCCCATCGAGCCATTTCCAGTTCGGCACATGCTGGTTTTTCCCCAAAAGTATCAAGCAGATTTTAATCTCACCCACCTTCATCCCCCAGCTGACCGCCAAGGTAGCTGTTTCGGGTATATGCTCAAAAGAGGTTTTTCGCTCATAAAGCAGCACTCCACCCGCCACTGGCGCGGCTGGAGCTCGTCAGTAAATGGCACAGGGTGAGCGCCGACATCGTCCCCCTACGATGAGCGAGGGAAGGGGCGTTTAGCGGCGTGACTGGTCAGCCAAGGAGAAAGGGTATGGCGTTGAGAAAGCCATGGCGTTCAGCAGAAGCTGAATCGGCCTCCTCTATCACCCGGTTTATTAAAGGCAGCAGAGTCACCCGGTTTTATGGTCTGTGGCTGTACCACAAGGGGTCATATTGGGCTTTATGGTTAGGCTGCCCCAAGCTAAAAATCGTCAGATTAGTCCTGCTGCTTAAGCATGGCCATGATGCCAGCACCCATGGTAATCGGCTGGCTCCCGTGATCCCCATTACAGCTAAGTCCGCTAGTCATCTGAAGGGATTGGGCCATTACCCCCACACCTAAGAATCACTCGGTATCCGCTCTCGTCAGGGACTTAACCTTATGTCGCAGTGACAGCCTTGGTAAATCCACCAAGGCGCGGGGCGGGCTTGGTTTATCGTGGATCTATTTTTATGAGAAACCACCCGCGACCATTCGGTTCTGCGAGGGCTGGGTTACAATGCTTCCCTATCCGGTCAGTAAGGCCAGAGGCATTGCAGCGAGAAGGTCCTTGTTATGGTCAAGTTACGTTATCCTTTGCTATTTTTGCTCGCCATTGCAGGCATGGGGTTGGCATTTTTCGCCACCCAGCCACAGTTACCTGATCAAGCGGATTACTACCCCTCTGGCGGGCGTGATATCAACGATTTCCATCTCACCGATGCCAATGGCCAGCCGTTTAACCCTGCCAGTCTGCAGCGTCACTGGACCTTTTTGTTCGTCGGCTACACTTTTTGTCCTGATATTTGCCCAACCACCTTGGCTGATTTGCGTTCGGTGTATGACCAGCTCAAGCAGGTTGCGCCGAGTAGCCAAGTGATGTTTATCTCGGCAGATCCGCAGCGGGATGATAGTGCCCGTTTGAAAAGCTACACCGCCTTCTTTCATCCTGAGTTCAAGGCTGCGACAGGCTCCCACGATAAGCTATTTCCATTTGTGCGTAATTTGGGGTTGGTTTACTCGATCGCGGACCAAGGGGAGAAGGATTATTTGGTAGACCATTCCGCTTCGATTGTTCTGATCAATCCGGCAGGCAAGCTTCAAGCTGTATTTCGCCCCAAAATCGCTCCTGGCGCGGTCCCCCGAGTGGATATGGCGACCATGGTGTCAGACTTTGCCCGGATCGTCACCCTGGCCAATAACAGCGATTGATGATGAAACCTCAGTGTGATTTCTGTTGTGGGTGGCGTGACCCTGAACGTCACAAGGTGCTGTTTGCGCTTGCCCTCCCCATGGTGTTTTCCAATATTACCACCCCACTACTCGGGTTGGTGGACACATGGGTGATCGGCCATCTCGGTCAGGCTTGGTTTTTAGGTGGGGTGTCGGTCGGCGCGACCTTTATCAATGTGCTCTTTTGGTTACTTGGCTTTTTGCGCATGTCCACCACCGGTTTGACTGCGCAGGCTTGTGGTGCGCACGATCAACGGGCCCAAATTGATACCTTATTACGGGCATTTTCCTTAGCCATGTTGCTCGGCTTGCTGCTACTGCTGCTCTCCCCCTTGCTCGCCAAGTTGATTGCTTTGAGTGGCGGATCTGAACAAGTGCAACGTTATGCAGCTCAGTATGTCGCGGTTCGTATTTGGAGTGCGCCAGCGGCGCTTGGCAATCTGGTATTGATGGGGTGGTTATTGGGTCGGCAAGATGCGCGTGGCCCGATGTTGATGTTGATCGTCACCAACTTGGTCAATATCGGACTGGATACGCTATTTGTCCTCGTGTTTGATTGGCAAGTGAAAGGGGTGGCTGCTGCGTCGGTGCTGGCTGATTACGGTGCACTGGTACTAGGGTTGTGGCTGGTTCGCCGTCAATTGCAGCAATTTAGCGCGGGTGCGTGGGCTGGTGGGGGGCAGCGCTGGTTGCAATTGTCCCCCTTGGTTAGCTTGCTGCGGTTGAATCGAGACATCTTTTTACGCTCTCTTAGCTTGCAGCTCTGTTTTGCGTTCATGACCCTCCAGGGCGCTCGTTTGGGAGATATCGCGGTAGCGGCCAATGCGGTGCTGCTCAACTTTATGATGCTGGCTTCTTATGGGTTAGATGGTTTTGCCTATGCAGTTGAATCCATGGTAGGACGTGCCATTGGTCAACAAAGTCGCCAGCAACTGCGCGAGGCCATCGTGCTCAATCTGGGGTGGGCAGGGTTGATTGCTCTGTGTTTTAGCGTGGTTTTTGCTCTATTTGGTACCCAATTGATTGGTCATATTACCGATATTCCCGCAGTGGTCGCAGAGGCAACCCGTCAGCTCCCTTGGCTAGTGGCCATGCCGTTACTCTCCGTCTGGTGTTTTCTGCTTGATGGCATTTTTATCGGGGCCACCCGTGCCCGAGAAATGCGTAACAGTATGCTAATGGCGGCATTTGGCGGCTTTTTCCCGGTCTGGTGGTTGTGTCAGGAGTGGGGGGTGGCCGCATTGTGGGCTGCGATGGCGGCCCTCATGGTGGCTCGCGGTATGACCTTGGGCATTATTTGCTGGCGGCTAGAGCAAAGTGGGCAGTTACTGACTGCCCGCCACTGATGGGATCTCGCTGCTAAAGGGCGCCCTGATAATTTAACTGGCGCCAGCTTTCATACACAAATACCGCCACTGCATTCGACAGGTTCATGCTGCGACTTTGGGGCAGCATGGGGATGCGCAGCCGTTGCTCGAATGGCAGGCTATCAATGATCTCTTGCGGAAGCCCTCGGCTTTCGGGGCCAAACAGTAAGGCATCCCCGGCTACAAACTGTGCCTCCGAGTGAGCGGTACGCCCTTTGGTGGTGCAAGCAAATACCCGCTGGGGTGCGATTGCGGTCAAAAAATGCTCATAACTCGACCAGCGTTTCACTTCCGCAAATTCGTGATAATCGAGACCTGCTCGTCTTACTCGTTTGTCATCCCACTCAAAGCCTAGCGGTTCGATCAAGTGCAATCGATAACCGGTGTTAGCACAAAGCCGAATGATGTTACCGGTGTTGGGGGGGATCTCTGGTTGATAGAGCACAATGTCGAGCATGGGACGATCCTGCAGCGGAATTTAAGGGGCGCCAGCATACCCAGCGCCCGTCTGGATGGAAAGAGTCAGGCAATGGGTAGGCGAATGGTGATCATCAGCCCTGTCGGGTAATGGTTACTGGCGGTAATGGTGCCACCATGGCGCAAAATGGCCTCATGAGCGATTGCTAGGCCAAGCCCGGTGCCACCTGTTTTATTATTACGTGCATCATCTGCGCGGAAAAAGGGCAGAAATAGTTGGGCTTGCTGAGCATCGGGCACGCCTGGCCCATCATCACGAATCGTCATGACCCACATCTCTTGCTCCCGATACCAATCCACCCAGATAAACTCTTGGCCATATTTGAGGGCGTTGCGTAGCGGATTTTCGATGGCCCTCGCGAGCAACGCTGGCCACATCATGGTTGACTCTGTCGGTAGGTGAGGCAGTTGTAGTTGTTTGCCGCTCTGATTGGCCTCAAACATCGCATCTTCGAGGAGGGGTTCTAATAGGTGGGCTAATGCCCGTCGCTCCGGTGCTTCTGTATGTTGCTGCACCCGCGAGAGGTCGAGCAGATCGCCGATTAATTTATCCAACTTGGTAATCTCTAACTCGATGCGCGCCAGTTCCGCGCTGTCCCCCTGCTTACGACGGATGAGCGCTTGCGCCAGTTGCATTCTGGTTAACGGGCTGCGCAGCTCGTGGGATATGTCAGAAAGAAGTTGTTTCTGTTTTTTTATCATGCACTTAAGCGTTTCTACCATCTCTCGGACATGATCGGCCAATTGGCCTATTTCATCGCGTCGCCCCAAGTTAGGGATCTGCACAGCCAAGTTACCGGTAGCGAGCTGAGAGACGGCACGTTGTAATCGCAAAATAGGGCGAGTCAATCGCCATGCTAGCAACAGACACAAGGGCGTGCTCACGAGCATGGCGACGCCGAGAATCCGGATCGGGTGATCCAAGATTTGGATAAACATAAACAGGTAAGGCGTATCCACATTCAGGCCAAAGTACACATGGTATTGCTGGCCGCGATGCTCCATCAGAAAGGGACCGGCGATTGCGTTGTTTTTTTCGTGGCCGAGCATGGGGTTGGCAGGAGAGTCGGCGTCGACCATAAAACGAACCACAAATTTGTGGGGATGAATGGTGGATTGGATCTGGCCATTGCTGCTACGAACATAAACGTTATCTACCGGCAGCATGGTGATGTTTTTCATCGCGCGGGTTAAATCGAAATCCCGGCTCGGGTCCGCTGCCTGTTTGAGGATATTGACATTGTGCTGCATCCGCCCGATTTCATGGCTTGGTAGCGGTAGTTGATTGCGCGGATCAAGATTTGGCAAGCTGATAACGGCAGCCAGCATGATCAGTAAAATGAGCCAGAACCACAGAAAAATCTGGGTGGAAAGGCCATCGAGAGAGGCGACATCTTTGATTACTGTTCTAGCCACAAGTACCCCCGTCCCCGCACTGTTTTGAAGCGAGGCTGGCCATCTGCCCGCTCTGGCAGCTTTTTGCGAAGGTTGCTTAAGTGCATGTCGATAGTGCGATCAAAGGGGGTCAGTTTTTTACCAATCACCTGCTCCGACAAGAGACTTTTGCTGACAATGTGGCCGGGATGACGCAGGAGGCACTCCAACAAGCCAAACTCGGTTGCGGTTAACTCCAATCGTTGTTCACCACAGCGTGCTTGCTGCAGACCGGGTTGAAGCACAATATCCATAAAGTGCACTTCATCGTAGCCACCACGCGCTGATTGAGGGGGTTGGGTTCTGCGCAAGATGGCGCGTACTCGGGCTAGCAGCTCCCGATCATCGAATGGTTTTGCGAGATAGTCATCGGCTCCGGCTTCTAGCCCGTTGATGCGATCTTGGCTATCCCCCCGTGCTGTTAGCATTAATACTGGGGTTTCGTGCGTCTTACGAAGGGTGGTTAGCATCGCAAAGCCATTGAGTTTAGGCATCATGACGTCCAGCAGTATCAGATTGAAATCCTGTTCCGCTATCCGCTGCAGACCTTCTTCGCCGTTTTCGGCAACAATCACTTGAAAGCCTTCCAAGGTCAGAATTTCGGTGAGTAGTTGGGTCAGTTCAAGATCGTCATCGACCAGCAGTATTCTGTTCATCTGAAGTGATTCCACGGATTTTTCGCGCCAAACTAACGCTGGGGTCAGGGTATAATAAATTTTTAACTGTTAGAGGAAAGCCGATATTGAGCCATCAACTCTATTCTCGCTGGGTGACATGGGCTAGCGTGGCCGCTGTTAGCACTGCAACCTTGCTGATCATTGGTAAGTTGATTGCTTGGTTAATGACCGACGCGTCGAGCCTGCTTGCTTCTCTCACCGACTCGTTGATGGACGTGAGTGCGTCCATCATCAATTTATTGGCTATCCGTTATGCACTCGCCCCTGCCGATGATGAGCACCGCTTTGGCCATGGTAAGGCGGAGTCACTCGCGGGCCTGATCCAATCGGCATTTATTTCAGGTTCTGCCCTATTGCTGGTGATGCACGGCATCTCCTCCTTACTTAATCAGGCGCCGATCCAGAGGTTGGAAGCCGGTATGTGGGTTAGCGTGGGCTCGATTGTGCTAACCCTGTTACTGGTTGGTTTCCAACGTGTTGTGATTAGTAAGACGGGGAGCGTGGCGATAAAAGCAGACATGTTGCACTATCGCTCTGATTTGTTGCTGAATGTGGGGGTCTTGCTCGCACTGGTATTAGCAGGACAAGGCTGGTTTTGGGCTGACGGCCTTTTTGCTATCTTGATCGGCTTGTTCTTGTTGTGGGGGGCGAGCCACATAGGTTACGAATCGGTACAAGCGTTGCTCGATCGCCAGTTGCCAGCGGAAGAACAAGCGAGAATAATGACCCTTTGTTGCGCTGTCGCTGGGGTACATGGGGTGCATGATCTGCGCACTCGTCAGTCTGGCCCCACTCGGTTTGTGCAACTCCATTTGGAATTAGATGACCAGCTTCCTTTGGTCAATGCTCACCACATCGCCGATGAAGTCGAGCGCGCGGTGCTTCAGGAATTTGATCGCATAGACATCATTATTCATATGGACCCAGTTTCGGTACTCATGAAAGAGCAGCAGAGTCCTCACCCAGAACAATAAGTAGGTTGCAACACATGGATGATTTGGTTGCCAACACGTGGCAAAAAATTCAGCAAGAAGCGTTATGTCTGGTGGCTGAAGAGCCTATGTTGGCCAGTTTCTTTCACTCCACCATTCTTAATCATAAGAATCTGCTGTCAGCCCTGAGTTTCCAGCTGGCGAATAAGCTAGATAGCACCACCATGCCAGCGATTGCTTTGCGCGAAGTGATAGAACTCGCGCTGCGCAGTGAACCCAGACTACTGGACGTGGTGGCTGCCGATATTTGCGCGGTGCAAGAGCGGGACCCTGCGGTCGATCTTTTTTCCACCCCGCTCCTCTATTTGAAAGGCTTTCATGCCCTGCAAGGCTATCGGGTTGCTAACTGGTTATGGCGCCATGGTCGTCGCCCATTGGCACTTTATCTGCAAAACCAGATCTCGGTGGTGTTTGGAGTCGATGTGCATCCTGCCGCGCGGATTGGCAAAGGGATCATGTTTGACCATGCCACTGGTATCGTGGTGGGAGAAACCGCCGTGATTGAGGATGATGTCTCTATTTTGCAAAGCGTGACCCTCGGCGGAACAGGCAAAGAGAGTGGTGATCGTCATCCTAAAATTCGCGAAGGTGTGATGATCGGTGCGGGAGCTAAAGTGCTGGGTAATATCGAGGTGGGGGTCGGGGCTAAAATTGGTGCTGGCAGTGTGGTGATAAACCCAGTCCCTGCGCATACCACCGTTGCTGGGGTGCCAGCTAAGATAGTCGGCCACCCTGAATGCGATAAACCCTCATTAGATATGGATCAGTGCATCTGAACCTGCCGCGATACAGATGGTCAGCCAGATAGCGGAGCAACGACATGTTCTGCTTATATCTTCCCCAGCCTTGATGCTGGGGATTTTTTTATTTAAACAAAAAAATGAAATTTAATTACAAAACTTACTTTCATTGATTGCTGTTTTGCTATAAAATTTTTCACGTAGGGTACAGAGGTAAGATGTTCTATCTTTAAAGACCTTTTATTTCACATACTTAAATGTGGCTATATAGCAGCCTCGATGAGTTATCGTCGGGGCATTTTTTTATGTCTGCTTTTTATGTTTTTCATTTAAGGGTGACTTTATTGTATTGATTTTTAACTGTTATTTTTGCCCCTCCCCCTTTTATCTCATCTGTTTATTGCGACGCATCTTAGCATCACAACTCCTCCACCCTCCGTTACGACCGTCTATTAGCCGAGCAAGATGGAGTGTGTTTTTTTATTACCTAACTGATTATTTTTTACATAAAAACAACAAGCGCAGGGTGATAGGTTGTCCCTCTCTTAGCTGTTTTTCGTTATAAGTTGGGTCCAATGAATCTGTGATGGGGCGAACGGTGTTGCCAGATGGACTGACAACGTGCAAAAGCGGGACGAACAGGGGCTTGTTTGAGATATGTCGATGCAGCTGTAGTCAGTGCAATCGTGATGCTAGGTAAGGTACACCACGGTTGATGGCGGATCGTTGATGGTGAGATCGGCAGGGGTTACTGCTAACGCGCTTGACCTAGGTTCAATCAGCGGAGAAGTGCTCCGCTCATTGTTGCCATCGTCTGCCTTGCTTACTCTTCGTGAAGGTCTGGCTCGTCTTGTTCTGATCCCGCTGCAGCGTTTGCCAGATACCAAGCGCTTAATGTCTGCGTTAGCTTGTCTACGCCAATATTGTTAAGGGAGGAGAATGCCTCGACTTGAATCTGTGGGCCGAGATTGACGACGGCATTACGCACCTTGATCACTTGATTGTTACGTGGGCCAGGGCTCAATTTATCGGCTTTGGTCAGCAGTAACATAACCGGTAACTGACGGTGCGCACTCCACTCCAGCATATTCATATCCGTTTCTTTAAGCGGATGACGAATATCCATCAAAATTACCAATCCTTTCAATGACTCACGACGCTGTAGATACTCAGCCAGCGATTTTTGCCATTTTAGCTTCATTTCTAACGGTACTTGGGCATAACCATAACCCGGCAGATCGACTAAGCGTTTGCCTGGCTCTAGCTCAAACAGGTTAATCAACTGGGTCCGCCCCGGTGTTTTACTGGTACGCGCGAGGTTCTTATGTTTCGTTAAGGTATTCAATGCAGAGGATTTACCCGCGTTGGAGCGGCCAGCAAACGCGATCTCGACCCCCCCATCATTTGGTAGATGGCGAATGTCTGGCGCACTGGTCACAAAATGCACCTTATTGAAATTTAAAGTTTGTGATTCCAACGTAATTTCCCCATGGAGAAGAGAGGGTTATAGAGTTACTTTTTTGTGAAATGGTGTAAAATAGCGTCGCTTTAACGCGTTTATTTTAACATGCCTTCAGCGGCATGGGATCTGGAAGCCTAATAATGAAAAGTTGGAACGCCATGAAGAACTTAGTCATTACTTTTGCTCTGCTGGTTGGCGTAACGGGGATGGCACAAGCCAAAGGTGATGCCGCTGCCGGACAAACCAAAGCTGCCGTGTGTGCAGCTTGCCATGGACCGGACGGTAACAGCCTGCTTGATATGTACCCCAAAATTGCTGGTCAGCACGCATCATATCTCAAAAAGCAATTAGTTGAACTCAAAGCCGCTGCATCTGGTCAACCAGGGCGTGTTGCACCGGTGATGGGGCCGATGGCGCTTCCCCTGTCTGAGCAAGATATGGATGATTTGGCCGCCTATTTTTCGGCGCAAAAGGTGACACCTATCGCGGTGCCTGATGATGCCGCTGAAGCAGGTAAAACCCTTTACATGGGCGGCGATATCAGCCGTGGTCTTGCCGCTTGTACCTCTTGCCATGGCCCACGTGGTTCTGGAGTTGAGCAAGCCAAATATCCAAACCTTGCTGGCCAGCATCCCGCCTATATCAAAGATCAGCTCACTAAGTTCCGAGCGGGCGCGCGCGATAATGATCCTAACAGCATGATGCGTGATGTGGCGAAAAAGCTGACCGATCAGGATATTGAGGTGCTGGCAAAATATGTCGCGGGTCTGCACTGATACGCCATCTGAATGGCGAGGATGTAAACAGCGATAAAGAGCCGCATCTGCTATCTGATTGCTAATCAATTAGTTTTTCACATAGTCGAGACACGCCTAACACTGTAAACCCCCGATGTAGCCACCTCGGGGGTTTTTGTTTGTCCAGTGAACGCTCACCGAGGTGGGTCTCATCGGTACGGTGAGCCAAGCCACTACCTACGCCGCGACACGGTTGCCTCTATCTACTATGCGAAGATGCCACTCCGCCAAGCGTGCACATCACCTAGCCAAGTGGCATGGGTTGTTAGTCCATGACCGGGATGCCTGCGTTGGCCTCTGCAGTTTTAGCGATGGCCTCGGTCATGCCCTGAAAGATAAACAGGTGAAACGGCAACATGGCGAGCCAGTAGGCAAGCCCCCATGCCCCTTGGGGATGCCAATGGGCGGTCACGGTGATGCGGGTCAAGCCAGAGGCTTCGGGGAGGATATTGAACTCCAGCCGGCCGACACCGGGGGCTTTCATGTTGAACAACAGATCGAGTCGGCGCCCCTCATCCACCCCGATGATTTGCCACGAGTCCAACATATCGCCCTTCACGAAACGATCGGGGTTGGTTCGACCACGGGTTCGAGCTGGGCCGCCAATGAGGTGATCCATCCATTCACGCACGACCCATAACCCATTCATATAGAAGTAACGCGGCTCGCCCCCCAACTGCGCCAGCACCTGCCACACCACCTCGGGCGTGGCGAGGCAGTTGGCCTCGCCGCTGGCGGTGCGATCATAAAACCCATATTCAGGATGGCGCCAACGCAGGCCAAGTGGGGTCTCCTGCTCTTGCTGCTCGGCTCCGAGTTGCTGCTCCAGCGCCAAACTTTCGGCTAGGGCATCATCAAAACTGAGCAAGGTTTGTGGCAGCAGGGCTCGGAGTGGACCATCGTCGGCGGGAATATCGTGCTTCAGCCCGCCCACCAGCGCTTTGGCTACTGGTTGTGGCACTGAGGTCACAAATTGCAGCCACCACGAAGAGAGCTTGGGGCTTAAAAATGGCAGCGGAATGATCGGACAGCGCTTACCGATGTGAGCGGCGAAGCGCTGTAACTGGGCTTGATAGCTGAGTAATTCAGGGCCTGCGGCATTAAAAATGTGGCCTGCGACGCCGTCCGCTTCGATGAGTCCACCCAGATAGTGAAGCAGGTTGGAGAGGGCGATGGGGGGGGTTCGTGAGCGCACCCACTTTGGGGTCACCATCATCGGCAGATTGAACACCAAGTCTCGCATCACCTCAAACGCAGCGGAACCAGGCCCAATAATAATGCCAGCGCGCAGCTCCACCGTTGGGACACCTGACTCGCGAAATAGCTCGCCGCAATAGCGGCGGGAGTTGAGGTGGCGGCTATGGCATGGCTCAGGCTGGATCGCTCCCAGATAGATGATGCGGCGAACCCCAGCAGCGTGGGCGGCAGCGGCAAAGTTCTTGACGCCCTGCTGTTCCAGCCGGTGAAAACCAGCGCCAGCCCCCATGGCATGAACCAGATAAAAGACGGTATCCACCCCTGCTAGGGCTGGGGGTAAGGTCTCGGGTTTCAGGCTGTCGGCGAGCCGCAAGGCCACTCCATCTGGCAGACGGCAAGGGCGCCGCGCTCCGGCCGTTACTTGATAGCCTAGTTGCTGCAGATAGGGCACCAGATAGGAGCCGATATATCCAGCTGCCCCCATGACCAGACAATGTCGCATCGGTACTCTCCCGGTTGTCACTCCCCTGACGGGGCGTGGGTTATCATGATGAAGCGGTGAGCGGGCTGGGCGCTATGGTCATCGCCGCGATCGCTAATTCCTTCCACCATAGGGTAAAACCGAGTAATACAGAACCGCCATCATGGAAGACGTATGTGCGATCATCAAATGACGACATGACGACATGACGACATGACGAGGGAGTGAGGGGGTAAGCCGCTAAGGGCGCGCAATGCTCAACACCGCTGGTGTTGGGATAGCTGAAAACGGCCCCCTCAGGGTGAAGGGGCAGTTGGGTTAGCGCAGTGATTTAACCGAGCGGCGGATAATCAGCTCCGGCTCCACGGTCATCGACTCCACTTCCAGCTCTTTATTACGCAGCCGATTGACCAATTGTCGCACCGCGAGCAGGCCCAATTCAGCCTTGGGGTGGCGGATAGTGGTTAGCGGTGGGCTAGCAAAACGGGCCATTTCGACGTCGTCGTAACCGATAACCGAGATATCATCTGGCACCTGGACGCCAGCTTCCCAAGCGGCGCAGATTGCCCCGATCGCCATCGGGTCATCAAAGGCAAACACCGCTGTCGGGCGGGGCGTGAGCGCTAAAATGCGCTGCATGGCATCAAACCCACTCTGGCTCTCGTAATCCCCTTCGAAAATCTGCCCATCGCTTAGCGTCAGGCCCAGCTCACTAAAGGCATCCCTTACCCCATCCAAGCGCTGTTGGGTGGTCGGTTTAGCCAGATGACCGGTGATGCAAACAATGTTGCGGTGCCCCTCTTCTAACAGATGACGCGCGGCCATCTGGGCTCCCTTACGCGCGTTATCGTTGATCACGTTGGCAAAATCACACTCAGTGCCCCAATCCAGTACCACTTGTGGCACGTTCTTGTGGATGCGCAACATGTCACGCAGCGGGGTGTCGATGTCGGTGCCCAGCACCAGCAGTCCATCAACCCGCTTCTCCATCAGCATCTTTAAGTAGTGCTGCTGGCGTGCCGGTTGGTTCTCGGTGTTACACAAAATCAGGCTATAACCCTGCTCAAAGCAGTAAGCCTCGACCCCTTGCACCACTTCGGCAAAAAAGGGATTGACGCTGGTGGTTACCAGCATCCCGATGGTCTTGGTCGAATTGATCTTGAGACTACGCGCAACCGAGTTGGGTGCATAGTTGAGTGCTGCCACCGCCTCAAGCACTTTCTGGGTCGCATCTTCGCTGACCCGGCGGGTGTGGTTGAGTACATGCGAGACGGTGGAGATGGATACGCCCGCCCGTGAGGCGACATCTTTAATGGTGGCCATCTCTGTCTCCTGAAAATAAAAGGGGCGCAACATTAACAGATTTCCCGAACCAAGGCTTGGTTTTCACTGGGCTGCCGATGTGCGTTTAACGCTGGCTAATCTAGGCGTTGCCCCCCGTTTGCGCAAACAGATTTTGGTCAAATTGGGAGCGCCATCAGGCTAATGTTCCGTCAGTTTTTTATTCTGTCATTCTGGCTGTTATGCAGTGTTTTATTAAATGTTGCATAATGGATAAAAATTAAATGCGGCATTTATATAACAAATTAGTCATTAGCTCACTGCTACTGGCATTACACCACTCTCAGGGCCTGCTTTAATCGCTTGTTATTGGCTGGCGAGGGGTGATAGAACCATGTTTTATTGCTGGGCGTGGCAAGAGTCGGTCCGGAATGACACACAAAGCGTGAAATAATCTACTGATTAAGGGATGAATCAATGAATAAATTAGGCAGAAAAGCAGTAAATGCGGCTGTTTCTTTGGCGCTGTTTGGCGCAGTGTTTGTGGCTCATGCAGCCGATACCATCAAAATCGGTATTGCAGGCCCAGTGACTGGCCCGGTTGCTCAATATGGTGATATGCAGTTCACCGGCGGCAAGATGGCAGTTGAGCAGATCAATAAAGCGGGCGGTATTGCTGGTAAGCAAATTGAAGCGGTGATTTATGACGATGCGTGCGACCCCAAACAGGCGGTGGCCGTTGCCAACAAGGTGGTGAACGATGGGGTGAGATTTGTGGTCGGCCACCTCTGCTCTGATAACACCCTGCCCGCCTCCGACATCTATGAAGACGAGGGGATCCTGATCGTCACTCCCGCCTCCACCAACCCCAAAATCACCGAGCGGGGCTATGAGCTGGTCTTACGCACCATTGGGTTAGATAGCGATCAAGGCCCGACCGCTGCCAAATACATCATCGAACAGGCTAAACCTCAGCGGGTTGCGGTGATCCATGACAAGAAGCAGTACGGTGAAGGCATTGCCTCCAGCGTCAAAGCGGCGCTCGACAAAGCCGGCGTGAATGTGGTGGCCTTTGAAGGGATCACCGCCGGTGACAAGGACTTCTCCGCCCTGATCGCCAAGCTGCAAAAAGAGAACGTTGATTTCGTCTACTACGGCGGCTATCACCCAGAGCTGGGGCTGATCCTGCGTCAGGCTGGCGAAAAAGGGCTGAAAGCCAAGTTCATGGGCCCGGAAGGGGTAGGCAACAAGGATATCTCCGCCATCGGTGGCCCAGCTTCCGAAGGGTTGCTAGTGACCCTGCCGAACAAATATGACTTAGTACCTGCCAATGCCCCATTGGTTGCCGCGTTCAAAGCCCAAGGCCTCGACTCCTCCGGCCCGTTTGTCTGGACCACCTATGCAGCCGTGCAGGTGCTGGCGGCGGGCATTACCAAGGCGGGTGAGAATGACCCGGCGGCCGTGGCGGCGGCCATTAAAGCTGGCCCTGTCGATACCGTGATGGGACCCTTGAGCTGGTCCTCTAATGGTGATTTGAAGGGCTTCGAATTCGGGGTGTTCCAATGGCACGCCGACGGTACCTCTAGCCAACTCAAGTAATCTGCTGATCAGGGGTGAATTGACTCACCCCTCCTCTCTTTTTGCGGGCAAGTACAGGGAACGCAGTATGTCCGAACACCTCCTCTATCTCGTCCAGCAACTGCTGAACGGATTAACCATAGGCAGCACCTATGCCTTGATCGCCATCGGCTACACCATGGTCTATGGCATCATCGGTATGATCAACTTCGCCCACGGCGAGGTTTACATGATCGGCTCCTATGTCGCTTTCATGGTGATGGCGGGGCTCATGATGATGGGCATCGACAGCACCGTTCTGCTGCTAGGGGGCGCCTTCCTAGTCAGTATCATCATCACCGGCAGCTACGGTTGGAGCATCGAGCGGGTTGCCTATCGGCCGCTGCGCGGCGGCAATCGACTGATCCCCCTCATCTCCGCCATCGGCATGTCGATCTTCTTGCAGAACATGATGCGGATGGCGCAGGGCTCGCGCGATATCGCCATGCCCAGCCTGATCTCCGGTGGCTGGACCCTCGGCGGCGAGGATGGTTTTCAGGCCAGCCTCTCTTACATGCAGCTGATCATCTTCGTGGTGACCTTCATCACCATGCTGGCGCTGACCCAGTTCATCAACCGCTCCCGCATGGGCCGCGCCTGCCGCGCCTGTTCGGAAGACATCAAGATGGCCAACCTGTTAGGGATAGACACCCATGTGGTCATCTCTATCACCTTCGTGCTGGGGGCTGCGCTAGCCGCCGTGGCTGGGGTGCTGCTTGGCATGTATTACGGCGTCATCAACCCCTATCTCGGCTTTATGGCCGGTCTGAAGGCCTTCACCGCCGCGGTATTGGGCGGTATCGGCAGCATTCCGGGCGCCGTACTCGGTGGCCTGCTGCTGGGGGTGGTGGAAGCGCTCACCGCCGGTTATCTCAGCACCGAATACAAGGATGTGATGGCGTTTGCCCTGCTGATTTTTGTGTTGCTCTTTATGCCCACCGGCATCCTAGGCCGCCCGGAGGTCGAGAAGGTATGAACAACCAATCTATGCATGCTCTTGTGCTGCTGTTTATGTCCATATTCAGCATTCTCGGTCGTCCGGCAGTGGAGAACGTGTGATGAAACATCAATTTATCCACGCTTCTATCGCCAGTCTGGTCTTGTTGGTGCTCTCCTTCTGGCTACTCGGCTTCAAGTTAGAGACCAGCGGGGCCAGCTTGCAGGTGGTGAGCCGCCTCGATGTGTCGCTGGCTTGGCTGCTGGGGGGCGCCACCCTCGTTTTCTGGTTCCAGCTGCTGCGCGGTCAGATCGCACGGCTGTTTCAGGCCTCCATCAGCGGCTTCTCGGTCGGCTTCACCAAGCTGGTGCTGCCGAGCCCGGAGGAGGCGCCCAAGCTCTATAACCTCACCGCCGTGCTGGTGCTGCTGTTCGCGGTGAGCTGGCCCTTTATGGCCTCTCGCGGTGCCATCGATCTCGCCACCCTCACCCTGATTTACATCATGCTGGGGCTGGGGCTCAACGTGGTGGTTGGCCTCGCCGGTCTGCTCGATCTCGGCTATGTCGGCTTCTACGCGGTCGGCGCCTACAGCTATGCCCTGCTCAACACCTACTTCGGGCTGAGCTTCTGGGAGTGCCTGCCCATCGCCGGGTTGATGGCGGCCACGTTCGGCTTCCTGCTTGGCTTCCCGGTGCTGCGGCTGCGGGGGGATTATCTGGCTATCGTGACGCTGGGCTTTGGCGAGATCATCCGCATCCTGCTCAACAACATGACCAGCCTGACCGGCGGCCCGAACGGGATCTCCGGCATTCCCAAGCCGACTCTCGGGGGGCTGGAATTCAACCGCACCGTCAAGGATGGCGGCTTTGATACCTTCCACAACTTCTTTGGCATTACCTACAACGCCAACCATAAGGTGATTTTCCTCTACCTGATGGCGCTGGTGCTGGTGGTGGTGACCCTGTTCGTCATCAACCGCTTGCTGCGGATGCCGCTGGGCCGCGCCTGGGAAGCGCTGCGAGAAGACGAAATCGCCTGTAAATCACTGGGGCTCAACCCCACCATCATCAAGCTGACCGCCTTCACCATCGGCGCCACTTTTGCGGGGTTTGCGGGCAGCTTCTTCGCCTCGCGGCAGGGCTTTATCAGCCCAGAATCCTTCGTCTTTATCGAGTCGGCCATTGTGCTGGCGATTGTGGTGCTGGGCGGTATGGGTTCCCAGATCGGGGTAGTGCTGGCGGCCATCGTGATGACGGTGCTGCCGGAGCTGGCCCGCGAGTTCAACGAGTACCGCATGCTGATGTTCGGCCTGTTGATGGTGTTCATGATGATCTGGCGGCCACAAGGATTGCTGCCGATGACCCGTCCCCATCTGGAGTTGCAGAAATGAGTACTCATCAGAAGTTAATGGAAGTCTCTGATCTGTCGATGCGCTTCGGAGGGTTATTGGCGGTCAATGGGGTCAAACTGGATGTCGAACCCGGCGAGGTGATCTCCATCATCGGTCCCAACGGTGCGGGCAAGACCACTATCTTCAACTGCCTGACTGGCTTCTACCGCCCCAGTGGCGGCACCATCCGCTACAAGGGTGAGCAGATTCAGGGATTGCCCGGCCACCTCATCGCCCGCAAGGGGATCGTGCGGACCTTCCAGCACGTGCGGCTGTTCAAGGAGATGACGGTAGTGGAGAACCTGCTGGTGGCCCAGCACCAGCACCTCAACACCGGTTTTCTGGCTGGGCTGTTCAAGACCCCTGCCTTTCGCCGCGCCGAAGCAGAAGGGTTGGAACGAGCGGCGTTCTGGCTGGATAAAGTGGGGCTGACCGACCTTGCTAATCGCCCCGCTGGCAATCTGGCCTACGGCCAGCAGCGCCGCCTTGAGATTGCCCGCTGCATGGCCGCACGCCCCGAGTTATTGATGCTAGATGAGCCTGCCGCAGGCCTCAACCCGCACGAGACCGACCAATTAAACACTCTGATCACCCAATTACGGGATGAATTCGGGGTCTCGGTGCTATTGATTGAGCACGATATGAAGCTGGTGATGGAGATCTCTAACCGCATCTTCGTGGTCAGTCAGGGTACGCCGCTGGCTCATGGCAAGCCGGATGAGATCCGCAACAATCCGGCCGTGATCAAGGCCTATCTGGGCGAATCGTAGGACCTAGGGAATCAAGATGTTAGAACTTCGCAACGTATCGACCCACTACGGCAAAATTCAGGCGCTGCACGACGTCAGCGTCGAGGTGAAAGAGGGGGAAATCGTCACCCTGATCGGTGCCAACGGCGCGGGCAAGACCACCCTGTTGATGACCCTGTGCGGCGAGCCCAAACCCAGCAGCGGCTCCATCTGGTTTGAGGGGGAGCAGATCAGCTCTCTCAGCACCGCTCGCATTATGCGCAAGGATATCGCCGTGGTGCCGGAGGGGCGCCGCATTTTCGCCCGCCTGACGGTGGAGGAGAACCTGCTGATGGGGGCCTTCTTCGTCGACAAAGCCGAGCAGCATGGCCTGCTGGATCAGGTATTCACCCTGTTCCCGCGCCTGCACGAGCGGCTGGCACAGCGGGCGGGCACCATGTCCGGCGGCGAGCAACAGATGCTGGCCATCGGCCGCGCCCTGATGAGCAAGCCGCGCCTGCTGCTGCTGGATGAACCCTCGCTGGGGCTGGCTCCCATCGTCATCCAGCAGATCTTCGACACCATAGAGCAGCTGCGCCAGCAGGGGATGACCATCTTTCTGGTGGAGCAGAACGCTAACCAAGCGCTCAAGCTGGCCGACCGCGGTTATGTGCTGGAGAACGGCCACGTGGTGCTGCAAGACACCGGGGCCGCCCTACTGGCTAATCCGGCCGTGCGCCAAGCCTATCTGGGGGGATAATCTAAGGGGATAACAGGTCTGTAGGACAAGGGCGACTCCCTAACGGCAGTCGCCCTTGTGTTATGTCACCCAATAGCGTGATGTGCGACGCTTAGGCTGAGCTCTTAGTTAACTCTTCCCGCTGCGCTTGAATGTAGTTCACCCAGCTGGTGGCCTTTTGCTGCCACTGGGCTTGTTGTTGCAGCTCACGGGCCAGTTCCAGCGCTTGGCCATACTGCTCTTTATTGAGGTGTGCTTGCACCAGCAGTGCCTTGGCACGATTGCCTTGCTCGCCTTTTACCGATTTGATGGCGGCGAGCTGGGTCATGGCGGCATCTGTCTTGCCCTGTTGCAGCAGCAG
>NZ_PGGC01000101.1 GCF_002795305.1 Aeromonas cavernicola
TCTGAAGGGATACACGGCGAGCCAGCTGAGTTTTCACATGGCGTCGGTCTATCTCATCCATGAACTGAGCTGCATGCCGTACCTGTCACCGGGGAGTATCCCGAAGCGGGTAGCAGAGCTGGAGAAACAGGCGGGGCAGTTTGTATTGCCGGAGCGAAGGGAGCGGAGTTATCCCCGCAGTGTGAAGGCAAGACCACAAAAGTATGCGGTGCAAAAAGCCAATAAAAACAATGCCAGTCAGGCTTAACTGACTGGCATTACCCCATAAGCGTAAACAGATCACTGCATACACCAACGTCAGCGATATCCCGATATCTTTTTCCAATGCGCTAGTCCTTCCTTTCGCATCACCAGCACGGCCTCATTTCTTGGATGTCCCTTTTTTCCAGAGCCCTGTATTCTCTCGCGGTGGGACCCACAACTAATGCAATAGAGGGGTAATCCCCCCGAAAATCTGGAGTGCTCATAAGTAGAATTTTCTCGTATCTTGAACGCAGGAGGTTCTACATGAAAACATCACGCTTTAGCGATGCCCAAATCATCGCCATCCTCAAACAGGCCGAGTCTGGCTCACCCGTCCCTGAGCTCTGCCGTGAGCATGGCATCAGCTCCGCCACCTTCTACAAGTGGCGTTCCAAATTCGGTGGCATGGATGCTTCTCTGATGGCACGCCTCAAAGAGCTGGTGGAGGAAAATCGTCGCCTCAAGAAAATGTATGCCGAGGAGCGCCTCAAGGCAGAGATCATCGCCGAGGCCATAGCAAAAAAGTGGTGACGCCATCTGCCCGCAAGGAGATGGCTACCAAAGCGGTTTCCTGTCTCTTATACACATCT
>NZ_PGGC01000102.1 GCF_002795305.1 Aeromonas cavernicola
CACTCCTTGAGCTCTTCGCTGATATATTCCGGGCCATTATCACACCGGATCATCGATGGTTTGCCACGCCACTCGATCACCTGCTCCAGGGCTCGTTTGACCCGCTAGGCAGGCAATGAAAAATTAACCTCTATACACAGCGCCTCACGGTTAAAGTCATCGATCACATTAAACAGTCGCACCGACCGGCCATCACTGAGCTGGTCATGCATAAAATCCATCGACCAGGAGTGATTGGGCTTGTCGGGCACAGCCAATGCTTCCGGCTTTTCACGTACCAATCGCTTTTTGGGCTTGATACGCAAGTTCAGTTCAAGCTCTCGATAAATCCGGTAGACCCGTTTGTGGTTCCAGCCAACGCCTTTGACGTTGCGCAGGTAGAGAAAACAGAGGCCAAAGCCCCCGTTGTGCTGGGTGTTGGTGATATGCAGCAACCAATCAGCTGGTTTTCATCGGCCAGCACGGGCTGATAGCGATAACAACCCTCGCTCACCTTGAACACCTGGCAAGCCAGGCGGATAGATAGGATGTAATGAGCCACGGCCTTGGTAGCCATCTCCTTGCGGGCAGATGGTGTCACCCCTTTTTTGCCATAGCCTCGGCGATGATCTCAGCCTTGAGGCGCTCCTCGGCATACATCTTCTTGAGGCGGCGGTTTTCGTCCTCCAGCTCCTTGAGACGAGTCATGAGGGAGGCATCCATCCCGCCATATTTTGAACGCCACTTGTAGAAGGTGGCGGAGCTGATGCCGTGCTCGCGGCACAGCTCAGGTACGGGTGAGCCTGACTCGGCCTGTTTGAGGATGGCGATGAACTGGGCATCGCTAAAGCGTGATGCTTTCATGTGGAACCTCCCGCGTTCAAAATACGAGAAAATTCTACCTAGGAGCACTTCAGTTTTTCGGGGGGATTACCATGTAATTGGAAGAGATATTTTGCCAGATCGATGCCGATAGTCGTCGCCTCTCTCATCAGCGGGAACTTACATTCGCCACTTTGGCACTCAGATGCCGTTTTGGGGAGGGGCGACCATCCCATTAACGCCACTCTTTTCTCTATTCATCAGGAGCATTCCACTTAATTATCTGAATTCACGTTCTTCCGTTCGGCAGGGTTAGACGAAATGACTCAGCTCAATGCCAACGGCGCTGGGATCAACGGTACATTCGATGGTCTCATTGACCCCGTTTTCGGCAAGATCCAGCCACTGTACGTCCAAGTAATGGCGCAAGACAGCGTGATAGATCACTTTCACCACCGGTTTGAGCGGCTCTTTACCGTTACGCTGCATCACAATCGCCAAGCGTTGATTCGAGAGTTGTACCAAGGTACCAACGGGATAAACCCCCATGCACTTGATAAATTTGGTGACCAGTTCAGCATCAAACTGGCGATGGCATCCTTTCAGTAGGATGCGAAATGCGTGGGTTGGCTGGACCCCTTTTTTGTAGACGCGATCTGCGGTCACGGCATCGTAAACGTCGACGATAGCACTCATTCTGGTGTAAAGAGACAGCTGCTCGCCCTTGAGTTGTCTCGGGTAGCCGGTGCCATCGAGCCGTTCGTGGTGATTGGCTGCGACTTCTAGCATGGTTGCGGTGATGCCTGGGGTCTCTTGTAAAATGCGCTGGCTGTGTACCACGTGTTGGCGCATGACGATCTGCTCTTGATCGGTTAGTTTTCCCGGTTTATTGAGCACTTCATCGGGGGTCATGATCTTGCCAATGTCGTGTAGCAATCCCCCTAGGGTCAACTCATAGAGAGTGCTGCGATCCAACTTCAGATAGCGACCAAAATGGGCGAGCAAGATAGCCACATTCATCGAATGTTCCATCAGATAGGCATCTTTTGCCCGAATGCGGGCCAGACAGAGCATGGCATCCCCATGGCTGAACATGGTATTTACCAGCGCTTCAGCGACCTCGGTCAACGAGGTGATATCGACGGGTTCTCCCGCTTTGAGCTGGCGAATAAATTTAGCTTGTAGCTCGCGTGCTGCTTGGTAGAGGCGGCGGATCTTTAACGCTCGGCTACCCGAGTGACGATGGGCGTGGTGACTAGGAACGCGACGAGTCAATGAGGCCATCAGCTCGGGGTAAGTTGTGCGCAAGCGGCTTTTTGCTAAGTCGATGCGTACCGTCAATACCCCTTGACGCACTAGGCGCTCGATCTGCCCCTGACTGGTCACTAATCCCACTTGTGCAATCTCCATCCCCCCAGTTTGGCTAGTGATAGCGATCACAAACATACCGGGTATCAGCTGATTGATGGGGATGACCGGATAGGCAGCTCGGTGCTTCATTGGCGGTACCTGCAGATTGGTTATTATCATCGTCATTTGCGTGGGATAGGGCGCAGTGTACCACCGTGGCGATGATCGCGACCATCATCCCCGTTAACGGTGGCGTTGTCAGGGGGGCGCTATATAATGTCGCCCTTTTAGCAATGGGCTCCTTTAGCGATCGACACTTGTTCGATGTCGCACCTTGTTAGAAAGCGACTCTTTTTAGTAATTAATGGTGAGGTGGTGATGCGGCTTGATAAATTTCTCTGTGACTGTTCCGATTTAACCCGCTCGCTGGCAGGCAAGCTGATTCGCCAAGGTGAGGTGATGGTGGATGGCATTGTGGTCAAGCAGCCCGCTTTTCATATCAATGAAGGGAGCCAGATTGAGTTCGATGGAGCGATCCTGACGTTGGATCAGCGTCATCGTTATTTCATGCTGCATAAACCGCAAGGGTATGTCTGCTCTAACGATGATCCAGATCACCCCACGGTGTTTTTTCTGATGGATGAACCTGCCATGGGAAAATTGCATGTGGTAGGACGGCTTGATCTTGATACCACCGGATTAGTGCTGGTGACCGATGATGGTCAGTGGTCGCATCGTATCACCTCGCCGCGCCATGAGTGTGCCAAAACCTATCATGTGTGGCTGGCAGACCCAGTGAGCCCTGATGCCATCGCGCTGTTTGCTGAGGGGGTATTACTGCGCAGTGAAACCGAAAAAACGCGCTCTGCGCAGCTGGTGCTGTTGGGAGAGCGTGAGGCGCAGTTAACCATTCACGAAGGGAAGTACCATCAGGTAAAACGGATGTTTGCAGCGATCGGTAACAAGGTGGTTGGCTTGCATCGCGAGTGTGTCGGGACGCTCGCACTGGATAGCGCCTTGGCAGAGGGCGAATACCGTGAGCTGACTGCAGCTGAGGTCGCTCAATTCTGATCATGCCCGCTAATTGATTATGAGTGCAGAGGGTGCGACAGGGATCAGGGGTGACTGATCCCTAAGACCATGGCGGTACCCAGTGTGGCGAGCAAGGCGCCCCCCCAAGCCGCCAGTGCTGGACGCTGGCCTGAGTGCCACCACAGCAGTGGTAACAGCATCACAGGGGTGGTGGAGGAGAGAATCGCAACCATCCCCACATCCGCTTGTCGCAGCGCTACCAAAATGAGCGTCATCCCCATCGCCATGGCTAAAAAGCCGTTGATGCCGATCATCCCCAGTATGTGGCGGTTAATTGGGTTAAGTGGTAACGCCAGTGGCACCCGCAGCCCCCGTAATACGCAGTGCGCCAACAGCGCGCTGGCCATGCGAACGCCAGAGGCACTTACGGCATCGACAGTGCCAGTGACCATGACTGGTTTGGCAATAATGGCACCGAGGCTTTGGCAGAGAGCGGCGGTCAAGCCGAGCGCGATGCCGATCGCCAGATGACCGCGTACCTGCTCCCATTCATGCTGCTGATTGCGTCGTCCAAAGAGGATTGCCAGCATTACTCCGCCGAGCACCAACATGGCCCCTACTAGTCGCCACCCACCGAGTCGTTCGTCAAATAGCCATAATCCAAGGAGTGCCGAGAAGAGTGCATGGCAGGAAAACAGCAGGCCACTGCGTCGTGGGCCGAGTCGGTTCATACAGGCAAACAGGGCGGTATCGCCGACAAAAATGCCGACTAAGCCAGAGAGTGCGAGCATCGGTAGTGCATGAGCGGTGAGGCTCTGCCATCCGCCAGTGAACAGGCTCATGCCGCCGAGCATGATGCTCACTAACAGCATCCGCCAGCGGCTATAGGCAAATGCCCCCAAATGCCGAGCCGGTTTCACTGAAATCAGGGCCGCTACTGCCCACAAACTGGCAGAAGCGAGCGCCAGCCATTCATAACCCATAAAAAACTCCTGAAAAAAGCCCGAAAGACACCATCTTTTGGGCAAGCCGGATACAATACGGGGCGTTTTCGGGGATAACAAGGGCGGCATTATGCATTCATCTAGGCGCGCCGTCGGCCTTCCCCCCTTGACGTGAGATGGAGCAAGGTGCTGTTCATGAACGCTGTTTTCTTGTTATCGCCAGTGTCCAGCTGGTGTTGTTCGCTACTGGTTAGCGTGTTAGTGGGCAGTTCAGCCCAAGCAACGCCGGTTGATATTCCGTTACCGCTGGCCGAGCGGCAAATCTTGGTCAAAGGCAATGGTGCCGAGCCTGATACTTTAGATCCTGCCCTAGTGCGCTCGGGCTTTCCTAGTGAAGTGATCTTGGTTGACTTGTTCGAAGGGCTGGTGACCGAGGATGGTTCCGGCAACATCGTACCCGCTCAAGCCTTGCGGTGGGAAACCAGCCGCGATGGTCTAGTGTGGCGTTTTTTTTTGCGGCCCAACTTGTCATGGTCTAATGGTGAGCCGCTAACGGCTAGCGACTTCGTCTATGCCTGGCGCCGGCTGCTTGATCCTGCGATTGGTTCACCTTCCGCTGGGCTGATGTTGGCCAGTGGGCTGAACAATGCCCAATCTATTTATGCCGGAGCGCTTGATTTAGGAGCTTTGGGGGTAGAGGCCGAAAGCGAGCAGATTTTAAAAGTCACCTTAGAGCGTCCCGTGCCTTATTTTCTGCAACTGATTAGCCAGCGCCCTTTTGTGCCGGTCAATCAGCGGGCGATCCGCCAATTTGGCCCGCAATGGACGGCGCCTGGTAGGTTGGTCAGTAACGGGGCGTATAAGTTGGTGAATTGGGTGCCCCATGAGCGGGTGGAAGCGGTGCGTAACGCCCACTATTGGGATGACCTGCATACCCGTATCCAGCGGGTGACCTATTTGCCGTTAGCATCCCAACATGCTGAGCAGTTGCGCTACCAAACCGGAGAGATCCAGCTGACCAATAGGGTGGCGTTGGGGTATTACCAAGCGATGAAACAGACGGCCCCCGAACGAATGTGGGGACTCCCGCTGCTTGGCACCTATCTGTACAGCTTCAATTTGCGCCGCCCTGAGTTACAAGATGTCCGAGTGCGGCGTGCGCTCTCGATGGCCATTGACCGGCAGCGCCTGACTGACGTGGTGAGCGGGCAAGGGGAGTTACCCGCTTGGTCTTTACTGCCTGCCATGCCGGAGTATCCAGCGTTGGTGAGTCCGTTGGCAGGGGAGGATCAGCCTACTCGGCTTACTCAAGCGGCTGCCTTAATGGCGCAGGCCGGCTATAGCCGTGCTCATCCACTCCCCCTGACCCTCACCTACAACCGATCGGAAAATCATAAAAACATGGCGCTTGCGGTCTCCGCCATGTGGCAGCCCCTTGGGGTTGAGGTCACATTGACTGAGCTGGAGTGGGGCAAGTATCAGCAGGCTAAAGAGAGTGGCGATTTTAGCGTGGCTCGTAGTTTCCTCTTTGGGGATTATGTGGAGCCCTCTGCCATGCTCAATAGCTTTCGCTGCCAGGACCCACAAAATGAGAGCGGATACTGTGATCCTGAGTTTGATGCACGGTTACAACAAGCCTCAGAGACCTTGGATAAGGCCACGCGAACGGCTCGTTATCAGGCCGCCGAGCAGCTGTTGCTGGATCAGGTGCCCATTATTCCGATCTATCACTACAACCAAATGAGGCTGATTGATCCCACCTTACGTGGTTTGCCAAGCCAAAATTTAAAAGGGGCGATTGCAACGAAAGACCTCTACTTTAGTCGCCAGTAAGGGGGATAAACAAATCCCAGTTGCTCTGGCATGGCCGATGCTGCTGGCTATGGCCAGTGTTGCGGAAAAACGTAAACGCGCACCCGACGATGGTAAGTAAACAGATGGCAGCGAGTGATAACGATGAGGGTGGTTTATTCCCCTAGGGCAGATGAGATTAAGCGAGTAATGCGCTCTGCTAACTCATTAAAACAGGGGCGGCGTACCGAGTAGTGGCGGTAAAATAAGGAGATGATACGTTGCGGGATCGGGTCAATGACCGGGCGATAACTCACACCTGCCGCATCGTGGGCGACCGGTACGGCCAGTTTGGGCATCAAGGTCATGCCGCTTCCTGCCGCCACCATGTTGCGTAGTGTCTCCAGACTGGTGCCCTTAAAGCGCGTATCTTCCTCAATACCGCCCGCAAAACAAAACCCCATCGCTTGATCGCGTAAGCAGTGGCCATCGGCCAACATCAACATCTTTTGGCCTTTGAGGTGACTAAGTGGTAGCTGCGTTGCTAGGGCATCTGGGTGATGTTGAGGCAGTGCTAACCACATGGGTTCCTCATAAAGCGCAAGAGAGCCCACCCCTTCGATGTTGGCGAGCTCCGCCATGACCACACAATCGAGTAGCCCCTCTTCTAATTTTTTCAACAAGCTCTGTGTCTGCTCTTCGTAGAGATAAAATTCCAGCCGAGGAAAGTGGCTGCGCAAATCTTGGATGATCAGCGGTAATAAATAGGGGCCAACGGTGGGAATAAACCCAATATGGATCTCGCCAGACATCGGATCAGCAAAATAGTGACCGATATTCTTCAGTTCTCGCACCTCTTTGAGTACCTGTCTCGCTTGGCGAGCCATGGCATCGCCTGCGGAGGTGAACAGCACTTTGCGTGAAGTTCGCTCGATCAAAATCACGCCTAATTCATCTTCCAATTTCCGCAGTTGACCACTCAAGGTTGGCTGGCTTACAAAACAGCGCTCAGCGGCTTTACGAAAATGTTTTTCTTCTTCCAGTGCTACCAAATATTCAAGATCGCGAATATTCATACGATATAGGTCCAATGTGAAAGGAGACAATTTAGGATGCCCAATATCAGCCAATGGAACAAGTCATTGGCGATAAGGCAATAATGAGGAGAGCGTAGTGTTAAATGGGTACCCAATATTAGGTTACAACAAGGGTAGCTAAAAAATCAGTATAAAAAACACTCAGTAATATTGATGTGAAGGCGCGTAGCTAACCAATATTAAGTCGAAGGCAAGTGGAGAAACATCGAGACCCACATTTATCTGTCGCCAAGGGCTAAGTTCACTTTGTGCTGAACCAATAAATTTTCAGTGGGAGGCGGTAGCTGTAAGTAGAATCCCTGCTGATTGAGCGCGGCCATCACCTTGTTGACGTCAGCCAGCCCTAAGGGTTTAGTGAGATCCAATTTGGTCATCAATACTAGCTCCGGGCGACCAAATGTGGTCATCAGAATCTCAGGTACTCGGGAAAAATCTTCTCGCCGTTCTACAAAAAGATAGGTCTCAGCTTTTTTGCGACTTTTATAGACTGCACACAACATATAAATTGATATAATCCGATGAGTTTATTGCCTCTGATGGGGGCAAACTATAACATCAGAAATTGAATAACAATAACGGATTGCCGTCTCTGTCTTGGGGAATTTCATGGTTGAGCGCGATAACGAATTGAAAGGAACTACGTTCACCATTTCAGTGTTACATATTGGTGATGGTGAGCCCGAGCGGATCCGGCAACTGTTAGCGGAGAAAGTGGCACAAGCGCCCTATTTTTTTAATTGCGCTCCGCTGGTTATTAATGTGTCTCGGTTAGAACAGATTCCCAATTTTGAGCAGCTAAAAGAGCTGGTTGAGTTAGAAGAGTTTGTGTTAGTGGGCATTACAGGGGCCCGTGATGAAAAGATGAAGACGGCAGCTAAGGCGGCTGGTTTGGCTGTCATGGCCTCGGGAAAAAGCCGCACTATTCCCCCTGAGCCTGCGCGTGATGTCGCCCCTCTCGCTGAACCAACCCCTGAACTGCCAGCAGTGATCCCAACCAAGGTGCATGTGGGCCCCGTGCGTTCGGGCCAGCAGATTTATGCGGCAGGCACGTCGTTGGTTGTGCTGGGATCGGTTAGCCCCGGAGCTGAAGTCCTCGCTGATGACAGTATTCATATTTATGGCGCCCTACGTGGTAGGGCCATCGCTGGAGCCATGGGTAACAATCAGGCCCGTATCTATTGCCAGCACTTAGAGGCTGAATTGATCTCTATCGCAGGAACATTTCAACTGAGCGATGCCTTGCCAAGTGATTTTATGCAGCAACCGGCGCATATCCGGTTGGATAATGAACAACTCCATATAGACAGCATCAAATAGCGTTACTAAGGAAGCGAGAATGGCGCGAATCATAGTCGTTACATCCGGTAAAGGTGGCGTTGGTAAGACCACAACGAGCGCGGCCTTGAGTACCGGTTTAGCTCAGCGTGGCCACAAAACGGTGGTGATCGATTTTGATATCGGTCTGCGCAACTTAGACCTCATTATGGGGTGTGAGCGCCGAGTAGTGTATGATTTTGTCAATGTTATCAATGGTGAAGCCAACCTCAATCAGGCTTTGATCAAAGATAAACGATCTGAAAATCTTTACATTCTGCCGGCCTCACAGACCCGAGACAAGGATGCGCTAACCCATGAGGGGGTTAGCAAAGTGCTGGAACAGCTGGCTGAAATGAAGTTTGATTACATCGTGTGCGACTCTCCGGCGGGGATCGAATCGGGCGCGCTGATGGCGCTCTACTTTGCCGATGAGGCCATTGTGACCACTAACCCAGAAGTCTCTTCTGTGCGTGACTCTGATCGGATTTTGGGGATTTTAGCGTCGAAATCCCGTCGTGCAGAGCGTGGCGAAGAGCCGATAAAAGAGCATTTGCTGCTGACGAGATATTGCCCTACCCGTGTGAGTCGGGGGGATATGTTGAGTGTGCAGGATGTGCAGGATATTTTGGCTATCCCGTTACTGGGGGTTATTCCTGAATCTCAGGCAGTACTGCGTGCCTCTAACTCGGGTGAGCCCGTTATCCTCGATAAAGAGTCGGATGCGGGACAAGCCTATGAAGACGCAGTCTCTCGCTTGCTTGGGGATACCAAGGAGTTTCGTTTTCTGGAAGAAGAGAAGAAGGGCTTCTTTAGCCGACTGTTCGGGAGTTAACTATGTCATTATTGGATTATTTTCGTTCCAACAAGAAACAGAACACCGCACAACTGGCCAAAGAGCGGTTGCAGATCATTGTTGCTCACGAGCGTTCATCCAGAGGGGGGCCAGATTATCTACCCCAACTCAAACAAGATATCCTGGATGTGATCCGCAAGTATGTGAATATTGATCCCAATCAGATCACGGTTCAGCTAGATCAGAAAAGTGATGCGCTGTCAGTGCTCGAACTCAATATCACCTTTGCGGATGATAAAAAGGGGATGAGTTGACACCTTATGTCCAGCCTCGTTGTTAATTAGAAACCGGAACCATCCTATGGCTCCGGTTTTTTATTGCCAAGTATTAGGCTCAATTGCCGAGTCTCTCGCCAATAAGATAGCTGGCAGTTAGAATAGCGCGGCCATTAACTATGGATGGTCACTCATGTTTTATTTTTAAATAGATACAAATGGGGTATGTCTTTGCAAGACGAAATATACAGTGTTGAAGCGTTACTTGATACCGCATTGGAGCTCTTTATGGAGTTAGCCTCCGATAATCTGCCGGAGCATGAGATAACTCTTTTCAATGACGCGTTTAACAGCCGTGGTTTGTTGGCTGAAACGGAGCCTAGTGAAGAGTGGGAAGCGGATGTCGGCTTTGCCGTGAATGATGCTGACTATGCCGAGGTGTGGGTCGGGCTTGGCAATCCCCAACAAGAGTACGAACACCTGTTTGCCCGCATGTTACTTTCCCGTCGCATTGATGAAAAATTTTGTCATATCGAATGGTTACCTCAATAACACCAGCCCTCGATGAGCGGCGGCTTCCCCCTGCTGCCCCAACACCGATAAGGTCTTCGCTTGGCCGTAAAATAGTACGTTGGGCTGGTCATGTCGTACTGGCTGCTCTGATCAGCTCTGTGCTCTCGGTGGCGCTGTTACGGTTTATTGATCCTCCAATGTGGAGTTGGCGCCTTGAGCGGGCACTGTTCCCGCCAGCGAAGGTCACTGATGTTAAACATGATTGGGTGGCGCTGAGCGAGATATCCAAAGAGTTACAGCTGGCGGTCATCGCCGCAGAGGATCAGCGTTTTACCCGCCATCATGGGTTTGATATGGCGGCAATTAGCGCCGCATTCAAACACAACCAGCAGAGTGAGCGGGTAAGAGGGGGAAGCACATTAAGTCAGCAGGCGGCCAAAAATCTCTTTATGTGGAGTGAGCGTAGCGTGATCCGCAAGGGGATTGAGGCGTGGTTCACGCTGCTGATGGAATTGGGATGGGACAAGTCGCGGATCCTTGAGGTATATCTGAATATCGTGGAGTTTGGTCCCGGTATTTATGGCGCAGAAGCGGCGGCGAAACACTACTTTGGTAAATCAGCTGCCCGCCTGACTCGATATGAAGCCTCACTACTTGCCGCCGTGTTACCTAATCCTTGGCGATATCGCATTAAACCGGCCTCTCCTTATGTGCAAAAACGTTCGGCATGGATACGGCGTCAGATGGTACAGTTGGGTCATATAACGCTTAAAGAGATGCAGCAAACTGAGTAATATTTTGAGGTTTGGGTGCACCGCTGTGGATAACCAGAGCATCATGGATGCATCATCATGCCATGTGATCTGAAAGTCCCCCTCTTTAATTATCCGTTTGCTGCGACCTCTTATATCCCATGAGCTGGTTGTGGCTCGTTACTTGATTACCCTTGATGTGCTTGGAGTTATTTTATGGAGCAGCGTACCCCAGATCAGTTAGTTGAGTGGGCCTATGATCAGTTTCTTGAGCAGGCTGCTGATATGCTGGCACCAGAACAAATAGTCGATATCACCTTAGAGTTTGAGCAGCGTGGAGCCGTTGAGGCGACTCTCCCTAACGCGGATTGGTCAGCTGAGCTGGGAATGCCTGTCGACATAGCGTTATGGGTCGAAGTGCAGGTCGGATTGCTCGATCATCAAGATGAATTTGAGGTGCTCTTTGCCAGCTTCTTGCTGCCTCGTTATGTCACGGAAGAGGCGACCTATGTCCGGTGGTATCGTCAGCAGCAAGCTTAATCAGGGCTCATGGAGGAGCGGCGAGTCAGCTTGTGTTATGGCTATAAGTCGGCATGTGGCCTCATTATAGTCTCTCCATCGTTTCACTGTTGCCGCTCTCGGAGCCGTCATAATCGTAACGTCATCGCGGTTTAACAGTTTGATTCTTAACTGCTTAAATGAAAAGAGGACGTTGCGCTGTCCTCTTTTTTAGTGGTTATCTCATCTATCACCAATGCGGGTCACTGATCTGCGCTATGGCGTCTGCATGGCTAGCGCTATGGGCTCAAGGTTCCTGCCCGATCCTGTTACTCAGGCAGTGTCGACACCAGCAAGCACTGGCTTCACCGAGCGGGAGTGCAGTCAGCTGGCTACACCAGCAGTGCGAGATGGGCTCGCCAGCGGAGACCGCGCAATAGGTGGGGTTGCCACAACCCGGGCATGAATGGGTGCTTTTGGTACCCTCCAGCTCAGCCATGACGGCCAATTGGGATCGCTCATCCATGGATGACCAGCGGGTAATTTCTGTCAGGGTGCGTCCACAACCAACACATAACCCCCCTTTGGCTTGGCAACGACTGCTGCAGGGGCTTGGCATCTATTCGTCGTCCGCCGCGGGTTTGACTAAGGTGATGGCATGAGCCTCAATGACGATTTTCCCTTGTTTGTAGAGCCCACCGATGGCTTTTTTAAAGGTGCCTTTACTCATGCCCAGCAATTTGTAGATAAGTTCTGGCTCGCTTTTATCGCCCAGTGCCAAACTGCCACCTTGCTTTTTGATCCGAGTGAGGATGCGTTCGCTGGCATCCTCTACGTTGGCCATACCT
The DNA here is from genome assembly GCF_002795305.1 of Aeromonas cavernicola. GTDB lineage: Bacteria > Pseudomonadota > Gammaproteobacteria > Enterobacterales > Aeromonadaceae > Aeromonas > Aeromonas cavernicola. Next base: position 12,012 of record NZ_PGGC01000102.1, read on the forward strand.
GGTTTTTGCAGGGTTAAATCGAGTTTGCCATCTTCACGCACTTGCTTGACCCATGCCGTCTGCGGACGACCGGTGAGCACACGGCCAAACACCTCATTCTTGAACAGCATGCCGGGATATTGACCGTTGACGATGACTTTAATACCAAGAGGAGAATGCTCGCCGGGGAGTGCTGTCACCTCATCCCCGACCTTGAAACCGCTGGTTGCATCATTTAGAAAACGCTCAAGGCGGCTGGTAGCGACCATGCGCCCTTCATTATCGAGCTGCAAACGCACAAGATAGACATGGCCAACCTGCATCGGTTTGTTTTGCTCGCGGCTTGGCACGAACAGATCTTTTTTCATTCCCCAATCAAGAAATGCCCCCACTTTGTTGGCATTAATGACCTTTAGACCGGCAAATTCATCCACCATGGCAAAAGGCTTATCGGTGGTGATCACCGGCTCGCAGTCGGCATCCAGATAAAGGAAGACCGCCACGTTGTCGCCCTCTTTTACCCCATCAGGTAGCTGGCGTTTAGGCAGGAGCAACTCACCGTATTCGTCTGCCGCGAGCCAAGCTCCGCGATCTTCGAGTTCAACGATGGTGAGGGAGTTCATTTTGCCGATCTGTATCATGCTGCTCTCTTTTTTCATTACCCTAGCGGGCTGACCCAATGGTCGCGCATGTTACCTCAAGAGCCCTGCTCTGACCTAGCTGGTTGTGCCTGATGAGGGGTTGCACGCGCGAGGCATGATCGCCATCCTGGGTGTTTTGGGCATGGCACGTTGTCGGTGATTCATCTCAGGATCGTGTTAGTTACTGACTAAATGAGCCAGATTGCTCGATCTTGGCCGTTTGCCGTGCTCAACAGCACATTTCATCCTAATACCCTCGGACAAACCTCTTTGTGTTTTGTATCATCAGCCTCTAACAACAGAAACGCCATGAAACGCGGCCCGAACAAGGTGTCATATGCCCAGAATTATACCGTTACTCGAACACTATCCTCCTTACCAGCTAGTCCATGCCGCTGAGATGTTGCGGGATACCTTTGAGCAATTTTATCAACAGCGCTATCAACTCACCGTTCCTCAATGGCGCTTAATGATGGTGCTCGGGCCGCACTATCCCATCAGTCAAAAAGAGCTGGTCGAGACGAGCGGCATGGACAAGGTACGGATTTCCCGTGAAATTCGTCGTTTGGTCGCAAAGGGCATTCTGTTTACCGAAAACGACGAGCAAGATAAGCGGATTAGTTTGGTATCGCTGACTCACCAAGGCCTTGCTCTCTTTGTGCAGCTCAAAGAGGAAGCGGGTAGTTGGCAGCACACGTTGACTGATTATTTACCGGGAGCGTTTCGTGAGGCGATCCGTCAGCACCTGCATACCGTCAGCAGTGCTATCGAACAGTTACAATCGCTCGATAAGGAGCCGCAAGAATGATCCTAAAACAGTTTGCCACCATGGACGTTAATATGTTGGTCAGTGTTATCAACATGCAGTTACGCGACCAGTATGAAGATCTTGAGGATCTCTGTAAGGCGCAAGATCTCGATCAAGCGGCGCTGGTGAGCCGTCTGGCCGCAGCGCATTTTCACTATCAGCCGCAGCATAAACAGTTCAAATAATCGATGAAATCGGTGTGATAAGCGCCAACATGATGAATATCCGTCGCCCCTGATGGCTCGCTCGAAACGGGATGTGCGATGATGGGCACGCCGTTAACCTTGCCCGCGATGTCGCTGCCACGTCATGGCATTGCTTGATCATCTACCCACTTTGTTTTCTCACTGCCTCGCCCCTGTTGCGGGGGAATCGGGGTTGATCTGTCTGTTCGTATCGTTTTCACTGGGTATTTACGTTAGAATCGCGCCGTTTTTTCCTGGCTGCCAATGGATGATGCTGATGAAAGATTTTCTGATTGCCCCCTCGATCCTCTCCGCCAATTTTGCTCGTTTAGGGGATGATGTCGCCAACGTGTTGGCTGCTGGTGCTGACGTGGTTCACTTCGATGTGATGGATAACCACTATGTACCCAATCTGACCATTGGCCCCATGGTCTGTCAGGCGCTGCGTGACTATGGTATCGAGGCGCCCATCGACGTACATCTGATGGTCAAGCCGGTGGATCGTATCATTCCCGATTTTGCCAAGGCGGGAGCGTCGCTGATTACTTTCCATCCAGAAGCGTCCGACCACGTTGACCGCTCGCTGGGCCTGATCAAGGAGCTGGGCTGTCAGGCGGGTCTGGTGCTCAATCCCGCAACGTCTCTCTCCTGCCTCGAGTATGTGATGGACAAGCTGGACGTGATCCTGCTGATGTCAGTCAACCCGGGCTTTGGTGGTCAGAGCTTCATCCCCGGCACCCTCGACAAGCTGCGGCAGGTGCGTCGCCTGATCAACGAGAGCGGCCGCGATATCCGTCTCGAGATTGATGGTGGGGTGAAGGTCGACAACATCCGTGAAATTGCTGAAGCGGGCGCCGACATGTTTGTCGCCGGCTCGGCCATTTTCAGCCAGCCTGACTACAAGGCAGTGATCGACAAGATGCGTGCGGAGCTGGCTCATGTCACACCCTGAGCGCGCATTTGACTTGGTGCTGTTCGATTTGGACGGCACCCTGATCGACAGTGCCGCCCAGCTGGCGCAGGCGGTCAATCTGACCCTGACCGATCTGGGTCTAGCCCATGCCGATGAAGCGGTGATCCGTACCTGGGTGGGCAATGGTGCCGATAAGCTGATCCAGCGGGCGCTCGCCTATCGCGAGGCCGACCCTGAGCTACTGACCAACGCTCGCCCGATATTTTTTCAGCATTACAACGCCTGCCTGCTGCAAGGGCTAGCCATGTATGACGGCGTAGTGCACAGTCTGCGTCGCCTGCAAACCCTAGGCTACAAGCAGGCGATTGTGACCAACAAGCCGAGCGACTTTGTGGCCCCCATCCTCGATGCCCTTGGCATCAGCGATTGTTTTGCACTTTGGCTTGGCGGCAACTGCGTGCCGGTCAAGAAGCCGAGCCCGGAGCCCTTGCTGCACGCCTGTCAGACATTGGGAGTGAGCCCAGCGCGTACCCTGATGGTGGGCGACTCCGAAAATGACGTGCTGGCGGCCAAGGCGGCTGGCATCAAGGTGGTGGGTCTTACTTACGGCTATAACTATGGCCGCCCCATTGCTGACTCCCAGCCAGATTGGGTGTTTGAACACTTTTCCCAGCTCGATACATTGCTCAATTAAGCTCGCTTACGGGCCGGCCGAATAATAAGGATTAACACTCTCATGACTAAACCAATTGTATTGAGCGGAGCGCAACCCTCCGGCCAACTGACCATCGGCAATTACATGGGGGCCCTGCGTCAGTGGGTCAACATGCAGGATGAGTTCGACTGCCTCTACTGCATTGTCGACTTGCACGCCATTACCACCCGGCAAGACCCCGTGGCCCTGCGTAAAGCCTGTCTGGATGCGGCTGCCCTCTATCTGGCGGTCGGCATTGATCCCAAGAAGAGCACCGTGTTCATCCAGTCGCACGTACCGCAGCATGCCGAGCTCGGTTGGGTGCTCAATTGCTACACCCAGATGGGCGAGCTATCGCGCATGACTCAATTTAAGGACAAGTCCGCCCGTTTCGAGCACAACGTCAACGTTGGCTTGTTCGGTTATCCGGTACTGATGGCCGCCGATATTTTGCTTTATCAGCCTAATCAGGTACCGGTCGGTAACGATCAAAAACAGCATCTGGAGCTGACTCGCGACATTTGCACCCGCTTCAACAACCTCTATGGCGAGGTGTTCACCCTGCCGGAGCCCTTTATTCCGGCTGAAGGGGCGCGGGTGATGAGCCTGCAGGAGCCGACTAAAAAGATGTCCAAGTCGGATGACAACGAAGCCAACTTCATCGGTTTGCTCGAAGATCCCAAGGTCATCATTAAGAAAATTAAACGGGCGGTAACCGATTCAGACGAACCGGCGGTGGTTCGTTTTGATCCGGAGAACAAGCCGGGAGTCTCCAACTTGCTGACTCTGATGTCTGGGGTAACAGGCCGCTCCATTCCTGAGCTGGAGCAGCACTTTGAAGGCAAGATGTATGGCCATCTCAAGACCGAGACCGCTGACGCCGTGGTCGCGCTGCTGGCGCCGATCCAAGCGCGTTTTCAAGCACTGCGGCAGGATGAGGCCCATTTGATATCTGTTTTGGCTGAAGGTGCACAAAAGGCACGCAAAAGGGCTGAAAAAACCTTAACGAGCGTATATGATGTGCTCGGTTTTGTACCACGTGCGTAAATATGCGGTGCAAACATAATCAAGAAAGCTGGGTATTTACTCGGCTTTCCTTTCCTAAATAATTAATTGTTTTAATTTTTTATTTTAACCTGGGTAATTTCCTCAAGAGTAAGCATGTCTGTTCAACTAAATATTTCTGCTGAAGAGTTAAGTGACAAGGGTCACTGGCTACGCAAATTTCGCAAAGCGAAAAATATTAATACCCTCCAATTGATGGTTTCAAACGCCATTGACCGACACTATAAGAGCCCAGCCATTGCGGCCGCTATTTACTTAGCTGAGTGCCAGCGTGAGCGTGAAATGGAGCAAGGCCGTTTTCTCGATCGTTAAATTTTTGCCGTTGGCTATTTCATGTTGCTGTTAATTGATAACTACGACTCGTTTACTTGGAATCTGGTGCAATATTTTGGCGCATTAGGGCAAGAGGTCGTGGTGAAGCGTAATGATGAACTGACATTAGCCAGCATTGAGCAACTGTCCCCCGATTATTTGGTGGTATCCCCAGGCCCTTGCACGCCCAATGAGGCCGGCATTTCCTTGGCTGCGATCAGCCATTTTGCTGGTCGTTTACCGATATTAGGGGTCTGCCTTGGCCATCAATCAGTCGCGCAAGCATTTGGTGGGCGAGTAGTGCGAGCTCGGCAGGTGATGCATGGCAAGTTATCGCAGATCCGTCATCGACATGGCGGCGTTTTTCGTGGCCTCAATGATCCACTGCGCGTTACGCGTTACCACTCGTTGATTGTGGAGCGCGAGACCTTGCCCGACTGTTTTGAAATCACCGCTTGGAGTGAGCATGACGATGGCACCATCGATGAGATCATGGGGCTACGTCACATCCATTTGAATATCGAGGGCGTACAGTTTCACCCAGAAAGTATTCTCAGTGAGCAAGGCCATCAACTATTAGCAAACTTTTTGGTTAAGCCCTGAATGAAGCCTATTTGGTCGGGCAATCCCCTTGAGTAGATAAAAATATTTTCTTGATAGTTTATTCATCTTCCTGCCAGTTCAAATTATCTCTTGCCAATATCCCCTGAGCCGTTATGCAATGAGGTTGCCTAAAACCGCATAGGCAACCGGAGATTGTGCCTTATGGCGGCTTTCTTTACAGACAATTTACTTTTTAATTGTGATAATGCCGATGTGTTTACACGGATTTAACTAATGGGTGGTGAATTATTCTGCTGCCAGATTCAAGGAGCTCAATATGTCAGAGTTGTTAGCCGTAACCCGTGACCTGTTTGATGATGTGATGGTGCCCAATTACGCGCCCGCCAAGATGATTCCGGTGCGGGGAGAGGGATCACGGGTATGGGATCAAACAGGACGCGAGTATATCGACTTTGCGGGCGGCATCGCCGTCAATGGTTTGGGTCATTGTCACCCCAAGCTGGTGGAGGTACTCAAAGCCCAAGGCGAGACGCTGTGGCACCTTTCTAACGTGATGACCAATGAGCCAGCCCTGCGTTTGGCGAAAAAGCTGGTCGCTGCCACCTTTGCCGACAAGGTCTATTTCTGTAACTCTGGTGCGGAAGCTAACGAAGCGGCCCTTAAGCTCGCTCGCCGTTACGCCATCGAACAATTTGGTGAGCATAAAACCCAGATCATCGCCTTCCATCAGGGGTTTCACGGCCGCACCTTCTTTACGGTGAGCGTGGGTGGTCAGGCCATTTACTCCGATGGTTTTGGCCCTAAGCCGGGCGATATTCTCCATGTGCCTTACAACGATCTGGCTGCACTGGCTGAGGTGATCTCTGATAAAACCTGTGCCGTGGTGATGGAGCCCCTGCAAGGGGAGGGCGGGATTATTCGCGCCACCGATGCGTTTGCCAACGGGGTGCGCGCGCTGTGCGATAAGCACAATGCCCTGCTCATCTATGACGAAGTGCAGTCTGGAGTGGGCCGTACTGGGGCGCTCTATGCCTACCAAGGGCTTGGCGTCACGCCAGATATCCTCACCAGTGCCAAGGCGCTGGGTGGTGGTTTCCCCATTGGTGCCATGTTGACGACCAGTGCGATTGCTGCCCATTTTAAAGTCGGCACCCACGGCTCGACGTATGGCGGTAACCCGTTGGCGTGTGCGGTGGCAGAGGCCGTGCTGGATGTGATCAATACCCCAGAGGTGCTCGCTGGGGTGAAACAGCGCGAGCAGCTGTTTCGGGATGGGCTGGCGGCGATCAATGCCAAGTACCACTGTTTTGCCGAGATCCGGGGACAGGGGCTGCTGCTTGGGGCCGCACTGAATGATGATTATCAGGGCCGTTCTCGCGATTTTTCACTCGCCGCGATCGAGCAGGGTCTGATGGTGCTCGTGGCGGGGACCAATGTGGTGCGTTTCGCTCCTTCATTAGTGATCCCAGAGGCTGACATCAAAGAAGGGTTGGCTCGTTTTGAGCAAGCGGTTGCTCAGGTAGTGCAAGGCTGATCTTTATTGAGGTGGGGAGCCATCTTGGCAGGCGCCAAGCCCCCACCTGTCGTCATAGAAAGGGAGATGTCATCTATGTTGGTCATCCGTCCTATCGAGCAAAAAGATTTTGCGGGGTTAAAGCTTTGCGCGATTGAATCAGGTACTGGTATGACGTCGCTGCCAGTGAACGACAACCTGCTCCAGCGTAAGATTGATGCGTCAACCCAGACCTTTTCTGACAAACCCGCAGGCAAAGGCGATTGCCTCTATTTCTTTGTTGCCGAAGATCTCGACAGTGGTGAGATGGTCGGCACTTGCGCCATTGATGCGGCGGTGGGGCTATCTCAGCCGTTTTACCACTATCACCTTGGTAAGGTGGTGCACTCCTCTCCCAAGCTTGGCATCTATAACGTTGTTGAAACCCTGACCCTCTCCAATGACTACACCGGTAACACCGAGCTGTGTACCCTGTTTTTGCGAGAATGTGCCCGCCAAGGGCTCAATGGTCGTCTGCTCTCCAAACATCGCTTCCTTTTTATGGCCGAGCATCCTGAGCTGTTTGCGCAAACCGTGTTTGCCGAGATGCGCGGCGTCTCTGATAGCAATGGCCACAGCCCTTTCTACGAATGGCTCCAAAAGCACTTCTTCTCGATGGATTTTCCCACCGTCGATTACCTCACCGGGATTGGCAAGAAGCGTTTTATTGCCGAGCTGATGCCCAAGCACCCCATTTACGTCAATTTGCTGAGTAGCGAAGCGCGCGCCGTGATTGGCCAGACCCATGAAAAAACGCGGCCAGCCATCAAGATGTTGCAGGATGAGGGGTTTGTCAGTCGTGGTTACGTCGATATTTTTGATGCGGGCCCGACCATTGAGTGCGATATAAAAAATATCCGCAGCGTACGCCGTAGTTTGAAATTACGGGTCGTGGTGGGGGAGCCGATCGGCGGAAAAACCCACCTGATGTGTAATACCCGTTTTGAACACTATCGCGCCTGTTACGGCAATATTCGGGTCGATCTCGACAAGCACGAAGCGATCATCCCGCCCAAGATGGCGGCAGCACTCAAGGTGCAAGATGGTGACATGGTGCGTACCGTCGAGCTCGATTAAGTGGGTCGTGTGCGGCGACACACTGACCACATGGCATAGGCGTCGGTGGGGTGGCCACCGCAGCATCACAGGGAGTGAAGGATGAGCCAGTTAGTGCAGTCTTTAGGGCAATCGTTAGTGCAATGTATCAACGGTCTGTGGCTTGCCGGTGAAGGCAAGCAGTTCGAGTCACGGGATCCGGCCAAAAACGAGGTGATTTGGCAGGGGGCTGCCGCCAGCGCGGCGCAAGTGGATGCCGCCGTCAAGGCAGCCCGCGCTGCTTTCTACCTCTGGGCGGACATGAGCCTTGCGGATCGTCTGGCCATCGTGCGTCGTTATGCCGACCTGCTCGGCGAGCAAATCGATGTGCTGGCGCTCACCATCGCCCGCGAAACCGGCAAACCGCTGTGGGAGACCCGCACCGAGGTGGCGGCGATGCAGGGCAAGGTTGCCATCTCGATTCGGGCCCATGACGAGCGCACCGGCACCGTGGAAAATACCATGCCGGGCGCCAAGGCGTTTGTCCGCCACAAACCCCACGGCGTGGTGGCGGTGTTCGGCCCTTACAACTTCCCGGGCCATCTGCCCAACGGCCATATCGTCCCGGCGCTGATCGCCGGTAACACCGTGGTGTTCAAACCCTCCGAGCTGACCCCCATGGTAGCCGAGGCCATGGTCAAGATATGGCAGCAAGCTGGGTTGCCCAACGGGGTACTCACTCTGCTGCAAGGGGAGGTGGAGACCGGCAAGGCGTTGGCTGGCAATCCCGCTATCGACGGCCTGTTCTTCACCGGCTCCTCCCGCACCGGTCATCTGCTTCATCAGCAGTTTGCCGGCCAGCCGGGCAAAATCCTGGCGCTGGAGATGGGCGGCAACAACCCGCTGATCGTCAAGGATGTGAGCAACATCGACGGCGCGGTGCATGCCATTATCCAGTCGGCCTTCATCACTTCCGGTCAGCGCTGTACTTGCTCCCGCCGTCTGTTTGTCGAGCGCGGCGAGCGGGGCGATGAGCTGGTCAAGCGACTGGTCGAGGTGGTCAGCCAGATTAAGGTCGGTTATTACGACGACGTGGATCAGCCCTTTATGGGCTCGATGATAAGCGAGCAGGCGGCGCGAACCATGGTCGAGGCACAAGCCAATCTGCAACAGCTGGCTGGCGAGAGCCTGCTGGTGCTTGAGCACCTGAAAGCGGGCACCGGCTTGGTCTCGCCGGGTATCATCGACGTGACTGCCGTCAGTGCCCTGCCGGACGAAGAGTACTTCGGCCCGCTGCTGCAACTGATTCGTTACGACGATTTCGATGCCGCCATCGAGCAGGCCAATGCCACCCGTTATGGTCTCTCAGCGGGTCTGCTGGGTGACAAGGAGGCGGACTGGCACCACTTCTTTAAGCGGATCCGTGCTGGCATCGTTAATTGGAACAAGCCCATCACCGGCGCCTCCAGTGCCGCGCCGTTTGGGGGGATCGGCGCCTCCGGTAACCACAGAGCGAGCGCCTACTACGCCGCTGACTACTGCGCCTATCCGGTGGCTTCTGTTGAAGAGAGCAACGCCGCCATGCCGGAGCAGCTGTCTCCTGGCTTGACGTTTTAAGAGCAAATGGGGATGCCAATGTAGCAGAGATGGCTTAACGCCGCCGACTACTGTGTCATATCCCCGGTGGCTTCCGTTGAAGAGAGCAAAGCGGCTATGCCGGATCAGCTGTCGCCCGGCCTGCGCTTCTAATAACAACAGGGGCACCCAGCGGTGCCCCCATCTGTACCCACAATCAAAGGAAAGAGAGATGCAAAAGGATATCGACACCCTGTTCAGTCATCTGTGGGACAACTACCTCCAGGTGACCCCAAGCGCCGCCAAGGTGCACACTCTGCTGGGCGGTGGCGAGCCCATCGTCAACGATCACGTGGCGTTTCGCACCTACAATCTGCCCACGCTGGGATTAGATAAGCTGGCTGGCCACTTTCTGGCGCTCGGTTACGAGCAGAAAGGCGAGTATCTGTTCAAGGCTAAGAAGCTCTATGCCCAGCATTTCGAGCACCAAGATCCGGACGCACCCAAGGTGTTTATCAGCGAGCTGAAGGTCGACGAGCTCTCTGCAGGGGCTCAGGCCATCATCCGCAAGCTGGCCGAGCAGGTCCCTGAGCATCTGACCGATACCCCTGCATTTCTCTACGCAGGTGCCCCTTGGCAGGCCTCTTACGCTGACTACCAGACCCTGCTAGCGGAGAGTGAATACGCCGCGTGGGTGGCGGCGTGGGGTTATCGAGCCAACCACTTCACGGTGAATATCAACACATTGCCGAATTTCGATACCCTGCACCAAGTCAACGCGGCGCTGAAGGCGGCGGGGTTCGTGCTTAACAGTGCGGGCGGTGAGGTAAAGGGAGACCCGCAAGTGATGTTGGAGCAATCAGCCACCATGGCCGATCGGGCTGAGGTGGTGTTCAGTGATGGGGTATACCCCATTCCTAGCTGTTTTTATGAGTTTGCGTTGCGTTACCCTCAGCCTGATGGCGCACTCTATTCAGGGTTTGTCGAAGCGTCGGCTGATAAAATTTTTGAGTCAACCAACGCGCGCTAATGGCGGTTGTCTGGGCGGCGGTGCGGCACCGAGCCAAGCAGAAGTGTGATTTGAGCCTCTTTTGTCTCCATTTCAAGGTGATCCCGTTGCCAAGCACAGCTAAAGTGGATTTTTCATTACGGAGCACACCCATGGCGACTTATCACTTTTTCAAGCACGAGGGCATCTTGACCTACCTTGATACCAGCCTGCCCAGCTACAGCGGCGAGCGCCAGCAACTGCTGGATCAGGGCTTTGTTGCCCTGACCAATCCGATTAAGGCACAGACGCCGAGTCAGGCGCTGGGGTTACTGCGTAGTGAAGGCGAGTTTCAGCAAGAGTTAGGTGAGCACAGCAAGTTTGAGCTGGCCACCTCTGTGCCTATCGCGCTTGCTGGTCTACTGGGCTGACCGCCAACACGTTAAGCACGCAACAGACAAAGAAAGGGGCCTAATGAATAGGCCCCTTTCTATTGCTGAGGGTCTGACTGATGTGCTGACTCAAAGGATCGGCTGCAAGTGGCCTTCAGTGGCCAGCATGGTGGCCATGCCACTGGCTTTGCCGGCTTGAATACCAATCTGGGTATCTTCAAATACCAAGCAGTTAGCAGGAGTGGCTCCTAGTTGCTCGGCCACCTTGAGGAAGGTATCAGGATGAGGTTTGTGGTTAGTCACATCGTCGGCCGTGATCACCACCGAGATATACGCATCAAGACCGGTACTTTTTAAGATCAGCTCAGCTTGCTGACGGGGCGAACCAGTGCCGATCCCCATCGCGACCTTGCCGTGATAGCGTTTGACGAGATCCCACATGTTAGGGAAGACCTTCACGCGGCTAATGTTCTCCATGTAAAGGGCGATTTTACGCTGGGTGAACGCTTCCACATCGATAGTCAGACCATGCTGACTGGCGATCATCGGTACGATTTTGCGAGTCGGGATCCCGCCATATTCGTTGATCTCTGCCCGATCAAAAGGCAGGCCAAACTCAGCACTGGTCTGCTGCCACGCATCCAGATGCAGAGGCATAGAGTCCACCAAGGTGCCATCCATATCAAAAATCAGGGCATCATATCTCTCGAATTGGAACTGCTCGAACATGGGTCTACTTCCTTTGGCCAACAGGGGGAAAAGGGCCACCATACCAGAATGAAAGCGGCGATGCCGCTTCGTTTCGCTGGAGAGGGAGGGATGATAGTCAGCAAGGCCACTGAGTCGCTAACAAGATGTATTCGTTTGAGTTTTATCGTGGTTCACGGGTGGTTTTATGATGGGTTTGCGCGGGCCTTGTGGGTATAATTTCCACCTTCACGAGCTTTGATGGAACCATCGCAATGAGTCATGTTGTCCCTCCACCGGTGTTGGATATGGAGTATCCCTTTCCGGTTAAGCCTACCCCCTTAACGGCGCAACAGCAGACGGCGTTAGTGGCAGAGATCACCACCCTGCTTGAGGCGCGCCAAGCGGTATTAGTAGCTCATTACTATACCGATCCCGTGATCCAAGCCTTAGCTGAGGCAACCGGTGGATTTGTGGGTGACTCCCTCGAAATGGCCCGTTTTGGCCGCGATCAGCCGGCCGACACATTGATCGTGGCGGGGGTCCGCTTTATGGGGGAAACCGCCAAGATCTTAAGCCCGCACAAACAGATCCTGATGCCAACCTTAGGGGCCGAGTGTTCCCTCGATTTAGGCTGTCCGGCTGATCAATTTTCAGCATTTTGCGATGCTAACCCCGACCACGTGGTGGTGGTGTATGCCAATACCTCTGCGGCCGTCAAGGCGCGCGCTGATTGGGTGGTGACCTCCAGTATTGCGCTTGAGGTTGTCGAGCATCTCGATAGCCTTGGTCAGAAGATCATCTGGGCCCCAGATCGCCATTTGGGGGATTACATCGAGAAAAAAACCGGTGCCCAGATGCTGCGTTGGCAAGGGCACTGTATTGTCCATGACGAATTTAAAGCCCGGGCCCTTGATGAGCTGAAAACCCAGCATCCTGACGCCGCTGTGTTGGTGCACCCTGAGTCACCTGCGGCGGTGATTGCGTTGGCGGATGCGGTGGGCTCTACCAGTCAATTGATCAAAGCCGCCAAAGCGCTACCCCAGCGCAAACTAATCGTGGCAACGGATCGCGGCATTTTTTACAAAATGCAGCAGGCTTGCCCAGATAAAGAGATGGTGGCCGCCCCAACAGGCGGGGAGGGTGCCACCTGTCGCAGCTGTGCCCACTGCCCGTGGATGGCGATGAATGGCTTGATGTCCGTCAAAGCGGCGCTGACCGAGCCTGCGGCCCACCATGAGATCGAGGTTGCAGAGCCGCTGCGGCTACGTGCCTTGATCCCGCTTGAGCGAATGCTGCACTTTGCCGCCAGCCTTAACACCCGATAAGCAGATGAGCAACGTTCTGCTCGACACATAGTGCCACCATCATGCCGCTTGGGATGGGGCCGCAGTGATGGGCTACACATGCAACAAGGGGGAGGCGATAGCCTCCCCCTTGTTGTTGACGAGCGGGTTAGCGCACTGACCGTCAGATAAACGGCCGTCGCTGAGGTCGCCGGGTTAGTCGTCGATAGCCCGCAGCAGGGCGTTGATGCCGACTTTAGTGCGGGTCTTAGCATCGACCTTTTTGACGATAACTGCAGCATAGAGGCTGTACTTACCGCACTTGGAGGGCAGCGAGCCTGACACCACTACCGAGCCCGCCGGTACGCGACCATAGTGGATCTCGCCGGTTTCACGGTCATAGATACGGGTCGATTGACCGATGAAGACGCCCATGGAGATCACCGAGCCCTCTTCGACGATCACCCCTTCTACCACTTCGGAGCGGGCGCCGATAAAGCAGTTGTCTTCAATGATGGTCGGGTTGGCCTGCAGTGGCTCCAGCACGCCGCCGATGCCGACACCGCCAGAGAGGTGGACGTTTTTGCCGATCTGGGCACAGGAACCCACGGTGGCCCAGGTATCGACCATGGTGCCTTCGTCAACGTAAGCGCCGATATTGACATAAGAGGGCATCAGCACCGTGTTGGGCGCAATGAACGACCCTTTACGGGCGGTCGCTGGCGGCACTACCCGTACCCCTGCGGCTTTGAACTGCTCTTCGGTGTAGTTGGCGAACTTGAGGGGAACCTTGTCGTAATACTGGGCATCGTCCCCTTTGATGATGCCGTTATCGTTAATACGAAACGAGAGCAGTACCGCTTTTTTCAGCCACTGATGGACGATCCACTCACCGGCGATTTTCTCGGCCACTCGTACCGTGCCTGCATCTAGCAGCTCGATGACTTGCAAAATGGCAGACTTGGTGACGCTATCCACTGTGCTTGGGGTGATGGTGTCGCGGCGCTCGAAGGCCGTCTCAATGATTTTTTGCAACTCGATCATGACAGGTTTCCTTTAAAAAATGGGGTTTGTTGTATCACACTTTTCTGGTGCTTTTTAAGGGGAAGCGTAGATTTCTTCCCGCTAGTGGTTATTTTGTCCATTTTTCTCACTCAACCTATTGTTTGGCATAGAGAAAAAGGTGTTAGGGTGGTTTCTTTTGAGTCAAGATTAACTCACTCGGGCGCAGCGGGTGGCGGGTTGAGTTGACTGACCAACCGCGCTTCCAGTTGTTGTTGTTGCTCGAGTGTCAGCGGGTCACCGTTGAGGCTGGTTAGGCTGAAAAAGTCTTCCACTCGCTCGCCAAAGGTGGCGATCTTCGCGGCATGCAGTGACAAGCCACATTGCTGAAACACCGCGCCGATGCGCGCCAGGAGACCTGGGGTATCGAGGGCAGTGAGCTCCATCAGGGTGTGGCGATTTTCCCCTTTGTGAGGGAGAAAGACCACCCGAGTCGGTACGTTAAACTGGCGATGACGCCGTGACAGCGGCTTGCTGCGTAGCACCAGCTTACTGGGCGTTTGCAACGCGCTTTCTAGTGCTTGCTTGATGGCGGTGGTGCGGTTAGGGCTAATGGGCTCTCCGCTCGGTTCAAGGACCACGAAGGTATCGAGCACATAGTTGCTGCGCGAGTTCATGATTTGGGCATCGTGGATAGTGAGGTTTTTCTGATCCAAGGTCGCAGCAACGGTCGCAAACAGGTTCGGTGTATCACGGCAGTAGATAAACACCTCGCTGCCACCGCGAGTGGGTTGTTTACCGATGATGACCAAAGGGGCTGGGGTGTCTGCGTGTTCAATAATTTTGCGGCAGTGCCAAGCAATCTGTTCGGGGCTATGGCGCAGGAAATAGTCGGCTTTAAAGTCGCTCCATAGTTGGTTAATTGCCTCTTCTGATACATCCCGCTGGGCGAGCAGCTGCTTCGCTTGACGCTGGTTCTCTCTGATCCGCAGTCGCACGTCAGGTGGGTTTTCCAGCCCTTGGCGCAGGGCCTTTTGGGTGGCGAAATAGAGCTCTCGCAGCAGGGTCCCCTTCCAGTCATTCCATAAGGTGTCATTAGTGGCACAAATATCGGCGACGGTGAGGCAATAGAGCAGATCGAGGTGCTGCTCATCACGCACCTTTTGGGCAAATTCGGTCACGACATCGGGATCATAAATGTCGCGGCGCTGGGCGGTTACTGACATCAGCAGGTGGTGGCGCACCAGCCAAGCGACTAACCGACTTTCATAGCGGTCAAGGTCATGTAGCTGGCAGAACTCCAGCGCATCGACGGCGCCCAGCTCGGAGTGATCGCCGCGCCGCCCTTTGGCAATATCGTGAAACAGGGCGGCGATGCTCAGTAGCTCTGGCTTACGTAGCCGAGTGAACACCTCGTAGCAGAGAGGGTGGCTCTGGCGGCTGGCGGCGTTGGGGAAGCGGTGAAGATTTTTCAGTAGCCGGTGGGTGTGCTCATCGACGGTATAGGCATGGAACATATCAAATTGCATCTGGCCGACAATCAGATTCCATTGCGGCAGATAGGCAGCCAAGATCCCATATTTGTGCATCAGGGTGAGCGGCAGTCCAATCCCGTCTGGATGGCGTAACAGCGCCATAAACAGACGCCGACACTCGGGTAAATCTTGCAGCCAGCAGTTGAGCTTACGCCGCGCCTCGCGCAGTTGACGCAAGGTGGCGGAGTGGATACCTACTATGTCGGCATGTTGGGCCATCTGGTAGAAAAGGCGCAAAATGGCGGCGGGCTCGCGGCCAAACAGTTCGGAATCCACCGCATCGATGAGGCGGCCGCGCAGCTGGAACTCGTCGGAGAGACGGCGCACATCCATGGCACTGTTGCCGAGGATCGCCTCATCAAACAGTTGCAGCAGCATCTCGTTGAGTTCAGCGACCCGCCGCACCGTTTGATAAAAACGCTTCATCATCTGCTCGACAGGGGCATGTCCTTGGCCCTCAAACCCCAGCATCTGGGCCACGGTGCGTTGGCGATCAAACAGCAGGCGATTGTCGCCCTTGTTGATGGCGATGTGCAGGGCAAAGCGGACTTTCCAGAGAAAGTTTTGGCTGTCGAGCAGTTCGCGATACTCGGCGCGGTTGAGAAAACCATGGCTGGTCATTTCAAACAGGGTGGTAGCGCCAAAGTGGCGGCGTGCCACCCACGTTAGGGTTTGGATATCACGCAGGCCACCAGGGTTGCTTTTGATATCAGGCTCTAGTTTGTAGGCGGTGCCGAGAAACTGTTGATGGCGCAGTGCTTGCTCGTGGCGTTTGGCACGAAAGAACGCTTCGCTTGGCCAGAAATGGGCTGGGTTGGTGGCGGCTTGGAGTTGCAAAAAACCTGCTCGACGGCCGGTGATATAGCGAGCCTCAATCAGGTTAGTGGCTACCGTGATATCGGCCTTGCCTTGCTCAATGCACTCCGCCACGTTGCGCACCGCCTGACCTATCTCCAGTTTGAGATCCCACAACAGCGCAATAAATTCGCCAATGCGCAGCCCCAACACCTCATCTAGCTCCTCCCCTTCATAGAGCAACAGCAGGTCAATATCCGAGTGAGGGTGGAGTTCGCCCCGGCCATAGCCGCCAACGGCGATCAGGGTCAGGTCGGTGCTATCTAAGCCAAAATGTTGCCAAAGCCTGGTCAGCAGTTGGTCCATATAGCCACTGCGGGTGGTGACGAGCTCGATGATGTTATCGCCAGCGTCAAAACGAGCGTGTAGCCAGCTAAGAAAGCGGCTCAGGTGTGCCCTGCAGTTCTCGCGAGTGAGTTGATCATCGGGCAGCTGGTGAGGGGAAAGCAGGCTGGCGTCCATGGCATCTCATGCTGTTGTGGGGTGTGTTGGTATTCACACCATGATGGGGATGTCAGAAAAATAAACCCCAGCACTATGCTGGGGTTAATGCGTTAACTGTGCTTGATCACTCGGTCGATGGTGTCATCGGGGCGCAGCGTCAGCACTTCGCAGCCATCCTCAGTGACGAGCAGGGTGTGCTCCCACTGGGCGGAGTCGCCGCCATCCTTGGTGGTCACGGTCCAGCCATCTTTGGGATTGACTTTACAGTGATACTTTTTGCTGTTGACCATGGGTTCGATGGTAAAGCACATGCCTGCTTTGAGTTCCAGTTTCCCACTGTTGCGGTAGTGGAGGATCTGCGGCTCTTCATGGAACTGGGCACCAATGCCGTGGCCGCAGTAGTCGCGCACCACCGAAAATCCCGCTTGCTCGACGATGGGCTGGATCACCGCGCCGACCTCCGTAATACACAGGCCAGGACGCACACGCTTAATCGCCGCGTAGAGGCTCTCTTGTGCCACTTTGCAAAGTTGACGACGCAGTGGCGTGGTCGTACCCACGATAAACATGGCGGAGGTGTCGCCATGGTAGCCGTCCTTGATCACCGTGATGTCGAGGTTGACGATGTCTCCTTCCCGTAGCTTTTTATGATTGGGGATGCCATGGCAGATCACCTCATTGACCGAGGTGCAGATGGACTTGGGAAACCCGTGGTAGTTCAGCGGGGCTGGAACCGCTTGCTGCACTTCGACGATGTAGTTGTGACAGAGGGTGTTGAGCTCATCAGTGGTGACGCCAGCATTGACATGGGGCGCAATCATGACCAGCACATCGGCGGCCAATTGACCTGCGATGCGCATCTTTTCAATTTCTTCCGGCGTTTTGATTTGAATCGACATGGGATCTCTCGTGCGGCCTGATAGCCTAGCAGTGATAGGGAGCAGCAATCAGGTAATGAAAATAGATGCGTCTGTAATCAGGCCGAAATTTTATCTGCAACCCCCGCTTACTTCCAGCGTGATTGTTATTGCGAGATTAAATGAGGTGAGGTGGTGGTTAACGATGTGCGCCTCTGGCGTTATTTCCTGCTGCCATCGGTGGTGTCCTTGGCAAAGTTATGGTATAAAGCGCGCCGGAATGGAGGAGGAGACTTCTTTATTTCATCACCCTAACTCATAACACACACACATCGACACATATGCCGGGGTGCCTTAACGGGTCGGTTATATGGGATGTGTGGAGGCCTAACCCCATACAGAGGTATAAAATGGCTAAAGTTTCTATGCGCGACATGCTGCAAGCCGGCGTTCACTTCGGTCACCAGACTCGTTACTGGAACCCGAAAATGAAATCCTACATCTTCGGTGCCCGTAGCAAGGTTCACATCATCAACTTGGAAAAAACCGTTCCGATGTTTGACGATGCCATGAACTTCATCAGCTCCGTAGCTGCCAAGAAAGGTAAGGTGCTGTTCGTTGGTACCAAGCGTGCCGCGTCTGAAGCCGTAAAAGATGCCGCTGAGCGTTGCGACCAGTTCTATGTAAACCACCGCTGGCTGGGCGGTATGCTGACCAACTGGAAAACCGTTCGTCAGTCTATCAAGCGCCTGAAAGATCTGGAAACCCAGAGCCAAGACGGTACCTTCGACAAGCTGACCAAGAAAGAGGCGCTGATGCGTACTCGCGAAATGGAAAAGCTGGAGAAGAGCCTGGGTGGTATCAAGAACATGGGCGGCCTGCCTGACGTTCTGTTCGTTGTCGATGCCGACCACGAGCACATCGCTATCAAAGAAGCCAATAACTTGGGTATCCCGGTCGTTTCCATCGTTGATACCAACTCCAACCCGGACGGCGTTGACTATGTCATCCCGGGTAACGACGATGCTATCCGTGCTGTGAACCTGTACCTGAACGCAGCTGCTGACACCGTACTGGAAGCTCGCGAGCAGGACATCGTAGTTCAAGCTGAACAAGATGGCTTCGTTGAAGCTGAGTAATTGATAAGGACTGTAAAGCCCTTATTAACCAAGCTGATGTAATTGGTTAGCAGGGGCCCTTGTGGCCCCTGTTTCTTGTCAATTCAAGACCGAGGATACTGAACATGGCTAACGTTACTGCCGCCCTGGTAAAAGAACTGCGCGAGCGCACTGCCGCTGGCATGATGGATTGCAAAAAAGCACTGGAAGAAGCTGCTGGTGATATCGAGCTGGCAATTGAGAATATGCGCAAATCCGGTCAGGCCAAAGCCGCCAAGAAAGCGGGCCGTATCGCCGCTGAAGGCGTTATTTTTGCTCGCACCGAAGGCAACGTTGCTGCCATGATCGAGCTCAATAGTGAGACCGACTTCGTCGCCAAAGATGCCAGCTTTATGGCAATGGGCCAGAAGATCGCTGACATTGCAGCTACTCAGAAGATTGCTGACATCGACGCCCTCAAAGCGGCAGATTTCGGCAATGGCGAGTCTATCGAGCTGACCGTCACCAACTTGATCGCTAAGATCGGTGAAAACATGAACCTGCGTCGCGTGATGCTGGTTGAAGGTGACAACCTAGGCACCTACGTGCACGGTTCCCGCATTGGTGTTATCACCAAGCTGACGGGTGGTTCTGCCGATCTGGCCAAAGATCTGGCCATGCACGTTG
This sequence comes from Aeromonas cavernicola, assembly GCF_002795305.1. Taxonomy (GTDB): domain Bacteria; phylum Pseudomonadota; class Gammaproteobacteria; order Enterobacterales; family Aeromonadaceae; genus Aeromonas; species Aeromonas cavernicola. The sequence continues at coordinate 31,165 of NZ_PGGC01000102.1, forward strand.
CTGCTAACAGCCCGCAATTCGTCAAGCCAGAAGACGTGTCTGCTGAAGTTGTTGCCAAAGAGCGTGAAATTCAGATCGATATCGCCATCAACTCCGGTAAGCCGAAAGATATCGCCGAGAAGATGGTTGAAGGCCGCATGAAGAAGTTCACCGGTGAGGTTTCCCTGACTGGTCAGCCGTTCGTGAAAGATCCTTCCATGACCGTTGCCGAGCTGCTGAAGAAAGAAGGCGCTGACGTTGTCTCCTTCACCCGTTTCGAAGTGGGCGAAGGCATCGAGAAGCAAGAGACCGATTTCGCTGCTGAAGTTGCAGCCCAAATCGCGGCCGCTCAGAAGGCCTAATCGAACCGGTTTTTCCGTTTCCCCAGACCGCGACTTATGTCGCGGTCTTTATATGACCAGGAATCAGTGACATGAGTACCAATCCCAAGCCTGCATACAGACGTGTTCTTCTGAAATTAAGTGGTGAAGCCCTGCAAGGAACCGAGGGGTTTGGCATTGACCCTGCGGTGCTCGATCGGATGGCCCAAGAGATCAAGGAACTGGTTGAGCTGGGGGTTCAGGTCGGGTTGGTCATCGGTGGTGGTAACTTGTTTCGTGGGGCTGGCCTTGCCAAAGCGGGCATGAACCGCGTGGTGGGCGATCACATGGGCATGCTGGCGACGGTGATGAACGGTCTGGCCATGCGTGATGCGTTGCATCGTGCTTATGTGAATGCTCGTCTGATGTCGGCTATCTCCTTGCAGGGGATCTGTGATTCCTATGTGTGGGCTGAGGCCATCAGCCAGTTGCGTGCTGGTAAAGTCGTTATTTTCTCTGCTGGCACCGGCAATCCTTTCTTTACGACCGATTCTGCCGCGTGTTTGCGTGGGATCGAAATTGAAGCTGATGTGGTGTTGAAGGCGACCAAGGTTGACGGGGTGTTTACCGACGATCCGGTTAAGAACCCTGATGCGGTGCTGTGCCAAGAGCTCAGTTACGAGGAAGTGCTTGAAAAAGAACTCAAAGTGATGGATCTTGCTGCCTTTACTCTGGCCCGCGACCACGATCTGCCAATCCGCGTATTTAACATGAACAAGCCAGGTGCACTGCGCCGCGTCATCATGGGCGAGCCGGAAGGCACTCTGATCCACCACGTCAGTAAATAAGATTGATATGGGCCGTGTAACGGCTCCTTTGCTAAAAGGAAAACCACTGTGATCAACGAGATTAAAAACGACGCCAAAGAGCGCATGGGTAAGAGTGTCGAAGCGCTCAAGACTCAAATGTCCAAGATCCGTACTGGCCGTGCTCATCCCAGCTTGCTCGATGGTATCCAAGTTGAATATTACGGCGCCGCTACCCCGCTCAAGCAGCTCGCTAACGTGGTGGCTGAAGATGCGCGTACCCTCTCTATCTCTATTTTCGATCGTTCGATGATCCAGGCAGTAGAAAAGGCGATCCTCACTTCTGATCTGGGATTGAACCCGTCAAGTAATGGCCAGACCCTGCGGGTACCACTGCCACCGCTGACCGAAGAGCGTCGCCGTGACCTGACCAAGATTGTGCGTGGTGAAGCAGAGAACGCCCGTGTTGCGGTACGTAACATTCGTCGTGATGCGAATGCCGACCTAAAAGCGTTGCTCAAAGAAAAAGAGATCTCTGAAGATGACGATCGTCGCGCCCAAGAAGAGATTCAGAAGCTGACCGACGCCTACGTCAAGCTGGTCGATGAGGCCCTTGCCGGCAAGGAAAAGGAGCTAATGGAAATCTAAGCGTCTGAAAGGTATATTACGAGCGCCGTGTAGTGCCCCTGCACGGCGTTTTTGTCTTTGTGGGAGAAAACCATGTCGCTGTTGGCTACGTTGGGTGATTGTGCCAACTCATCTTTGCCCCGTCACGTCGCCATTATCATGGATGGCAACGGGCGTTGGGCCCAAAATCGCGGCAAGCTGCGAGTCTACGGACATAAGGCTGGCGTCAAATCGGTTCGTGAAGCCGTTACCTTTGCAGCTCGGGCCAAGATTGAAGCGCTGACGCTGTTTGCCTTCTCCAGCGAAAACTGGCGTCGTCCAGAAGGGGAAGTGAATGCCCTGATGGAACTTTTCATGACAGTGCTAGGCCGAGAAGTGGGCAAACTTCACCGAAATGGGATCCGGCTGCGAGTTATCGGTGATACTGCGCGCTTTAGTGAACGTTTGCAGGCCAAGATTGCCAAGGCGGAGGCGCTGACTGCCGATAATCAGGGGCTGACCCTTAATATTGCTGCCAACTATGGCGGTCAGTGGGATATCACCCAGGCGGCGCGTAAGCTGGCTCATGCGGTGGCACGTGGTGAGTTAGATGCTGAGCAGGTCGATGAGGCGATGTTAGAGCGTTACCTCTGCATGGCTGATTTACCCCCGGTGGACCTGTTAATCCGAACGGGTGGCGATCACCGGATCAGTAATTTTGTGCTGTGGCAGCTCGCTTATGCGGAGCTCTACTTTACCCCGGTATTGTGGCCCGATTTCAACGAGGCTGAGTTCAGTGAGGCTGTCGCCTCGTTCGTTGCCCGAGAGCGTCGCTTCGGTTGCACGGGTGAACAGATACGGGAACTTATCGCCGAGCAGCAGATCGGCTAAACCCCGCTCCCAAGAGAGAGGTTTCTTTTGCTAAAACAACGAATTATTACTGCTTTGATGTTGATCCCCTTAGTGCTTGGGGCGCTTTTTTTTCTACCACTGAAGTTTTTTGCCTTGTTGGCTGCGTTAATTTTTCTGTTAGCCAGCCGCGAGTGGGGGGGATTTGTTGCTACCGGTTCGTCGCAGTGGCTGCCCTTAGGGTTTTGTCTGTTGCTTGGCGCAAGCCTGTTAGGGTTGCCGGTCGATCAACTCTGGACGCCCCATCTGCACCCCATCGTCATCGGCGTGCTCTGGTGTGCGGTTAGCTGGTGGTTACTCGGTCTGCTATTAGTACTGCGTTATCCTCGCAGCGCTGAGCTATGGCGATCTTCCACTTGGCTTAAGTCGCTGTTTGGGCTGGTCACCTTGGTCCCTTTTTTCTGGTCACTGGTAGCGATCCGTGGCTACAACTTTTATCACGATCCCATGATGGGGGCTTGGATCCTGTTGTTCGTGATGGGCCTTGTGTGGGCGGCCGATTCAGGCGCCTATTTTTTCGGCAAGGCATTCGGTAAACGCAAGTTGGCGCCCGCCGTCAGTCCTGGCAAAACTATCGAAGGGATGTGTGGTGGCCTCTTTACCGCCAGCCTGCTGGCCATCGGCGTGACCTGGTCAATGGGATTTGTGCCAGCCAAGATGTTCACCGTGCTGTTCTGCTCCCTGTTAGCGGTATTGGCCTCGGTGCTGGGTGATCTGACCGAGAGCATGTTCAAGCGCGAAGCGGGCATTAAGGACTCTGGGAACCTGCTACCAGGCCATGGCGGTATTCTTGATCGGATCGACAGTCTCACCGCTGCGCTGCCGGTATTTCTGCTCAGCTATCTGCTACTGAGTCAGGAGTTGTGATGCAGCAATCACTGGTTATTCTGGGGGCCTCCGGCTCCATCGGTCAGAGTACCTTGAAAGTGCTGCGCCATAACCCAAGCAGTTGGCACGTCTTGGCGTTGACCGCTGCCCGCAACGTGGATGCCATGTTGCGGGACTGTCTTGAATTTTCCCCCCGTTTTGCGGTGATGGTCGATGAGGATGCCGCCCGAGCCTTGGCTGCGGGTCTCAAAACCCACGGCAGTGCGACCCAAGTCATGGCGGGCGTGGACGCCCTGTGCGATGTGGCCGCCCATCCCGATGCCCATAGCGTGATGGCCGCCATCGTGGGGGCGGCCGGTCTGGCCCCGACCATGGCCGCGGTACGTGCGGGCAAGCGTATCTTGCTGGCCAACAAGGAGGCATTGGTGATGTCCGGTGCTTTCTTCATGGAGGCCGTGCGCGAGCATGGTGCCGAACTGCTGCCCATCGACAGTGAACACAATGCTATTTTTCAGTGTCTGCCGACCGAGGTACAGCGTCAGCCCGGTTTTTGCGATCTGGCTGCCGCAGGGGTCAGCAAGATTTTGCTGACCGGTTCCGGCGGCCCGTTTCGTTACACCGAGATCAGTGAGTTGGGCAAGGTGACTCCTGCACAGGCCATTGCTCATCCCAACTGGTCGATGGGGGCCAAGATTTCGGTCGACTCTGCCACCATGATCAACAAGGGATTGGAGTATATCGAGGCGCGTTGGCTGTTCAACGCCGCCCCCGAGCAGATCCAGGTAGTGATCCATCCGCAGTCAGTGATCCACTCCATGGTGCAGTACAAGGATGGCTCAGTGTTAGCCCAATTGGGTAATCCTGACATGTGTACTCCTATTGCTCATGCACTGGCATACCCCGCCCGAATCTCTTCTAGTGTGGAACCATTGGACTTTTTCACTGTCGGAGAATTCAGCTTCATTCGACCCGATTATGCGCGTTATCCCAATTTGGCACTGGCTATCAATGCGTGCCAACAAGGGCAAGCTGCCACGACCGCGCTGAATGCGGCTAATGAAGAGGCCGTGGCTGCTTTTTTAAGCACTCGGATCGGTTTTATGGATATTTCTAGGATTAATGAAGCCGTGATGTTGGCATTTGAAAGCAGTGCTGTGGGATCGTTAGACGATTTGCTGGTGTTGGATGAGATGGCCAGAGAGCGTGCTCACCACCTGATTAAGGAGCTCGGCTGATGGGCGGTGTGTTGTGGAATATGGGCGCCTTTATTGTTGCGCTTGGGTTGTTAGTGGCGGTACATGAGTTCGGTCATTTCTGGGTTGCCCGTCGCTGTGGTGTGCGGGTTGAACGTTTTTCTATCGGTTTTGGCAAAGCGCTCTGGCGCAAAATGGGCAAAGATGGCACCGAATATGTGCTGGCACTGATCCCCCTCGGTGGTTACGTCAAGATGCTTGACGGTCGAGTCGATGAACTCAAGCCCGGTGACGAGCAGTATGCTTTTAATCACAAAAGTGTCTGGGCGCGGATGGCAATTGTGGCGGCAGGCCCCATGGCCAATTTTGTGTTCGCCCTGTTTGCCCTTTGGTTGATGTTTATCATCGGGGTGCCCAGCGTCAAACCCGTAATAGGTGAGGTGCGTCCTGCCTCCATCGTTGCCGCAGCGGGGATTACCCCAGGCATGGAGATTGTGGGGGTGGGTAACCAAGAGACCGGTGATTGGGAAAGTGTGACTTACGCTCTCATTAGTCATTTGGGCGACAGTTCCGTCACCCTCACACTAAAAACGCCGCACACCAGCTATGTCACCGACAAAGAGCTATCGCTACAGAGTTGGGTCTTTGATCCAGATAAACAGTCGCCGATAGCTAGCCTTGGTATTATTCCGCTCGGGAACAAAGCGTTGCCAGTGGTCTCTGCGGTGGTTGCCAATAGTGCTAGTGAGCGGGCCGGCGTCTTGGTTGGCGATAAAATCCTCACCCTAGCAGGGCAGAGCATCACTGAGTGGCAGCAATTTGTTGAACGAGTGCAACAGGCTCCTGGTGAAACGCTGCTGCTTGAGGTGGCACGTGATGGACAGACATTGTCCTTAACATTGACGCCTGATGAGAAAACGGTTCAAGGCAAACAGGTTGGCTTTGTTGGTTTATCACCGGAGTTAGTTCCATTACCGGATGAATATCGAATTCTGTTACAGTATGGGCCTTTCCAAGCGCTGTGGCAGGCTGCCCAGAAGAGTTGGAGCCTGATCACTCTGACCTTTGATATGATCGGTAAGCTGATAGGCGGCATTGTTTCACTAGACAACCTAAGTGGGCCCATCTCGATTGCTAAAGGAGCGGGTAGCAGTGCTGATTATGGGTTGGTCTATTTCTTGAGTTTTCTGGCACTGATCAGTGTCAATTTGGGGATCATCAATTTGTTTCCTCTTCCGGTACTTGATGGTGGCCATCTCGTTTATTTCTGCATCGAAGCGGTCAGAGGTAAACCAGTATCGGAAAAAGTACAGGAAGTCGGTTTCAGGATTGGTGCAGCCATTCTGATGTTATTGATGGGTATTGCGTTGTTTAACGATTTCGCTCGCCTTTGAGGCAAGAGCATCAACAAGGACACATAAGAACAAAATGGCTGTTAACAAAGCATTGGTATTGAGTTGCCTGCTGGGTGCCAGTTTCTTGGCCCAAGCGGCCCCTGCCTCTTTTGTGGTGCAAGATATTCAGGTCGACGGATTACAACGGGTGACATTGGGTGCCGCGTTGTTGAATCTGCCGATCCGTGTCGGTGATACGGTTGATACGGTGAGCTTGGCGAGCGCCATCAAAAAGCTCTACTCGTCTGGCAACTTCGAGGATGTAAAAGTCTATCGCGATGGCCAAATACTGCAGGTCATGGTCAAGGAGCGCCCGACTATCTCCAGCATTGAGTTTGCTGGCAACAAGGATATAAAAGAAGAGCAGCTGACCCAAAGTCTCGACTCTTCTGGTATCCGTGTAGGCGATCCCTTAGATCGTACCGTGTTGAGCTCCCTAGAGAAGGGATTAGAAGATTTCTACTATGGCGTGGGTAAATACTCGGCCAAAGTCAAAGCGATTGTTACGCCATTACCACGTAATCGGGTTGACCTGAAGTTCACCTTCGTTGAAGGTCAGGCAGCCAAAATCCAGCAGATTAATATTGTCGGTAACAGTGTCTTCCCTGAAGAGAAGCTGATCGCCCAACTCTCTCTGCGCGATGAAGTGCCATGGTGGAACTTCACCGCTGATCAGCGTTATCAAAAGCAGAAACTGGCCGGTGATATCGAGACCCTGCGCTCCTACTACATGGATCGTGGCTATATTCGCTTTCAGCAAGAGTCCACTCAAGTTTCGATGACCCCAGATAAAAAGGGTGTCTATGTGACTCTCAACATCAAAGAAGGGGAGCGATACAAGGTCTCTGGGATTCAGGTTAAGGGCGATCTTATCGACCGTGGTAGTGAGATGAGAGAGCTTATCCCCATCAAAGCTGGTACAACCTACTCCGCGAGCCAGGTGACTCATACCGAAGAGGTACTATCTAAATTCCTCGGTCGCTATGGCTATGCCTATCCGAAAGTGGTGACCTTCCCGCAAATTAATGATGAGAGCAAAGAAGTAGAGTTGATTGTGAATATCGAGCCCGGTCCACGGGTTTATGTTCGTAACATTAACTTTAGCGGCAACGTGACCACGGAAGATGAAGTGCTGCGCCGTGAAATGCGCCAAATGGAGGGGACTTGGCTCTCTTCTGATAACGTAGCGCAATCAAAAGATCGCCTTAATCGCCTTGGATATTTCGAGTCCGCAGAAGTTGAGACCAAGCGGGTGCCGGGCAGTGATGACTTAGTAGATCTTGATTTTAAAGTCAAAGAGCAGCCAGCCGGTTCCATTAATGCGGGTATTGGTTATGGCACTGAGTCAGGTCTTAGTCTTCAAGCGGGCATCTCTCAAGATAACTTCATGGGTACGGGTAAGAAAGTCGCTATTAGTGCCAGTACCAATGACTACTCCAAGAATATTGACCTCAGTTACAACGATCCCTATTTCACCGTTGATGGGATCAGTTTGGGTGGCCGGGTTTACTACAACCAATTCCGTGCTGACGATGCTGATATTGTGTCCTATGAAAATGAGACGGTAGGCTTCCGGCTTTCTAGTGGTTTTCCAGTCAATGAATACAATCGACTGGATTTCAGTACTGGCATCGAGAGTACCAAGCTGAGTCGCCCCACGTTTAATGCAAACAGCTACCAACAGTGTCTAAAAGACAATGAAACAAATTCTTCATTTTGCTGGGATCAATGGAATGACAGTCGCCAGTCCGCCCAATTGGATGAGTTCTGGAACCTCTACTCACAAGATGGCGCTAACTTAGACTTCGTGACCGTTGACCTGACGGCAAGTTGGACTCGATCAACCCTTAATAAGGGCATGTTCCCCACTGCCGGCGACCGTCAGCGCCTCAATGCCAAGGTGACCATCCCAGGTATGGAGCTGCAGTATTACAAGCTCTCTGCTGAAGATGCTCATTACTACCCACTGGATGCAGATCACAACTGGGTCATGATTGGTAAGGGCCGTGTCTCTTACGGCACTGGGTATGGTGATAACACCATGCTGCCCTTCTTTGAGAATTACTATGCTGGTGGTTTCGATACGGTGCGGGGCTTTAAGAGCAACACCATTGGTCCCAAGGCTATTTATGCTACCTATAACAAGCCTCCTCAGGATTGTGTTGGCGATGCATGTATTCCGAGTAAAACAGGCTACTACGAAGGCTCTGACACCTCTGTTGGTGGTAACGCCTTGGCGGTCGCCTCCTTCGAGCTGGTCTTCCCTACTCCGTTTGTCTCTGAGACCTATCGCCCACAGATCCGTACCACCGCATTTATCGATGCAGGTAGCGTCTGGAGTACCGAGTTCGCTAATGGTAACTATGCTTGTGCAAGTGGTTCTAACTGCAATTACTTGAGCCAAGATTACTCAGATCCTGCCAATGTTCGTGTGTCAGCGGGGGTTTCACTGCAGTGGCTATCACCGATGGGGCCGCTCGTCTTTGCCTTGGCTAAACCCATTAAAGAATACGAGGGCGACCGAACCGAGTTCTTCTCATTTAATATCGGGCGTACGTTCTAATCCGTTTTCTCCGACTCACTTAGTGGGGAAGGGAATGATGGGGGCTTAGGGTGCCCCCACACAGTAACAAGACGGCAATCACGCCGTTTACTTAGTCGCGTAAATCAGGTAGCCCTCACCACGAGGGACCAAGGAGTAAGTGTGAATAAAGCGTTGAAAGTAGCTGGGTTGAGCTTTGCACTGATGGCTGCCGGTATTGGGTCTGCTTTTGCTGAGACTAAAATTGCCGTGGTTGATATGGGTGAAGTGTTCCAAAAGTTGCCCCAGCGTGAAGCTGTGGCGACCAAGCTAAAAGGCGAATTTGAACCACGCATGCGCGAGTTACAAAAGCTGGAGGCTGACGGCCAGAAACTGGTTGAAAAGTTCAAGAAGGATGAATCCTTCATGAGCGCTGAGCAGAAGAAGCAGAGTCAAGAAAAGCTCGCTAAGTTACAAGTGGAATTCAACCAGAAGCGTCAGGCGTTTGAGCAGGACAACGGTCGCCGTCAGTCCGAAGAGCGCAATAAGATCCTGACCAAGGTGCAGGCTGCTATCGACTCTATTGCTAAGAGCAATGGCTACGATCTGGTGCTGGACCGCAATGCCGCGCCCTATGCGAGCAGCAAGCTGGATATTTCCGCTCAAGTCATTTCTCAGGTAAGCAAGAGCAACTAATTGATGGCATTTACTCTCGCACAGCTGGCTCAGCAACTGGGGGCCGAGATCCATGGCGATGGAACCTTGGAAATCCGCAAGGTAGCGACACTGGAAAAGGCTGGGGAGGGAGATATTACCTTTCTCTCCAACAAAAAGTACCGTGCTTATCTGGAGCAGAGCAAGGCGACCGCAGTGCTCATTACAGAGGCGGATTTGCCATTTTGTCCCACCAATGCTCTGGTGCTCAAAGACCCCTATGTGGGTTTTGCTCGGGTAGCTCAACTGCTCGACACTACTCCGCAACCGGCCACGGATATCCATCCGAGTGCTGTTATCGCGGCAGATGTCCAACTGGGCGAGAGAGTCGCTATCGGTGCCAATGCAGTCATCGAATCCGGTGTGGTACTGGGTGACGATGTACGCATTGGCCCAGGTTGTTTTGTTGGCAAGCATACTCGGCTGGGAGCGCGCTCTCGGCTATGGGCCAACGTTACCCTTTATCACCATGTGACCATGGGTACTGACTGTCTGGTTCAATCCGGCACAGTGATCGGTGCAGATGGTTTCGGTTATGCCAACGAACGTGGTGAATGGATCAAGATCCCCCAGCTCGGTGGTGTGACCATTGGCAACCGAGTCGAGATCGGTGCCTGCACCACCATTGACCGTGGTGCGTTGGAAGATACCCGCATCGCTGACAACGTCATCATCGACAACCAATGCCAGATCGCCCACAACGTGGAAATTGGCTACGGCACCGCCGTGGCGGGTTCTACTGTGATGGCGGGTAGTCTCAAGGTAGGCAAGTACTGTATCATTGGCGGCGCTTCGGTCTTTAACGGGCATATGGAAATCTGCGACCAAGCCACTGTAACCGGCATGGCCATGGTGATGCGACCCATCACCGAGCCCGGTGTTTACTCTTCTGGTATTCCTTTGCAAACCAACAAAGAGTGGCGCAAGACCGCCGCCCGAGTTATGCGCATTGAAGAGATGCACAAGCGGTTAAGCAAGCTTGAGAAACAGTTGGAACAAGAATAATCACGATTGGTATAGGGTACTGTTTTGACTACAGAAAAAAAGAGTTTAGGGATCCAAGAGATCATGGATCTGCTGCCCCACCGTTATCCGTTTCTGATGGTGGATAAGGTTGAAAACTACGAAATCAGTGATGAACGCAAAACCTTGCGTGCTATCAAAAATGTTTCGTTTAACGAGCCAATCTTTCAGGGACACTTTCCAGCCAAGCCGGTATTCCCAGGTGTATTGATCCTCGAAGCGATGGCGCAAGCCACCGGCATCTTGGCCTTTACCATGGTGGGTAAGCCGTCTCCCAACGAACTCTACTATTTTGCCTCCATCGACAACGCTCGCTTCAAGCGCCCGGTCGGACCCGGTGATCAGCTGGTGCTCGACGTGGAGTTCCTGAAAGAGCGTCGCGGTATTGCCAAGTTCACCGGTGTTGCTACTGTCGACGGTGAAGTAGTCTGTACTGCCGAGTTGATGTGCGCCAAACGCGAGGTTTAACACACGTGATCGATCAGACTGCCATCATTCACGATACTGCTATCGTCCATGAGTCTGCCGTGATCGGTAAAGGGGTTGAAATAGGCCCCTTTTCTGTCATCGGCGCCGAGGTAGAAATTGGCGACAACACTTGGGTTAGCTCCCATGTGGTGATCAAGGGCCCGACTAAGATTGGTCGTGGTAACAAGATCTTCCAGCACACCTCGATTGGTGAGGATTGCCAAGATAAGAAGTACGCTAATGAGCGTACTTTCCTCGAAATTGGCGATAACAACGTCATTCGTGAGAACTGTACCGTGCACCGTGGCACCATTCAGGATCAATCTCTGACCAAGGTGGGCAGCGGTAACCTGTTCATGGTCAACGTCCACGTGGCCCACGACTGCATCATCGGTGACCACTGCATCTTCGCCAATAACGCGACCCTCGCAGGCCACGTGGTGATTGGCGATTTCGTGATCTTTGGTGGTCTCTCCGCTATTCACCAGTTTGGTCGCGTTGGCTCCCACGCCTTTGTTGGTGGCTGCGCCGCTCTGAACAAGGACGTGCCGCCTTATGTGATGGCCGCTGGCAACTATGCCAAGCCGTTCGGGGTTAACTCCGAAGGATTGCGTCGCCGTGGTTTCAGCGCGGAAGCCATCTCCGCTGTCAAGCGTGCCTACAAAGAGATCTTCCGCTCCGGCAAGACCATCGAAGAGGTGCTACCCGTCCTGATCGAGATGGCGCAAAGTGAGCCAGCAGTTCAGCCCTACGTGGATTTCCTCAAAGACAACGAGCGCGGGATCATCCGTGCCTGATCCGGTTTCCAACAAGATCCGCATCGGTATCGTCGCCGGAGAAGTCTCCGGCGACATTCTGGCTGCCGGTCTGGTACGCGAGCTGCAAGCCCGCTACCCGGATGCGCAGTTTGAAGGGATTGCCGGGCCGCGAATGCAGGCTCTCGGCGTCAAGGCGTTGTTCGAGATGGAAGAGCTCTCCGTCATGGGGATCACCGAGGTGCTGGGCCGTCTGCCGCGTATTCTCAAGGTCCGTCGCGAACTGCTGCGCCACTTTATTGCCAATCCGCCCGATATTTTCATCGGCGTGGATGCACCGGATTTCAATATCGGGGTGGAGCTGAAACTGCGGCGAGCAGGCATCAAAACGGTTCACTATGTCAGCCCCTCGGTGTGGGCCTGGCGCCAGAACCGTATTCACAAGATCAAGGCCGCCACCGACATGGTGCTCGCCTTCCTGCCGTTCGAGAAAGCCTTCTACGACCGTTTCGACGCCCCTTGCCGCTTTGTGGGTCACACCATGGCGGATGACATTGCGCTGGTGCCGGATCAGGCTGCCGTGCGTCGTAATCTCGGTATCGATGCCAATCGCCGCTGGCTGGCGGTCCTACCGGGCAGCCGCCACGCCGAAGTCGGCTTTATGTCCCCCCTGTTTCTCGAAGCGTGCAAACACCTGACGGTGCGCTACCCCGATCTCGGTTTTATCGTGCCGCTGGTCAACCAGAAACGGCGCGAGCAGTTTATGGCTATCAAGGCAGAGGTAGCGCCAGGTCTCGACATGGTGCTGCTGGAAGGGCAGGGCCGTGAGGCAATGATCGCTGCCGACGTAGTGATGCTGGCCTCTGGCACCGCGGCCCTTGAGGCAATGCTAGTGAAAAAGCCGATGGTGGTGGGCTACAAGCTCAAACCCTTTAGCTACTGGCTGGCTCAGCGCCTGGTGAAAACCGAGTTTGTCTCGCTGCCCAACTTGCTCGCTGGCCGTATGTTGGTGCCGGAGCTGATCCAGCACGAATGCACTCCCGACAATCTGGTGGAAGAGGTGAGCAAGTATTTCGAGCATGATAACAGTGTGCTTATCAACACCTTCACCGATCTTCATCAACAGATCCGCTGCAATGCTGACGTGCAGGCCGCCGAAGCGGTCGCCGAGTTGCTTGGCAGGTAGCCGCCCTCGGTTCGATTAGCCGCACCGTGCTGTTATCGGATGAGCATCTCGCTGTGTCGCCGAATGCTGACCCAACCAACCTATTGAATGGAATCGTTCGAGTATGCTTGGCGATTCGAGCCGAACTCCCTTGTTTTGATTTAAGGCGACATGATGATGATCGATATTCCTGACGATAAGCTGGTTGCCGGTGTGGACGAAGTGGGCCGTGGCCCCTTGGTGGGGGATGTGGTCACCGCTGCGGTCATTCTTGATCCCGCCAATCCCATTGTTGGCCTGGCCGACTCCAAAAAGCTTTCCGAGAAGAAGCGCCTCGCCTTGGTTGACGAGATCAGAGCGAAGGCGATCGCTTGGGCTATTGGTCGCGCGAGTCCGGAGGAGATCGACGAGCTCAATATCCTGCACGCCACCATGCTGGCGATGCAGCGCGCCGTGGCAGGGCTCAAGGTCACCCCCGAGCTGGTGTTTATCGATGGCAACCGTTGCCCGGCTTTGCCGATGGAGGCGCGCGCCGTGGTTAAGGGTGATAGCCTAGTGGCCGCCATCAGTGCCGCTTCAATCCTTGCCAAGGTGACCCGCGACGCTGAGATGATCGAGCTGGACAGCCGCCATCCCGACTATGGCTTTGCCCGCCATAAGGGCTATCCAACAGCGGAACACCTCGCCATCTTGGCCGAGCGTGGCCCGCTGCCCGAATATCGCAAAAGTTTTAAACCAGTGCGCCGCGCACTGGGCATCGAGTAGACCATGCCATGTTGTTTGAGCAGCAAGAGGAGATAACAATGGCTGATCCCCGTTTTATCCACCTGCGAGTCCACTCCGACTTCTCCATGGTCGATGGCCTGCAGAAGATCAACCCCATCGTCGGGGCGGCTGCGGCCGACAACATGCCGGCGATAGCGCTGACCGATCAGATGAACATGTGTGGTCTGGTGCGTTTCTACGGCGCTGCCCACGGCAAGGGGATCAAACCCATCGTTGGGGCTGACTTCTGGGTGCAGAGCGATGAGCTGGGGGATGAGCAGTTTCATCTTACCTTGCTGGCCATGGATAACGAGGGTTACCAGAACATTACCCTGCTTATCTCCCGTGGTTATCAGCGTGGGCATCTGCAGGGGCGCCCGGTGATCGACAAGGGCTGGCTTGCTGAACACGCCAAGGGAGTGATCGTGCTCTCCGGCGGGCGCGAGGGCGACGTGGGCAAATTCCTGCTCAAGGGTAATCGGCAGATGACCGAGCAGTGCCTTACGTTCTATCAGACCCACTTCCCCGATGCTTACTACCTCGAATTGCTGCGTACCGGTCGACCCGATGAAGAGGTCTATCTGCACATGGCCGTGGCGATCGCCACCGAGTTCGAGCTGCCGGTGGTGGCGACCAACGAGGTGGTGTTCCTTAACGCCGATGATTTCGACGCCCACGAGATCCGAGTTGCCATCCACGATGGCTACACCTTGATGGACAAGCGCCGCCCGCGCCGCTACAGCCCGCAACAGTACCTACGTAGTCAGGAGGAGATGGCACAGCTGTTTGCCGACATCCCCGAAGCGTTGGAGAACACGGTGGAGATCGCCAAGCGCTGCAACGTGACGGTGCGTCTGGGCGAATACTTCCTGCCCAACTTCCCGACCGGTGACATGACCACCGAAGATTTTCTGGTCATGAAATCAAAAGAGGGATTGGAGGAGCGGCTCGCATTCCTGTTCCCTGACCCGCAAGTGCGGGCCGAGCGGCGCCCCGAGTATGATGAGCGTCTCGACATCGAGCTCAAAGTGATCAACCAGATGGGCTTCCCGGGTTACTTCCTCATCGTGATGGAGTTTATTCAGTGGTCCAAGGACAACGGTATTCCCGTTGGCCCAGGCCGGGGCTCGGGGGCGGGCTCGCTGGTGGCTTACGCCCTCAAAATCACCGACCTCGACCCACTGGAATTTGACCTGCTGTTCGAGCGTTTCTTGAACCCCGAGCGGGTATCCATGCCTGACTTCGACGTCGACTTTTGCATGGATCGGCGCGATGAGGTGATTGATCACGTCTCCGAGATGTATGGTCAGGATGCGGTGTCGCAGATCATCACCTTCGGCAGCATGGCGGCCAAGGCGGTGGTGCGGGACGTTGGAAGGGTATTGGGCCACGCCTACGGCTTTGTCGATCGCATCTCGAAGCTGATCCCACCGGATCCTGGGATGACCTTGGCCAAGGCCTTTGAAGTCGAGCCTAAATTGCCTGAGCTTTACGAGCAGGATGAGGAGGTCAAAGACCTCATCGACATGGCTCGTCGCCTCGAAGGGGTCGTGCGCAACGCTGGTAAACACGCCGGTGGGGTGGTGATAGCCCCGACCAAGATCACCGACTTTGCCCCGCTCTATTGTGATGACGAGGGTCACCATCCGGTGACCCAGTTCGATAAGAACGACGTCGAGTATGCCGGTCTGGTGAAGTTTGACTTCCTCGGTCTGCGCACCCTGACCATCATTGATTGGGCGCTTGGCATGATTAACCCGCGCCTAGCCAAAGAGGGCAAGCCGCCAGTCGACATTGCCGCTATCCCCATTGATGACAAAAAGTCATTTGATTTGCTGCAACGTTACGAGACCACGGCGGTATTCCAGCTGGAATCCCGTGGCATGAAAGATCTCATCAAGCGGCTGCAGCCCGACTGCTTCGAAGACATGATCGCGCTGGTGGCGCTGTTTCGCCCGGGTCCGCTGCAGTCAGGGATGGTGGATAACTTCATCGATCGCAAACGCGGGAATGAGGTGATCTCCTACCCAGATGCCACATGGCAGCACGAGAGCCTCAAGCCAATCCTTGAGCCCACCTACGGCATCATCGTCTATCAAGAGCAGGTGATGCAGATTGCCCAGACCTTGGCCGGGTACACCTTGGGTGGCGCAGATATGCTGCGTCGTGCCATGGGTAAGAAAAACCCGGCCGAGATGGCTAAGCAGCGTTCTGGGTTCGAGGAGGGGGCGGTCAAAAACGGCATTGACGGCGAACTGGCGGTTAAAATCTTCGATCTGGTGGAAAAGTTTGCGGGCTACGGTTTTAACAAATCGCACTCGGCTGCCTACGCGCTGGTTTCCTACCAGACCCTCTGGCTCAAGACCCACTTCCCGGCCGAGTTCATGGCGGCGGTGATGACCGCTGATATGGACAACACCGACAAGATCGTGACCTTAGTGGATGAGTGCCAGCGGATGGGATTGACCGTGATCCCGCCGGATGTGAACACTGGTCGTTATCGTTTTTCGGTCAACGAAGATGGTCACATCGTCTACGGTATCGGGGCGGTGAAGGGGGTGGGGGAAGGCCCTATCGAAGCGATCCTAGAAGCACGGGATCGGGATGGCCCGTTCCGCGATCTGTTCGACTTCTGTAACCGAGTCGACATCAAGAAACTCAACAAGCGAGTGATGGAGAAGCTGATCCTCTCCGGTGCCATGGATCGGCTCGGTCCCCACCGCGCTGCCCTGATGGCGACGCTGGAGGAGGCGATGCGTGCTGCGGACCAACACGCCAAGGCGCAGGCGGTGGGGCAGGTCGACATGTTCGGCGTGCTGACCGAGGAGATCGACGACGTCAAAAAGGCGTTTGCCAACGTGCCGCACTGGCCCGATAAAGTGTGGTTGGAGGGAGAGCGTGAAACTCTCGGGCTCTATCTGACCGGCCACCCTATCAACCAGTACAGCAGCGAATTGCGTCGTTATACCTCGGGGCGGTTGTGCGATCTGCACCCGACTTCCCGTGATACCGTGACCACCGCGGCAGGGTTGGTGATTGCGGCCCGCAGCATGGTGACCAAGCGTGGCAACAAGATGGGGATCTTCACCCTAGACGACCGCTCCGGTCGCCTCGATGTGACGCTGTTTAGTGAGGCGCTGGAAAAATATGAAGAATTGATGCAAAAAGACCGTATTTTGGTGGTTTCAGGACAGGTCAGCTTTGATGACTTCTCTGGTGGCCTTAAAATGTCGGCCCGAGAATTACTGGATATCAATGACGCGAGGGAGCGTTTTGCTAGGGCGATTCGCCTCTCCCTCGATGCACAGCGTATCGATGATCGCTTTTTTCCGCGTTTGTGCGAGATTTTGGAGCCCGCCCGTGCCGGAGTTTGTCCGGTTCAGGTAAACTATCGTCGCCCTGGTTCCCAGGTGCGACTGACGCTCGGTACCGAGTGGCGGGTGACGCCCACTGATCAACTGATAGATGACCTGCGCGTCCTGCTGGGACGAGAGCGGGTTGAATTGGTTTTTGAATAGAGGTTTTAAGGCCTTATGAGTCTTTTTCTGGATTTTGAACAGCCGATCGCCGAATTGCAGGCACAAATTGATGAGCTCCGTCATGTGAGTGAAGGCAATCGTGCCGTGGATCTTAAAGAGGAGATCCGCCGGCTGGAGAAGAAAAACGAAGAGCTGACTAAGAAGATCTTCGGTGATTTGGGGGCGTGGCAGGTATCCCAAATGGCACGTCATCCCCAGCGCCCCTATACCCTCGATTATATCGAACATATCTTTACCGATTTCGATGAGCTGGCCGGTGATCGCGCTTATGCCGATGATAAAGCCATTGTTGGCGGTATTGCTCGCTTCGACGGTGAGCCGGTGATGGTGATTGGTCAGCAAAAAGGGCGTGAGACCAAAGAGAAGATCAGACGCAACTTTGGTATGCCGCGCCCAGAAGGGTACCGTAAGGCCTTGCGTTTGATGGAGATGGCTGAGCGCTTCAAGATGCCCATTATTACCTTTATCGACACCCCAGGTGCTTATCCTGGAGTCGGTGCTGAGGAGCGTGGCCAGTCCGAAGCGATTGCCCGTAACCTCAAAGTGATGGCGGGTCTGACGGTGCCGGTGGTCTGCACCGTGATCGGTGAGGGCGGTTCTGGCGGTGCGCTGGCCATTGGGGTCGGCGATCGCGTCAACATGCTGCAGTACTCTACGTACTCTGTTATCTCTCCAGAAGGGTGTGCCTCTATTTTGTGGAAAAGTGCAGATAAAGCCCCCGTTGCTGCGGATGCCATGGGGATTACTGCTCAGCGTCTCAAAGAGCTCAAGTTGATTGATACGATTGTGGAAGAGCCTCTGGGTGGCGCACACCGTAATATCGAGTTGATGGCTAAGCGTCTTAAAGATCGCATCAAGCAAGATCTCAGCGCGTTACGCCCACTGGATGCCGAGCAGCTGTTAGAGCAGCGTTATCAGCGGTTGCTGGGTTATGGCTACTGCTAATACTTAACATCGATAGCGCACCAACTAGCCCCCGCATGATGCGGGGGCTTTTGTTATATCGCGGTGGCTTAGATGAGGGATCGCCATAAAGTGGCGGTTTTCTGTGCTAAATAAAACGCCCCGCGACGGGGGCGGGGCGTTGTTATCGACATATCGTAAGGTTTATAAATCGATATCGTCAGAGACACCTTCGTAAGCGATATCGATGGATTGCAGCTCCTTCTGCAGACGATGTTTATCTTTCAAGGCTTCTATTTCACGCCATTTGCGTTTTTTTCCCGTTGTCCCGCGGCTGCGTGAACCGAGCTCAACTACTTCTTCATAATCGAAGTTGAACATTTCCATGGTTCCCTCCTTGGTTTTTATCGTTTTCACCATCCATATAACACACCGCAGCTGAAAGTAAAACGTTTTCGTGACACTTCTATGACAGGGTAAAAAACTCGCTAAACAGCCAATAAAAAAGCCGGTCTCTTTTATTGAAAGACCGGCTTTTAGGGTGGTATTCGATGGTTTAGAGACGGCTGGCTAGCATGGTCTCCAGCTTACCTTGGTCGATGGCAAATAGCCGGATACCTTCGCCCAGCTTCTCATGGGCCATGGCGTCTTGGTTCAATTCCCAGCGAAATTCTGCTTCGGTCATCGGGCTTGGTTTAGCCTTGCGCTCGCCGGTGTAATCGAGCTTGCGGACCACGGCGGCCTCGGTGTTGCTCAATGTTTCCAGCAGGGCTGGGCCAATAGTTAGCCGATCACAGCCGGCTAGTTCTAAGATCTCACCGGTGTTACGGAAGCTGGCACCCATCACCACCGTTGGGTAGTCGTGCTGCTTGTAGTAGTTGTAGATAGCGGTCACCGAGACCACGCCTGGATCTTCGCTGGCGGTGTAGTCACGGTTGTGCTTGGCCTTGTACCAGTCGAGAATGCGCCCCACGAACGGGGAGATCAAAAAGGCGCCCGCTTCGGCACAAGCACGGGCCTGGGCGAAGGAGAACAGCAGGGTCAGATTGCACTGGATGCCCTCTTGCTCCAGCACCTCGGCGGCCCGGATCCCTTCCCAGGTGGAGGCGAGTTTGATCAGGATACGGTCGTTACTGATCCCCGCTTCGTTGTAGAGCCGGATCAGTTTGCGTGCTTTGGCGATGCTGGCGTCGGTATCGAAGGAGAGACGGGCATCCACCTCGGTGGAGATGCGGCCCGGGACGATCTTCAGCACCTCCAAACCAATGTTGACTGCCAGTTTGTCACCGGCATCGAGAATTTGCTGCGCCTTGTCTTGGCTCTGGGCTTTGGCCCATTTGACCGCATCTTCGATCAGTGGGGCGTATTCTGGGATCTCGGCTGCTTTCAGAACCAACGAGGGGTTGGTGGTGGCATCGATGGGCTGATAGCGTTTGATGGCTTCAATATCGCCGGTATCGGCAACAACGGTGGTGAGGGCTTTGAGCTGGGTTAATTGATCGGCCATAGCAAATATCGTCTCTTAAGGAGGGGAAACCCCTAGGTTGCGGGCGTGAGGCGTGGGTTGTGAAATAAAATTACATCGCCTTGCTGCCTCAAGCTCAGAAAAGGGCGATAGGCAGTGCCCATCGTCATTGCCTGCCTAATTAATACTGATGTGCTACATCCTGCAATAGGGGGAGTTGATGGTTAAACGTCCAGCCCCTTGCACGGCGAGGACTAATCATATGAAAATATATGATAAATAAGGTTTTTTAACGCAATTTAGAGCCTTGCCGGCAATTCTTTTGCGGCCAAATTTTTTAACCAATATTCATATTTGTGTCATTGGTCACACAAATGTTCAAGGTTGGGGCTTGAAATTTTATTACAGCGAAAACGTTTGGCACTGTCACACCATAAGTGTCGTTGGCTATAGAAACGTTTATAACGACAAGTGTTAACAAAAAAATTCAGATGAGTCTTTTAGCGTGAGCAGAATATTAGGTTGGTAACTGATTGTAATAAAAGATTTTTTTATAAAATAGATGGGTTTCAAATGAAGTTTGTTAGCTCATTTTTTGTCTCTCCAGTGATAGGGATCACTATTCTGGGCTCTCCCACTGTGCTAGATTCCGGCCCTTTAGCGCTATCGCTAATTAAAAGACAGACAATAAGCGGCCAGCGCAGATTGGTCATGGATGTGTATAACAACGAGAGAATTATGGATACCTTGATTGCGATGTTAAACGACCTGATGTGGGGAGCGGTGCTCATCTACCTGCTGATTGGGGTCGGTATCTTTTTCACCTTCCGTCTGGGGTTTATCCAGATCCGTCATTTTGGTCACATGTTCTCCGTGCTGAAAAACAGCCGTAAATCGGATAACGCTGGCATCTCCTCTTTCCAAGCGCTGTGCACTAGCTTAGCGGCACGGGTCGGTACGGGTAACTTGGCCGGGGTGGCCGTTGCCATCTATTTGGGCGGCCCTGGGGCTATTTTCTGGATGTGGCTGATTGCCTTTATTGGTATGGCCACCGCCTTCGTTGAGAGCACCCTAGCCCAGCTCTATAAGGTCAAAGATGAGGATGGCAACTACCGCGGCGGCCCTGCCTACTACATGGAGAAAGGCCTTGGTATGCGCTGGATGGGGGTGCTGTTTTCACTCTGCCTGATCTTGGCCTTTGGTCTGGTGTTTAATGCGGTACAAGCAAACTCCATTAGCTTGGCGATGAAGGTTGCCTTTGGCATCCCTGATTGGGTCAGTGGTCTTGCGCTGGTGCTGCTGTCTGGTTTGATCATCTTCGGTGGGATTCGCGGCATCGCCCGTTTTGCCGAGTTGGTGGTGCCGTTTATGGCGCTGGCGTACATTCTGATGGCCCTGTTTGTGGTGCTGATGAATATTGGCGAGTTGCCTGCCGTGTTTAGCCTGATCATCAAATCCGCTTTTGGTATCGAACAGGCGGGGTCAGGGGCCATTGGCTATGCCATTTCCCAGGCGATGCTCAACGGGATCAAGCGTGGTCTCTTCTCTAACGAAGCAGGGATGGGCTCGGCGCCCAATGCCGCTGCGACCGCTACCCCTTATCCGCCACATCCTGCCTCGCAAGGCTATGTGCAGATGCTGGGGGTGTTCCTCGATACCATCGTTATTTGCAGTTGCACTGCGGCGATTATCTTGATGTCTGGTCAATTCGAACCTGGCTCAGGCGTCACGGGGGTTGAGCTGACTCAGCGTGCCCTCTCCTCTCAGGTTGGTAGTGGCGGCAACATCTTTATTGCAGCGGCGATTTTCTTCTTCGCGTTCACCTCTATCGTGGCAAATTATTCCTATGCCGAGACCAACCTGGTGTTCCTTGAGCACAACCACAAAGGGGGGTTGGTACTGTTTCGGATGTTCGTGCTGGGCATGGTGATGTTTGGGGCGGTAGGTGAGCTGCCGATTGTGTGGGCGATGGCGGATGTTTCAATGGGATTGATGGCGATCGTCAACCTGATTGCCATCTTGCTGCTGTCAGGCGTTGCCATCAAGCTGGCCAAGGATTACAACGATCAGCTTAAGCTGGGTAAGTTGCCCACCTTTGATGCCAACAAATACCCAGAACTGCGCAGCCAGTTAGAAGAGGGGATTTGGGATAACCCGTCTCAGCATCAGGAGCGGTGATAACATCAAGCACTGATGGCACGTCAAGGGGAGCGTGATGCTCCCCTTATGATGAGAACCGCCGCACAGGCTGCTGGTTCAAGGTAAGCACTGCTCCCATTACGCCGCCTGAAATAGGCCCGCACTGCGCTTTTCCCTCCTGCATAAGCCACCTGTGGGCGAGTAATAGAGTTTCATACCAGATCTGACGGTAGGCCAACGTTTCATGGTTTTGAACATCCCTCACGGAGGTAATAGTGTCATACCAACTGGTGAGATCTGCCCCCATTGGATCACACCCAAGAACAATAAAGTGTCATACCAGCCTGTTTTATTGTTCCCTGAACCCATTTAACAGAACGTTTCATTATGCGCAGTCATGCCTGTAGGTAGAACAAAGGGACCAGAGGCCCCTTGATGTCAACTTGGTTCATCAAACAAGGATAATGTGGCCGCAGGAAACTTGAATCGCATAGGTTCTCGATGATGCGGATCAAACCAGATGCACTGAATGCCATTTTCAAGAATCTCGGCAACAGTCATCACAGGCTTATCACTACTACACAGAGTGACATTATCACGAACGGAGAAAACAGGTTCTTGCTGTTGGTGCAGTCTACGAGTTGTCTGAGGACTTTTCGTAACAAGAAGAGCGCTATCGAAAGTCCATTCAACGGGCTCCCCGCCCATTTCTTGGTTAAACCAAATGCAGGTAACCTTACTTCCATCCTCAGCTACCGAGCTAACGGTCATCTTCTGTTGGCAATTAGGTAAGGCCACTTGCTGACCTAGTGCTAGTGTAAAGCGCATAAGAAACCTCTTCGCATTCTGATGCCGATAAATGGAATTATCGGCATCATCAATTATAAGTCTTTGTTATTAAAAGGTTTCTTTGAAAATATAACTTCCGTTGGTTATATCGCAAAATGTCAAGCTAACATTGTGCATCTTTTCAAGACTCGCATGAACGTGTTTGATATGTTCATCTGAAAGAACCTGTGTTGAGGTTACACAATAGACATTGTCGGGCTGCAATGGACTAACGTCTTCACGCTTTAAATACCCTGTCCCACTACGCGGCAAATCATATCTGTAATTATGCATCTATCAGCCAGCCTTTCGTTTGTAGAGCACTATGCTCCATACGGATATTGGGGCTATTGCTTGCAAACCAAGCCCTTACTGACAAAAAATTTCTTGTAAGAGATAACACCCCTCCCACTGGACGGAGAGACTGTCCTTCAATAGAGATTGGTACCGGATCCGACGGTAAACCAACGGGGCGTGGCTACGGCCTAAGTAAGGATGAATCTTTATTGCTCGGTATGACACTTTGATACTTGGTATGGCACTTTATTACTCGCCAACACCACCAGCGGATAGTGAAGCGGGGTGTGCCAATCCATCGGATTGCTCTCATTATTGATTAATTTGTTTTATAGCAGGTCGTTGCGATCTGGGTCGCTTTTCTCCGTTGTTATCACGCGTATTATCAAATAACAAAAAGACTCGATTGGGTTTTTGTGACAATGCGGTAATGAGGGAGGAGTGATGCTGGGTTTTGTCTTGGGTGATATGTATGGTCGCTGGCCTTTGTTAACGCCGCCGCCGCGGTTGGGCAAGCATTTTCCTCTGCCTGCGGGCTATCAATGTTATGGGCGCGTCTCTGCCGCCATGATGACGATCGACACACTGCTTGCGACGCCCTATCCACAGAAGCTGTATCGTGATCTGGTCTACGGTCATGTGGTCGAGCGGCAACGCCGCTTGTTTGCAGAGCATATTGTGTTAGCCCGCCCCGCCCAAGGCGAGGAGCTTGAGCGCTCCATCGAGCGGTCATTTATCAGCACGGCAGTCCCCGTGGGGCTGCTGGCGATGTCGGAAGAGATTGCCCTGTTAACCGCCCCCCGTCCTAAAAAGAGTCACCCTCAATGGGCTGCACTGTGCAAGGTGATTGATTGCACTGTGATGCTGCTGTTCTACGCCAAGGTGATCCGTCAGCGTAATGCGGTGCTCGCAAATATCAGCCACCAGTTTGGCTACCAGCCTGAGGTTAGCTTGCGCGCGCGCGTAGCCAGTGCGACAGAGGGAGATCATGAGGCCTTTATCATCAACATCATGACCGGTATCGCCCACGCTGACTCGTTCAAAGAGAGTTTGGAAAATGGCATCAAGATGGGGATGCGCGATCCTGCGTTCTTCTGCATTGTTGGCGCGATTGCCAGCACGCTATGGGGCGTGCCCAAGGTATGGGCGTATCAGGTTTCGCAATTTATTCAGCGTGAGCATGACCTCTATCTGCAACTTTTATCGCGCTGCGAGACCCGAGCAGGGCGTCGCCAGATAAATCTGGTGCCACCCAAGCCGCCCTTCTTCGCCCCTGTCCGCCAGCAGGTAGCCCGTCTATTTAACAGTGCCTAGCGAGTTGTCGCTTAGTCGGACGACGGGCCTGCTCTGCTGGCGCAAGGGGGGGAGACGGTCAGCACGCCAACCGGGTTGTTAGTGGCCAAGTGTGGCTAGGCAGGATAGAGCGCCCCTAATACCGCCAAACGGCGTGCACCGGTCACGGCTGGCAGGTTACCCGGTTTGCGGGCAATAAACTGCTGTGCCAGCCACCCAAAGGCAGCCCCTTCCACCCAGTCGGGGGCTAGCTCTAACTCTGCGGTGCTAGCAATACGCCACTGTGGCAACAAAGTGGCCAGCTCAGCAAGCAGCGGTGGATTGTGAGCCCCGCCGCCACAGACGAACAGATCAGCCTGTGCGGGGCGGCCCTCGGTGGGGGCTGCGAGCGTTGGTAACTGATGAGCGATAGTGTGGCAGGTGAGTGATTGCAGGGTCCGCTGTACATCGACTGCGGCGTAGTGGTGGCCCGCCAGCTGGTCGTCGAGCCAAGCTAGGGTAAACATCTCGCGCCCTGTGCTCTTGGGGGCGGGGCTGCTGAAATAGGGGTGGGTGAGCAACTGAGCTAGCAGCTCGGGGAGTAACTGACCACTGGCCGCCCATTGACCACCCGCATCATAATTGCCGCCTTGCGGCTGATGACGGCGATACCAGCCATCAAGCAGGGTATTCGCTGGGCCTGTATCAAAGCCATATACCCCATCAGGATGGCCCGGCAGTACTGAAATATTGGCGATCCCCCCTAAGTTCAACACGACCCGCATTACCCCCGGTTTGGCGAAGATAGCCTGATGAAAGGCCGGTACTAACGGCGCTCCCTGCCCCCCCAACGCCATGTCTAGGGTACGAAAATCAGCGATCACATCAATCCCAGTCAGTGCCGCTAGCAAGGCGGCGTTGCCGATTTGCAAGGTAAATCCTAAGTGGGGGCGATGGCGGATGGTCTGGCCGTGGCTACCGATGGCGCGAATGTCTTTGGCGGTCAATCCCGCCTTGGCGAGCAGTGCGTGGGTGGCAGCGGCAAACTCTTGGGCAATCAAGTTGTCGGCCACTCCCATCCGGTCGATCTCATTATCACTGGGCGTACACAGCGCATGGAGGGCGTCAGCCGTCTGCGCTGGCCAAGGGTGGCAAAGCGCGGCCTCGACCTGCAACGACTCGGCGGTGCAATGGATAAGTACCGCATCGATCCCGTCCATGCTGGTCCCTGACATCAATCCGATATAACGCTCACTCATGGCATCTCCTTGTGGGGCAAGGGCGTTTCGACGCCAGCATCGACAGTGGATGTGGCGTAACGAGGGCTCATCGGCACATCCAGGTGAAGGATGGCAAGGTCGCTGCCCCTGTTAGTGGGTAAGGTGACTGTCTGCCTTGGTTGTATCACAGCAGAAATAGGTCTCCTAGGGGCCATGGCGAGATTTACCCTCTGCGATCACTCTCTTGACGCTGGGCCAGTTGCAGATCGGGTTGATTCAACTTGGCTAGCTGCGGTGCGGCAAGGCGTTTGAAATTAGCCAATTCGCGCCCTGTCAGGGTATCCGCTTGGGGCAAGGTGAGGGTGCGTGGATTTTTGTGAATACCGCCCACTACGAATTCATAGTGCAGATGAGCACCAGTCACACGGCCAGTGCCGCCTAAGGTGCCAATGGTTTGCCCCTGTTTGACCCGCTGGCCTTTATTCACCGTGCGCTTGGTCAGGTGCAGGTACTTGGTCACGTAGTTGCCAGCGTGCTTGATAAAGACATAGTTGCCGTTGAACTGGTTGTAGCCCGCCGCCACCACGCTGCCTGAGCCCGCTGCCATGATGGGAGTGCCCACGGGTGCCACATAATCGATGCCGTTGTGGGGGCGGATTTTGCCGGTCACCGGATGAAGACGACGGGGATTGAAGTTGGAGCTGATGTATTTGAAGTTGACCGGCGCACGCAGGAAGCTCTTGCGCATCGCCTTGCCTTCGGGGGTGTAGTAGTTGTCATCCTCGTGGAGAATGGCGCGATAGGTCACCCCTTGGTTGACGAACTCGGCGGCCAGAATATCGCCGGAGGCGACCCGCTCGTCGTCGCGGAATTTGTTTTGGTAGACCACGCGAAAGCGGTCGCCTGGCTGCAAATCTTGGGCAAAATCGATGTCCCAGCCGAAGATGGCAGCCAGATCCATGATCTGATCTTCCGTCATCCCCGCTGCTACTGCGGCGCCCCAGAAGCTAGAGCGGATCTCGCCTTCCGTCACCTGCTCACGGGTGTCTAACGCCAAGGTGATGGAGCGAGCCACAAAGGCGTCGGCTTGACGACGGATCTTCAGTGCCTGCTCCACGCTGTGGGGGTAATAGAGGCTATGAAGCTCGCCCTGCTGGTTGAATTTGAATGTCAGCTCCTGCCCTGGCTGTAACATCCGCAGCGGGTCACTGCCATCCAGCTGATCAATCTGATGCAAATCGGTGCTGGCAATGCCCATCCGTTGAAAAATGGCCCCCATGTTATCACCACGACGCACGGTCACCCGTTTGGTGGTATAGCGCGGTGGGGCGCTGCTCGGCTCGTCGCCTGATAACGCGGGCTGCGCGGCCGTGGCGATCTCAGAGGGGGTAAGCGTGCGGGGTTGCTGATGTTGGCTAGGCCATGCCGCCAGCATCATCACCATGATACTGAATATCAGCACCCAGCGCCGGTGCCAGAAAGAGAGGGAATTGAATGCGTGCCATATAACCATGAGAGCAGATGACGTTGAACCAAGCAGAGGGGGCAGAGTTTACCGCCTTTCCAATTAAGCCGCCATTCCAGTAATATGTTCGGCCCTGTGAAATCGTGATGGAGAGTCAAAACATGTCCCAGCTCGAGGTGGCGCTAGCCGAAATCAAGCGCGGAGCGGAAGAAATTCTGGTTGAAGAAGAACTTATCGCTAAGTTGAAGGAAGGGCGCCCACTGCGCATCAAGTTGGGGATGGACCCGACGGCACCAGATATTCATCTGGGGCACACCGTAATCCTGAATAAGCTCAAGACGTTCCAAGATCTGGGCCATGAGATCATTTTGTTGATCGGTGATTTCACCGCCATGGTGGGCGACCCGTCCGGTAAGAACAGCACCCGTCCGCCGCTCTCTGAAGAGGCAATTAAGCACAACGCCCTCACTTATGCCGAGCAGGCATTCAAGATCCTCGATCCTAACAAGACCCGCATCGAGTACAACTCCAGCTGGCTGAGCGAGCTGGGTGCGACCGGCATGATCAAGCTGGCGGCCAAGCAGACCGTGGCCCGCATGATGGAACGGGATGACTTCAAGAAGCGCTACACCGGTGGCCAATCCATCGCGATTCACGAATTCCTCTATCCGCTGCTGCAAGGCTATGACTCGGTTGCGCTCAAGGCGGACGTTGAGCTGGGCGGTACCGACCAGAAGTTCAATCTGCTGATGGGCCGTGAGCTGCAAAAAGATGCCGGCATGGCCGCCCAGTGTGTGCTGATGATGCCGCTGCTGGTGGGGCTAGACGGCGTCAAGAAGATGTCCAAGTCCGCTGCCAACTACATCGGCGTCCATGACGCCCCGGGCGAGATGTTCGGCAAGATCATGTCCATCACCGACGATCTGATGTGGAACTATTACGAGCTGCTCTCCTTCCGTCCGCTGGCTGAGATTGAAGAGTTCAAGGCTGGTATCGCTGCCGGTACCCTCAACCCGCGTGACGTGAAGATCTGGCTGGCCAAAGAGATCATCACCCGCTACCACGACGAAGCGGCAGCCGACGCGGCCCACGACGATTTCACCCAGCGCTTCTCCAAGAACGCCATGCCGGATGACATGCCGGAAGTCGAGCTGGCACTGGAAGGCGAAGGGCTGGCCATTGCCAACCTGCTCAAAGAGGCCGAGCTGGTGGCCACCACCTCCGAAGCGCTGCGGATGATCAAGCAGGGCGCGGTCAAGGTGGATGGCGAGAAGCTGGAAGATGGTAAGGCACTGGTCGGTAGCGGCACCGCTGTTTATCAGGTTGGTAAGCGCAAGTTTGCCCGAGTCACCATCAAATAAACCCACGTCGAGTCAGGCCTCTGGGGGCCTGACTGGTCTTTGTCATGTCTCACGGGATATTGCTCAACTGGGTTAGCCAATAACGTTTAACTCATTGACGTTAAGGCAATAAAAAAGCGCCGTTAGGCGCTTTTTTATTGCTGGTCGCTATTGTTTATAGCCCTTGAGGAAGCGGGCGAGGCGGCCGATGGCCTCTTCCAGCTCCTCTTCGCGGGGCAGGAATACCAGCCGGAAGTGATCCGGCGCCGGCCAGTTAAAGCCGGTGCCCTGTACCAGCAAGAGCTTCTCTTGCTGCAGCAGGTCGAACACCATCTTCTGGTCGTCGCGAATGTCGTACACCTTGGGGTCGAGGCGCGGGAACATGTAGAGCGCCCCCTTGGGCTTGACGCAGGAGACTCCCGGAATATCGTTGAGCAGCTCCCACGCTTTGTCGCGCTGACGGCGCAGACGCCCGCCTGGCAGGATCAGCTCGTTGATGCTCTGGTAGCCGCCAAGGGCGGTCTGGATGGCGTGCTGCATCGGCACGTTGGCACACAGCCGCATCGAGGCCAGCATCTCCAGCCCCTCGATGTAGCCCTTGGCACGGCCCTTGGGACCGGTGATGACCATCCAACCTTGACGAAACCCACAGGCGCGGTAGGCCTTGGATAGGCCGTTGAAGGTCACCACCATCACATCGTCACACAGGGTACAGACGCTGGTGTGGGAGATGTCGTCATAGAGGATCTTGTCGTAGATCTCGTCGGCGAAGATGATGAGGTTGTGCTGGCGGGCGATCTCGATCACCTCCAGCAGGAACTCGCTGCCGTAGACGGCACCGGTCGGGTTGTTGGGGTTGATCAGCACCAGGCCGCGGGTACGCGGGGTGATGCGGGCGCGGATGTCGTCGAGATCCGGATACCAGTCAGCCCCTTCGTCGCAGCGGTAGTGCACCGCATGGCCGCCAGACAGCGTGACCGCAGCAGTCCAGAGCGGGTAGTCGGGGGAGGGCACCAGCATCTCATCGCCGTTGTTGAGCAGCGCCTGCATCGCCATCACGATCAATTCGCTCGCACCATTGCCGATGTAGATATCGTCGATGTCGACCTTGCGCATCCCTTTTTGCTGGTAGTACTGCATCACCGCTTTACGGGCAGAAAACAGCCCCTTGGAGTCGCAGTAGCCTTGGCTCAGCGGCATGTTGAGGATCACATCTTTAATGATCTCTTCCGGCGCATCAAAGCCAAACGGGGCGGGATTGCCAATGTTAAGCTTGATAATACGGTGGCCTTCATCTTCGAGGCGGCGCGCTTCTTTATGCACTGGGCCGCGGATGTCATAGCAGACATCGTCGAGCTTGTGCGACTTGTCGATGGTGAACATGGTGAGTGTGATTCCTTCCCCGTGGGGACGCGTTGGCAAAAAAGGCGGTTATTAGTATCAAATTTCCCTTCCTCTATTCTTCACAGAATTGAATGCTAGAACAATCCTCTTTTTAGAAGAATTCCCTGATTTTTAGCCCAAGGAGAGGGCGGCGGATTTTACTCCTTAGTGTGTTAATGGGTATTAGTAGCCATTTATCCAGATAAAAAACAGCAATAGGTGACAACGCTGCCGCTATAAGCTGTTTTTACCTTAATTTATAGATGAATTAACTTGAAGTGCGCATGGTCCGCCTTCGTTGCGATTACCTGCGCTATGGGCAGGCGCATAGCGCCCTTGGCGAGCGGCGGGGACAAAAAAAGCCAGCCCGGGTGGGCTGGCTGAGGCTAACGAGCAAGGGATCAGGCTGCGCGATGGTAGACCGACGCGGCAAAGAGCTGCTTATTGGCGGCCAGTTCAATGGGATCAAAATCATCGACGTTGATGGTGCGCAAGCGACTGATTTCGGCGCGGCGCAGCAGCTCGGCTTCGCTCTGGCTGAGCACGCCAGTGGCCAGCCCTATGTCGGCCACCTTGTCGAGTGCTAAGAAGGGGCGCTTGATGCCATCCGCCTTGCAGACTTTGTCAAACAGCGGCTCGGCGGCCAGCACGTCATCGAGCGCCTGCTCCAGTAGGCCAAAGGGGTTGCCCTCTTCGCGGGTCAGGTACTGCCCCTTAGCTAAGCGGCTGCGAGTCTCGCTCGGGGTTTGCAACAGACGGGCAACTTGGCTGTCTAGCAGGTCGCTCGGGCGCTGCATGTCGCGCCCGAGCGGCAGTACGATGGCGCGCAGGGCCAGACCAATCCAGCGATTTGGGAAGTTGCGCAGCAGCTCGTCGATCGCCTCTTGGGCCTTGAACAGGGCATCTTGCAGCGCCCAGTGCAGCAACGGCAGGTCGGCCTGCTGGCGTCCCTCATCCTGATAGCGCTTGAGGGCGCTGGAGGCCAGATAAAGCT
>NZ_PGGC01000103.1 GCF_002795305.1 Aeromonas cavernicola
TGCGTCCGACTTTTCACGCACCCATCGCTTCTTGGGTTTGATCCGCATGTTCAGTTCAAGCTCCCGATAAATCCGGTAGACCCGCTTATGGTTCCAGCCAAACCCTTTGACATTGCGTAGGTAGAGAAAACAGAGGCTAAAGCCCCAGTTGCGCTGGCTGTTAGTTATACGCAGCAACCAATCCGCAATAAGCAGGTTTTCATCGGCAAGCACGGGTTGATAGCGATAACAGCCTTCGCTGACCTTGAAGAGGTTGCAGGCTAGCCGGATAGAAATGGCGAAGTGCGCCACGGCATACATTTTCTTGAGGCGACAATTTTCCTCTTCCAGCTCTTTGAGGCGGGCCATCAGAGAAGCATCCATACCACCGAATTTGGAGCGCCACTTGTAGAAAGTGGCGGAGCTGATGCCATGCTCACGGCAGAGCTCAGGGACGGGTGAACCAGACTCGGCCTGTTTGAGGATGGCGATGATTTGGGCATCGCTAAAGCGTGATGTTTTCATGTAGAACCTCCTGCGTGCAAGATACGAGAAAATTCTACTTATGAGCACTCCAGATTTTCGGGGGGATTACCTAACGAAGCGAATACGGCTATGCCGGTGTTCATCGTTATACCAAGCCAGAAAATCCCGCTCGCAGCATCGAGACTGGCAAACCCCTCTGATGGCCACTGTGGGCTGTACTTCAGCGTCCGCAACAGCGACTCCGAGTACGGATTATCGTTGCTGACCCGAGGCCGTCCCCGCGAGGGCGTAACGCCCACATCATGCTTCTTGGTCAGCAACGTGACCGACTTCATCGGCGCGCCGTTGTCCGAGTGCAACACATGCATCTGCTTC
>NZ_PGGC01000104.1 GCF_002795305.1 Aeromonas cavernicola
AGCTCTGACAATCCCTGCTGCCACTTCTGCCTCCCCAACACCCAGGGTGAGAGCGTGAACTTTTTGTTAACTGACAGCCAATTTCTGGATGCCTGCAGTCAAGACTGCTTCCAAATATTCACTGCTCATGCACGCAATCTTTTGCTTGCGCCGGATGCTTGCTTTGCGTGAGCTCTCGGCCCTGAGCATGTTCAGCGCCATATGCCTGATACATGTCAGGATCTCGACGGCATCACCACGATAAATGGGGCATGCATCTTCACCCATGGTGACATCCAGTACCCAGTGAAGGCTGTTTTCTATCGCCCAGTGACCCCGTACTGCTTGGGCAAATGCGTCACGCCCTAGCTTCTTTGAGCTGATGAAGTAACGCATCTCGAGTGATGTTTTCTTTTTATTTTCAGCACGATAAGAAACTGCCACGCCAATTGTCTGTAGGCCGGGCCAATCAGGAAACTGGCTCGCCAAGGCGCCTGCGTCCAGCACATGATATTCACGCACCTCTATGCGACCATGTTGCTGTTCTATTGCCACGACCTCTTGGTTGAGTGGATCGGTGAGCTGAGGCGTCAAGGCTTTACGTACCGCATCGAACAAGGTTGGCTGATTGCCTTTGACGGCCAGCAGGTAATCGCCCTGTTGCTCAACAATGGTGTTGGCAATGTGGGTCTGGCATCCCATCGCATCTATGGATACGAGGCACCCTTTTATATCGAGAAGTGTTAACAATTCGGGAATGGCGGTAATTTCATTGGATTTCGCCGCCGTTTTGATTTGTCGGAGCACCATTTTGTTAGCCGCGGCATACGCGCTGACCATGTGGATGGTGGATGTGCGATCCTCGCGGTCGTAGGAGCTACGCAACGTTTTGCCATCGATAGCGACGAGCGCGCCATCCGTGCGTTCATTGATGGCATTAGACCAACGAATGAAGGCAGTCTGGAACTGCGTTGGCTTGATGCGAGAGATGATCCTGGCGATGGGGTCGTGAACAGGAATACCGTTTTTAAACAATCCCTTAGATAGAAACTAGGGTAGATGTATCTCACCAAAGTCCTCAATTTCTTCCCATCCTTCGGCTCCACCGATGACAGCACAGACGGTCAGAAACAGTACATCGAAAAAGGCATAGTGGATTTTTTCGCTTTGGCGTTGGTCATGAATATCAGCGAAAAATTGAGTAAAAACGGCATCAATAGACATAGATAGGCCCCCAAAAGGGAGCATGAGATCACAGGTAGATCGCGAGGTCAAAACAAAACAAAAAATAACATGTTGACATCATTTCACTAACTGTGATCTCACGATCTCACCCTGTCGATCAGAACAACC
>NZ_PGGC01000105.1 GCF_002795305.1 Aeromonas cavernicola
GCGGCGCTTAACATCACTGACATCAGGTGCCAACGCTGCGGCAGTGCATGGCAAAAACTGTGTACCGCCAGCTCCGGCTTAGCCAAATACCCGTCGCTGACCACAAAATAGACCCCCGAGGTCCCCAGCGACAGCATGGCTTGACCTGCTTGATGCAAACCAACGCCCACAGCCCCTGCGGCGTTATCGCCCCCTCCTGCCACGATGGGCACCCGCTTCATTCCCCACGCTTGCGCTTGTGAGGCGCTCAATTCGGCGCAGAACTGGTTACCCTCAAATAGCGCAGGCATCTGGGCTGCGGTAAGGTCCGTTGCGGCCAACAGATCATCGCTCCACGCCCGCTTTGCCACATCCAACCAGAGGGTGCCCGCAGCATCAGACATATCAGTGGCAAACTCTCCACTCATCCGCCAGCGCAGGTAGTCCTTGGGCAGGAGCACCTTGTCAACCCGTGCAAAGGCCACAGGTTCATGTTCTGCCACCCAACGTAACTTAGGTGCCGTAAACCCAGGCATCATCAGATTGCCGGTGAGTTGACGCGAGGCGGGCACCTGCTGCTCCAACGCCCGGCATTGCGCCGCGCTGCGCCCATCGTTCCACAAGATGGCGGGACGCAGCACCTTGCCCTGTTGATCGAGCAAGGTCGCACCGTGCATCTGTCCACTCAAGCCGATGGCCGTGACCTGCGCGAGTGATACCTGCGTACCCACCGCGCACACCGCCTGATCGGTGGCTTGCCACCACTGCTCAGGGTCTTGCTCAGACCATAGCGGCTGAGGGCGGCTGATCGCCAATGGCACGCTTTGACTTGCTACCACCTGCCCCTCTTCATTGATGGCAATGACCTTCACTCCCGAGGTCCCTAAATCAATCCCCAGATACATAATCCACTCTCCTAAAAAGCAAAACCCCCGGTCAAACGCCGGGGGCTAGGCACTTAGCCGTAGATGTAACGACTGACCAGATTTTCCAGCATCTCCTGTTGCCCAGAGTGATGCTGCGGTGACAACCCATGTTGCTCGGTGTGATGGGCCACCGCGTCTAATGAGAGCTTACCTTGCAAAATTTGCTGACCTAGCTCACCACTCCATGCCCCGTAGCGCTGTGATACCCGCTGGGCCAGCGTCCCCTCCTCCACCATGGCAGCGGCATTTTTAAGGGAGAGCGCCAAGGTGTCCATCGCCCCAATATGGCCATGGAACAGATCGTACTTATCGTTACTCTGGCGGCGCACCTTGGCATCGAAGTTAAACCCACCGGTGGTGAAGCCTCCCGCCTTGAGGATCTCATACATCACCAAGGTGTTCTCTTCGACACTGTTGGGGAACTGATCGGTATCCCAACCCAGCTGAGGATCACCCCTGTTGGCATCAATGGAGCCGAAAATCCCTAAGGCGATGGCCGACGCCACTTCGTGATGGAAGGTATGGCCAGCCAAGGTCGCATGGTTTGCTTCAATATTGACTTTGATCTCTTTTTCCAGCCCAAACTGCTTCAAGAAGCCATAGACGGTGGCCACATCATAGTCATATTGATGCTTGGTGGGCTCCTGTGGCTTGGGTTCAATCAGTAATGAGCCTTGAAACCCGATCTTGTGTTTATGCTCGACCACCATCTGCATAAAGCGGCCAAGCTGCTCACGCTCTTGACGCAGATCGGTATTGAGCAGCGTCTCATACCCCTCACGCCCGCCCCATAGCACGTAGTTTTCTCCTCCCAACTGCAAGGTCGCCTGCATCGCATGGCATACCTGCGTGGCCGCCCAAGCGAATACCTCAGGATTCGGGTTGGTTGCCGCCCCTGCACCATAACGTGGATGAGAGAAACAATTCGCCGTGCCCCATAACAGCTTAACGCCAGTGGCCTGCTGCTTGGCGGCCAGCACGTCGGTCAGCGCATGCAAGTTGTTGATGTATTCGCGCACGGAAGCCCCTTCTGGCGCCACATCCACATCGTGGAAGCAGTAATACGGCACCCCCAGCTTGCTGAAAAACTCAAACGCAACATCGGCCTTGAGCTTGGCCTGGGCCAAGGCGTCACCGGGCTGCTGCCACGGATGGGTAAAGATCCCTTGGCCAAACACGTCCGATCCGTTCCAACAGAAATTGTGCCAATAGCAAACGGCAAAGCGCAGATGATCGGCCATGCGTTTGCCGAGCACGATCTCATCGGGATTGTAGTGGCGAAACGCCAGTGGATTACGACTATGGCGGCCTTCATAACGAATATTGTCCACCTGGTCAAAATAAGCGGGCATGGTAAACTCCTTTGGCAATAAATAATGGATTGTCCGATTTATCTTGGAATTGGAGTCATCCTTGTCGCAACTACGATATTTCTTAGCCGGATTAAGATAATTAACAAATGTGCGGTAGCTCTCATTTATGACTGCTGCTGCAACAATTCACCTTCTTTTTGTCCAATAAGGCGAAACATGATCTTGCTCATAAATTTGCAAACAAACCAAAAAACATAATCCCACCGGAAAATTCGGCAATTGCTGTCCCCCATTCCCTCGCTAACAATCCCTCCCGTCCTTGCTGTTTTAAAGGCTGACGTTATCCCAACGGCACCATTATTGCCGCCCTGTCTACAAGGAGATGTAATATGAGATTAAACAATATCGCAGTCACTATATTGACAGCATTAACCTTACTCACCAGTGGTGCTGAGGCTAAATCAGTCACCATTGGTATGGCAATTGATGATCTACGTCTGGAACGCTGGCAAAAAGACCGTGACATTTTCGTCAAAAAAGCCGAGTCATTAGGGGCCAACGTATTTGTTCAATCGGCCAACGGTAATGAAGAAACACAAATGGCGCAGATTGAAAACATGATCAACCGCGGCGTGGATGTGTTAGTGATTATTCCATACAACGGTCAAGTATTGAGTAACGTAGTGGCGGAAGCGAAACGGGAAGGAATTAAGGTACTCGCTTATGATCGTGTCATTAATAATGCTGACATTGATTTTTATATCTCCTTCGATAACGAAAAAGTCGGCGAGATGCAGGCCCGCAGTATTTTGCAAAAAGTCCCAAGCGGTAACTACTTTTTGATGGGCGGATCGCCGGTTGATAATAATGCCAAGCTGTTTCGCAAGGGCCAGATGAATGTGCTGGAGCCCCTCATCCAATCCGGCAAGGTGAAAGTAGTCGGTGATCAGTGGGCCGATGCGTGGCTGGCAGAGAACGCACTGAAAATCATGGAAAACGCGCTAACAGCCAATCGTAACCAGATTGATGCGGTGGTGGCCTCTAACGATGCGACCGCTGGCGGGGCCATTCAGGCACTGGCCGCCCAAGGGCTCGCTGGCAAGGTGGCGATTTCGGGGCAAGACGCCGATCTGGCTGGCATCAAACGAATTGTTGCCGGCACCCAAACCATGACGGTGTATAAGCCTATCACCAAGCTCGCGGATACCGCCGCAGATATTTCGGTACAACTCGGCGAAGGCAAAACACCCACCTCGAACGCCACCTTAAATAATGGGTTAAAAGATATCCCATCTTATTTATTAACACCGATCGCGGTCGATCAATCCAATATCGACAGCACCATCATTGCCGATGGTTTTCATAGTAAAGCGCAGGTCTATCAATAATCACATGGGCAGAGTTAAATCTGCCCTTATCCATATTATTTCAGCCAGGAGGTGCTATGCCTTATCTGCTAGAAATGAGGAATATCACCAAGCGCTTTGGCAATGTCACCGCGCTTGATGATATTACCCTGCAAATAAAAGCGGGCGAGGTGGTTTCCCTGTGCGGTGAGAATGGCTCAGGTAAATCTACTTTGATGAAGATTTTAAGTGGCATTTATCCTTACGGGGACTTTTCTGGTGACATTTATTTCGCTGGTGAAGTGCTGCGGGCTAACAATATTAGGGACAGTGAAGCCCGTGGCATCGCCATTATTCATCAGGAGCTGGCGCTGGTTAAAGAGATGAGTATTCTCGAAAACCTTTTTTTAGGTTCCGAATGGGTTAAATATGGCATTTTAGATTATGACCGTATGTATTTACGCTGCCGGACCATGCTCGCCCAAGTAAAACTGGATATGGATCCTCACACCAAAGTCAGTGAATTGGGACTTGGCCAACAGCAATTAGTAGAAATCGCCAAAGCCCTCAACAAACAGGTGCGTTTATTGATTTTGGATGAGCCCACCGCCTCCCTGACTGAACGTGAAACCGATATTTTGCTCGATATTGTCCGTGATTTACGTCAGCACGGTATCGCCTGTATTTATATTTCTCACAAATTAAATGAAGTACAGGCTATTTCAGACAGTATTTGTGTGATCCGGGATGGTAAACATATCGCTACCCGATCAGCCGAGACCCTCTCGCAAACCGACATCATTGCCATGATGGTGGGCCGCGAATTAAGCGAGCTCTACCCACCTCGGCAACATCAACGGGGCAAGGCCCTACTAGAGGTGCAGGGGCTCACGGCGTGGCACCCCATCAACCGCCATATCAAGCGGGTCGATAATGCCAGCTTCACCCTGCACCAAGGGGAGATCCTCGGTGTGGCAGGGTTAGTCGGCTCAGGGCGAACCGATCTGGTGCAATGTTTGTTTGGCGCTTACCCCGGTCGCTGGCAAGGCACTCTGCTGCTCGATGGTCAACCGGTCACTATTCACACCTGTCGTGATGCCATGGCACAAGGGATCGCCATGGTGCCTGAAGATCGCAAGAAAGATGGCATCGTCCCCATCATGGGGGTGGGCGCTAACATCACCCTCGCTTCGCTCGATCGCTACTGTAGCGTGGCTACGCTGCTGGACATGGCAGGTGAGCAAGCCGCCATCGGTCATTCACTGCAGCGTTTAAAAGTGAAGACGTCATCCGCAGAGCTGCCTATTGGTCGGTTAAGTGGCGGCAACCAACAAAAGGCCATCTTGGCCAAGTGCCTGTTGCTCAATCCACGCATCCTGATCCTTGACGAGCCGACCCGAGGGATCGATGTCGGCGCCAAACATGAAATCTACAAGCTCATTCACCAGCTAGTGGCACAAGGGATCGCCGTCATGGTGATCTCCTCCGAACTTCCGGAGGTGCTGGGACTGAGCGACCGAGTTCTGGTCATGCACCAAGGCTGCATCAAAGCCTGTCTCGATAACCATCACCTAACCCAAGAGCAGGTGATGGATGCTGCATTAAGGAGTGAATACCATGCTGAAAGTCACGCAAGCTGAAGCCATGGCTCCCACAGGGGCTCGCGTAAACCTGAAAAAACTCAACCTGCAAATACTGGTGATGCTGGCCGCCATCGTGGTCATTGTGCTGTTCTTCACGCTGGCCACCGATGGCGCCTACCTGAGCGCCCGTAATATCTCCAACTTGCTGCGACAAACTGCCATTACCGGCATCCTTGCGGTAGGGATGGTGTTTGTCATCATTGCCGCTGAGATTGATCTGTCGGTCGGCTCGATGATGGGGCTACTCGGCGGTATGGCCGCAATCCTGGATGTCTGGTATGGCTGGCCCTTACCGTTGACCATTGCGCTTACCTTAAGCTGCGGCCTGCTCCTTGGGGCTTGGAATGGCTGGTGGGTGGCCTATCGCAAAGTCCCCTCTTTTATCGTGACCCTCGCGGGGATGCTGGCATTTCGCGGTATTTTGATCGGCATCACTAACGGCACCACCGTGGCCCCGACCAGCCAAGCCATGTCCCAGATTGGCCAGAGCTACTTGCCAGGGATCGCCGGCTTTACCCTCGGCAGTCTCGGTTTAGCCCTGTTTATCCTCTGGCAATGGTGGATGAGACGCCAACGCTCGGCACTGGGATTACCCGTTAATGGCGCCACCAGTGAAGCAGGCCGCCACGGCGTTACCGCCCTACTGGTCCTGGGCAGCATCTACTTGCTGAATGATTACCGTGGGGTGCCGACGCCGGTGCTGATCCTGGTCGCCCTGATGCTGATCGGTATGTTTATGGCCACCCGCACCGCCTTTGGCCGCCGTATTTATGCCATCGGTGGCAACATTGATGCCGCGCGCCTCTCTGGGGTCAATGTCGAGCGCTCGAAGCTCATCGTATTTGCCCTCAACGGCTTGATGGTGGCCGTCGCCGGGTTAATCCTGAGCTCACGTCTGGGAGCTGGCTCCCCGTCTGCGGGTAACATTGCCGAGCTCGATGCCATCGCAGCCTGCGTGATTGGCGGCACCAGCCTAGCAGGTGGGGTCGGCACCGTGGCGGGAGCCGTGATGGGGGCGTTTATCATGTCATCCCTCGACAATGGTATGAGCATGCTGGATGTGCCGACCTTCTGGCAGTACATCGTTAAGGGCGCCATTTTGTTACTGGCGGTCTGGTTAGATTCCGCAACCAAACGTCGGGCTTGATCGCATGTGCCCATCTTGAGCCCAATAAGGGACAAGATGGGCACCCTTCGGACGATGCAGGTCACATTTGCCTAGTCACTCCCCTCCCTTGGTCGATGTGGTGTGCTATTGAATATGCCCCTGCCCAACCACGCTGGTTATCCAGCAGAGAGTACCCTGTTCAATGTTTCCCAAACGCTACCGGATTAGTCTGTTATTCAATGCTAACAAGGTCTATGACCGCCAAGTCGTCGAAGGCGTAGGAGAGTACCTGCAAGCCTCGCTGGTGGACTGGGATATCTTCATCGACGAGGATTTCCGGGCTCGGCCTAGCCAATTGTCCACTTGGTTAGGAGATGGCGTGATCGCTGACTTCGATGATCCTGAAATTGAGCAAGCTCTGCGCCCCCTGACCCTGCCGATGGTGGGCGTTGGCGGCTCTTACTATCAGCTGGCTGACTACCCACCGGTGCACTACATCGCGACCGATAACGACCAGCTGGTCAGCAGTGCAGTGCAACATCTCAAAGCACGCGGGGTCACCCGTTTTGCGTTTTATGGGGTGCCGGAGCATCCAGGTAAACGCTGGGCCATGGAGCGAGAGCAAGCCTTTTTGCGCCTGATGACTAACGAGATGTACCAAGGAATTGTCTATCGCGGCATGGAGACCCTGCCAGATAACTGGCAATACGCTCAAAATCGGCTAGCCGACTGGCTGCAAACCCTACCTAGTCATACCGGCATCATTGCCGTCACCGATGCCCGCGCCCGCCACCTGCTACAAGCCTGCGAACACCTCGACATCGCCGTGCCCGAGCAACTGTGCGTGATTGGTATCGATAATGAAGAACTGACCCGCTACCTCTCTCGGGTTCCGCTCTCATCAGTTGCCCAAGGCACCCGCCAAATGGGCTATCAGGCGGCCAAACTGCTGCACCAGTTATTGCGCGAAGAGGCGCCTTCAACCTTGCAGCGGATTCGGGTACCGCCAGCGCAGGTGGTGGCCCGCCGCTCGACCGATTACCGCTCGCTACGGGATCCGTCCGTTATTCAGGCGATGCATTACATTCGCAATCACGCCGTGCGGGGCATTAAGGTTGAGCAGGTGTTAGATGCCATCGGCGTCTCCCGCTCCAATCTGGAAAAGCGCTTTAAAGAGGAAACCGGACAAACGATCCATGGTGCTATTCACGATGAAAAGCTGCAGCGAGCCCGCCAGCTATTGACCAGCAGCGCGCTATCGATCAACGAGATTTCTCTCTCCTGCGGCTACCCTTCAGTGCAATATTTCTACAGCGTGTTTAAAAAGGCATTTGCCAGTACCCCCCGAGAGTACCGTGAGCGCCATTTAGGTGTGATAGAGGGGATTGAATAGATTCAGACAAGAGCGCTAAACAGCCCTAGGTAATCCCCCCAGAGCACTTCAGCCGTTCAGCTGAATAGCCGATGTGATCATGATGAGCAAACTGAATAGGCTGGTTCTATCTGCGGCCAAGCTCCAAGTATGGCTGCCCCTAGGATTGGCGCAGCAACGTGATCGCTGCTTTATGAAACGGTACCTATCACGGTACTTTCTGGCAGGGGAGACGGCTCACAATAGGGGATACGACTCAAGACGGGGGCGTTGATAAGGGCGGCGAGTTGATCCGAGCGGCGTAAGCTAGTATCGGCCAGCTCCACTAGCAGCGCGAGGCCACAGCCTAGACCGATGCCGCCGACAATGCCTGCTAGCAGAAACACAATCAGTGGAAAATTACTCGGTTTACTGGGAGCAAAAGGTTTATCTATGACTTTGATCCGCTCACCCGGTTCAAAATTGCCCAATGCTCCGGTGACTTTTGCCTTCTCGTAACGCAGTAATAGATCCTGATATAGCGAGCGTTTGACTTCAAGGTCGCGTACTAATTCTGCCAGTTGACGCTCAACTTCCCCTTGTGAATCAACGGTTTTTGATAAACCGTCCAGCTGAGCTTGCAAACCGGTTGCGTTTTGCTCCGCCTCTGTCGCCTGCTCTTTAGCTCTCGTCCAAACAGCATCTATCGCAGTGCCTGGCTGCGTTTTTAAACCATCTAACTCCTGCTGCAATTGTTCTATCTGATAAACAAGGCTCTGAATTTTACTGTGGCCATTACTATAACGAGCGCGAAGTAATGACAGCTCCGTTTTCATTAGCTGTAATTTTTCAGTCAATTGGCGTGCTAGCGGATTTTCTTGACCTTGGGATAATTGTTCAAACCGTGCTTTTGCCTGCTGCACCATTATTATACTCTCGGCGTAGCGCTCTTTGAGAGTATAGAGTCGCGCTATATTGGCATTCTGCTGTTCCGGCAGTGCATTTGCGTGTTCACGCTTAAACCGAGAGAGTAACTCTTCAGCATTTTGTAATTCACTGCGGCGGCTATCGAGTTGACTTTGTAAAAAGCGCTCTGACGATTCGGCAGATTGGCGGCCTTTACTCAGCAAATTAAAAAAGAAACGTCGCGATACCGCCTCTACTAGTCCTGCACTATTTTCCGCTGAATCTGCTCTGACTTTTAACTCGATCACCTCATCACCAATAAGACGAATAGATACTGCTGCTGATAACCAATCCATGACCAGATCTCGCTGAGTGGGAGAGGTATCATCGTTTACTAGCCCTCGGTCTCGTGCTACACCGTCGAGCACATAGCGGCTACGTAGTAAGGCTTCCAGCACAGCAAAACGATCTTTTAGACTTTCTTGGGTGATTAGGTCTTTCAAGGTCGGCGTTTGATTTGAATCTTGTGGCACCATAAAAGTGGTGCGACTTTCATACTCTTTGGGGGTCAATAAACCTACTGCAATGCCTACGAATGGCATGACTAATACAGGCATTAGCAATAAATATCGCCGACGCCAAGCAGCAGAGAGAATAAGAAACAAGTTGTAATATATCTGGCTTGGCATGACATCACTCCTTACAAGAAAATGTCAGACTGAGTTATATAATAATTTTCGTTTTGAGAAAGCAGATTTTCATCACCCACACCTATAAGTAGCGATTATAGTGATACTGGTTTTTATTACCTTAAACTTCTCGTCTATCAGGGAACCTCCGAATGGCGTCTGTTAGCTCAGCATCTCCCAACTCACATCACTCTGTTGTGGTCCAGATTGTGCAGCATTTACAACCTGGAGGATTAGAAATAATGGTATTAAACCTTCATCAAGCCAACAGAGAGTACCAACCGATGTACATCATTTCTCTGGAAGGGGCTAAAGAAGATCTCTTGGCAACGTGGCCTGCTCTTGCCCCTTTCGCTGACCAAATTTATTGCTTAGCGAAGCCTAGCGCGTGGTCGCTCACCACCATTTATCGATTAACAAGGTTGCTTTATCAACTCAGACCAAAAGTGGTGCACACACACCATATTGGACCGCTCATTTACGGTGGATTGGCAAGTAAACTTGCTTTCGTACCAAAACTTATCCATACCGACCATGATGCTTGGTATCTTGATGATCCCCACCTGTGTCAATTAGCAAAAGGCGCCATAAAAATACTGCGTCCTGTTCTGATTGCTAATGCGGCTCCTGTTGCGAGGCAAGTACAAGACCGACTCGGCCCAGACCAGCTGCAAGTCATCGTAAATGGTATTGATGAACAACGCTTCAAGATGGCCTCTGCTTCTCAAGCCCGTGAATGCTTGGGGTTGCCATCAGACGTTAAACTCATCGGCTGTGCCGCTCGTCTAGAGCTAGTTAAAGGTCATGATTTATTGCTCTTAGCGATGACATATTTGCCGCAAGATGTGCATCTTGCTTTGGCTGGGGTAGGGAGTTTACAGCCCGAGTTAGAAAAACAGTGCGTCCAGCTTGAGATTACATCTAGGGTTCACTTTTTGGGATTAGTCAATGATATGCCTTGTTTTTATCAAGGGTTAGATCTGTTCTGCCTACCATCATTAGCGGAAGGAATGCCGCTTTCGATATTAGAAGCACAAGCTTGTGGCGTCCCTGTTGTGATGAGTGCGGTGGGCGCCGCCCAAGATATTGTCTGCCCGCAAAGTGGTCAGTTATTGACAACGCGAGACCCACAACACTTGACACAGTTGTTAACCCTTGGGT
Organism: Aeromonas cavernicola; assembly: GCF_002795305.1. GTDB lineage: Bacteria > Pseudomonadota > Gammaproteobacteria > Enterobacterales > Aeromonadaceae > Aeromonas > Aeromonas cavernicola. The sequence continues at coordinate 10,423 of NZ_PGGC01000105.1, forward strand.
TACAGCACTCAGAGGATATTCGGCAGTTAACGCGTGAATTTGTATGCAAACAGGGAACACTTAAGCAAATGGTGGAAGCTTATAGGTTGGTATATTCCGATTAACAGCTAATAGTCTGATAACACAAAGCTAGGATTACCGGTTGGCTATTGGCTATATGATAAGGAGCATCCTATGGAATGGTTGACGATAATATTTTGGCTATCTTCTGCCTTGGTTATTTATCATCACCTAGGCTATCCATTATTACTAAAATGGTTAGGGAAAAGTAAGCGTAATCAGATGCAATATCCTATCCCCTTAATTCGAGGATTGATAAATATCCCTCAAGATGCTGATTTACCCAGAATCACACTCATAATGCCAATTTACAATGAGGCCGCGACTCTCGCCGCCAAGTTACAAAATATAGCAAGCCTTGACTATCCGTCTGATAAATTATCTGTTCATCTTCATTTTGATGGCTGCAGCGATGAAAGCTACCCGATTGCTCTTCGCCAGCGAGATGATCCTATTTTACAGCAATTAAATATTCGTTTATTTAATTATCCTACTAACCGAGGCAAAGTGGCTGTTCTAAATGAAGCAATTGGACAAGTCGATACTGAGTTAATTGCCCTTACGGATGTTTCCGCTCTGCTGCCAATTGATAGTCTGCTACTTGCTGTTGCACACTTTAACGATCCAGAGGTAGGTGTCGTTGGTGAAGCATATCGTTTTTGGCAACCAGGTTCACAAGGAGAAGAGAGTTACTGGCACTATCAAAGTGAGATTAAAATATGTGAATCAGCCCTTGGTGGCATGCTAGGGGCTCACGGTGCTTTCTATGTCATGCGCCGAGCATGCTTTACGACATTGGCTGCAGATACCATCAATGATGACTTTATAATTCCAATGCAAGCAATTGCAAAAGGTTATCGAGCGATATATGACAATCGAAGTGCCGCACTGGAATTAGAAGTGTCTGATGCCGAATTAGAAGCAACACGCCGCCAGCGTATAGGTGCAGGAAATACCCAACAGCTGTTGCGCTTATTGCCCTTGTTACACCCTAAATTTGGCTGGGTTGCGTTCAACTTTGCCAGTGGTAAAGGGCTACGGGTAATCATGCCATTATGCTTAATGTTACTTTTGCTGTGCGCGATTCCGCTAGCTTTTTCGTCACCATTATTCACCGTCATACTTAGTTTACAGCTAGTTGTATATACGATAGTGCTCTTTATCCAATTCATCCCTCATTATTCGTGGTCTACCTACCTGCGCAAGATTCACTATCTTGTTGTTGGACACTGGTATAATGGCTTGGGTACTCTGCGCTATTTTATGCGGGCTGTTAATCGTACGATTAAACAGGAGAAAACGATATGAGTCGTCCTATTCCACGAGTAACATTAGTAACCAAGCGAATAATGGATATCGTAGGTGCAACACTTGGTTTATTGCTAACGCTGCCATTATGGCCTTTTATTATGCTCGCTATTCGTTTCGATAGCCCAGGTCCTGTCTTTTTTCGCCAATTACGGATTGGCCGTAGCCATGCGCACTACACCGAACTGTTTTTAATGATCAAGTTTCGTACTATGCGGGCGGATGCAGAAGTCGGAACAGGGCCAGTTTGGTGTGGTAAAGCCGATACTCGCATTACTCGCAGCGGGCAGTTTTTACGTAAAACGAGACTTGATGAATTACCTCAGTTTATCAATGTGCTGAAGGGAGAAATGTCACTGATCGGGCCTCGTCCCGAACGGCCAGGAATAGCTAATCGCTTAGAGGATGCAGTCCCCTTCTTCACTGAACGCACCTATGAAATTGCCCCAGGCATCACTGGATTAGCGCAAGTCAATCAGGGATATGATGAGAACTTAGACGATGTACGTAGCAAACTTGCCTACGACTTAGCATATTCAATTGCTTTGCTTCACCCGTGGCGTTGGTTACTGCAAGACATTTATATAATAGGGAAAACGATCGCCATTATGGTGGGAAAAAAGGGGCGATGAACTATAGAAGGTGCGAATAAATGAGTCGTACCTTCTATAGTCACGATTGAATAAAAATTTAAATCAAAATGGCATTTTAAAACCCGGTGGCAATTGCATGCCGCCAGTTAGCTCACCCATTTTGGTTTTGTTCTGCTCTTCCACGCGACGCACGGCATCGTTACAGGCCGCAGCAACCAAGTCTTCCAGCAGCTCTTTATCATCTTCCATCAAGGAGGGATCGATCTCGATACGGCGCACACTGTGGCTGCCGGTCATGGTGACTTTGACCATGCCAGCACCGGCTTCGCCGGTCACTTCCATCTGAGCAAGCTGCTCTTGCATCTTCTGCATCCGCTCTTGCATCTGTTGGGCCTGCTTCATCAGGTTCCCCATTCCACCTTTACCAAACATAGGTCATCTCTCGTCTTGAAATCCGGCATCCAGCGCCGGGCTGTGGGCTTGCCTGCCCTCACAATGGGGATAAGCAAGCGGCTTTTCAACCAAGAGCGCGCTCTTGGCTAGTGTCTAACGATTGAGTGGCTCAACCGTCTCGCTGTGGAGTACCGCACCAAAGCGCTGTACTAGAAATTGCACATTGGGATCGTCGTGCAGATCCCGGGTTACCTGTTCACGCACCCCAACATAAAGTCGGTGCTCAATGTCAAGGGGGGTCTCTTGGTCTGGCACCACACCAAGGGTCACCTCAACCTGCACCGGTTGGCCCAGTGCAGGCCCGATGATGTCAGCCAGATCGGCGCGGGCCTTATCGCTCACCAAATGACGTTGCTCCGGTTTTAAGAGCAGTCGTACTAGCCCTCCCTCTTGGCTCATCACCGAATTAATGGCTAGCTGACGTAGCCGCCCGCCCAGCTGACTGTGGGCAATCAGCTCAGCCCACCGGTCACCACAATGATTGAGCAAGGACGCGGGGATCAGGCGACTCACCTCACCCTCTTGTAGCGGCTCGTTATCGCCCTCTAGTTCATCCCAGTTGATGGTCTCCATCATGGGAGGGACAGATTCAGTTTGTTCCTGTTGTGGGTCGGCAAACGCTGCGCGAGTAACGGACGCAACGCCCTCAGGCGCAAGGGCCGGCATCACTGTCGGCGCCGTGGTGCCATGCCCTGCGGGCTGATAGCTCAGCTGCCCCGCAAGATCCCAAGGGGGGAGATCGCTCATATCGGTTACCGCCATCGCGGGGGCGCGACTTGGCGCTGGGGCAACCCCAGCAGCCCCCTGACGAAGGTACTCTTCATACTCCTCGTTATGACCGTGGGGCTCATCATCTTCACCATAGAGGCTCACCGGCGGCAAATCCTCATAGTGATGAATGCTCGCCATCCCCTGCCCTGCTGGTTGAGCAAGCTGGGGCGCGGCAGCGGGCGGCGAAACCGGGGGCGCCGTCGTGACTGGCACGGTGCGCGCCGTGGCAGCTGCTGGGGCATCCTGACCACGCTGACGGCTACGCAGCATGTTTCGCTTACCCAACAAGCTCTGCATATTCGCCACCGCCGACACCGGGTCAGGGGCTGGCTCAGAGGCAGGCATCGGCGCTACTGCTGGCTCAGCTGAGGGCTGGAACACGGGTTGAGTAACCGGATAAGCCACTGGCTCGGCAGCCTCATTCACCACCTCGTCCGGCAATGCAGATCCTGCTGATGCCAGTGGATCATCCACCGTGAACGGCTGATGAGACAGTGGCGCAGCCTGCTCAGCTAACTGAGTGGGGAGCTGATCCGCTAAAGGATCATCAGGTGAGCCCAGATCATCCGCAGGCGTGGCATCCGTAGCCGTAGCAGGCGCGGGGGCATAGCCCATCTCCTGCGCTGCTTGCAGCAATTGCGCCTGCTGGCTAAACAGCTCGGCGGCCTGCGCCGCGTCACGGTCAGCGCCCAGTGCGCTTTCATCCGCCGCCAGCACCGCCAGACTCGGCGCGCCAGCCACGGGATCGCTCACCCCCTCGGCAACTGACGCGCTGGCCTGCCATGCCGAGTCAGCGGCTGGGCGCTTTCCCAGTGGGCTTGCAGCATCCCCCAACGCGATAGGGAGCGGGCTGATGGGCGCAGGAACCAAGCTAGTGAGATTGGCAGGATGGAGCACCTCGCGCTGAGGCGAAAAAGCCAGCATCCGCAGGCAGGTCATCTCCAGCGCCGTGCGGCCATCGGGGGCCCACGGCAGATCTTTACGCCCGCCTAACACAATCTGGTAATAGAGCTGCACCTCTTCTGGGCTCATCGCCTTGGCCAACTGTTGCAGGGCATCGGCATCAGCCCCCTGCTCCTGCACGCTGGCGGGCAGCAACTGCGCCATGGCGATGCGATGGAGCAAGCCTGCTAGCTCAGCGAGGAGCTGATCAAAATCGGGGCCTAAGGTCGCAATCTCGCTGATTTTGGCCATGGTGGCTGGCCCATCTTGGCGCAACATCACCGCTAGCAGCTGGTGCAGATGGTGGTGATCGAGGGTGCCCAGCATCGCCTGCACACTCGCCAGCCCCACACTGCCATTGCCGTGGGCCAACGCCTGATCGGTCAAACTCAAGGCATCACGCATACTGCCATCGGCCGCCTTGGCCAACGCCTGCAACGCGCGCGGCTCAAAGGGTTGTCCCTCCTGCTCCAGCACCCATTCGAGCTGCTTGGCGATCTGGATCTGATCCAGACTTTTCAAATGAAACTGCAAGCAGCGCGAGAGGATGGTAATAGGCAGCTTCTGCGGGTCGGTGGTGGCCAGCAAAAACTTCACATAAGGAGGCGGCTCTTCAAGGGTTTTTAGCAGCGCATTGAAGCTGTGGCGCGACAACATGTGTACCTCATCGATGAGGTAGACCTTGAAGCGGCCACGGGCCGGGCGGTACTGCACGTTGTCAAGCAACTCGCGGGTATCTTCCACCTTGGTGCGGGACGCCGCATCGATCTCCAGCAGATCGACAAAGTTGCCCTGATCGATCTCGCGGCAGGTATCGCACACCCCGCATGGGCGGCTACTGACCCCCTGCTCGCAATTGAGGCTTTTGGCCAAAATACGGGCGATGGTAGTCTTACCCACCCCGCGAGTGCCGCTGAGCAGATACGCATGATGAAGCCGTCCCTGATCCAAGGCATTGGTCAAGGCGGTCAGCACATGATGCTGGCCTACCACTTGTTCAAACGTGTGGGGGCGCCATTTGCGCGCCAGAACCTGATAGCTCATAGATCTCGATGCAGGAATGACAAGGCATTGACGCCGGATGCTAACACAAATGGAGGGCAGGCTGTATCAGGGATCGGTACGGTCTGGCGGGATTGGGTAAATTTCAAACCGATGCCGAGCGAGACACCGGTTTGGGACTAACCGCCACCGCCGCAGGGCGATGGCATCACCACGTGCTTATTCGCCGGCGAACTCAACCAGCGCTAACACCTTGACGCCCGCCGCGCTCAAGCGAGCGGAGCCGCCGAGTTCAGGCAACGAGATCACAAATGCGGCATCGGCCACGGTGCCACCAGCACGACGGATAAGTTTGATCGCCGCATCGACGGTGCCGCCGGTGGCCAATAAGTCATCGACCACTAACACCTTGTCACCGGCCACAATGGCATCGGTGTGCATTTGCAAAGTATCCGTGCCGTACTCCAGCGCGTAAGACTCCTCAATCACGGCGCGGGGCAACTTGCCGGGCTTGCGCACGGGCACAAAACCAATGCCCAGCGCACACGCTACAGGGGCGCCAAAAATAAAGCCACGGGCTTCGGTGCCAACGATTTTAGTGATCCCTTGATCACGATAATGCTCAGTCAGCAGATCGATCGTGGCTTTAAACGCCTGGGCATCCTCTACCAGGCTAGTGATATCGCGAAACAAGATACCCGGCTTGGGGTAGTCGGGAATGGCCTTGATGCTCGCTTCGATTAATTTCAGGGTGTCCGGATTCATGGTATGACCGTTTGTGTATCGACCCAGTGGGTCCTTGATCTTACGCTTCCCGCCAGCGGGAAATAAAAAAGCCCGTCATGCAAAACTGACAGGCTAACGCTAATAGCATTTTGCCGCGCTAGCTTAGGGTCTTCACTTCTTCATTGCAACAGGGTCTAGCACTGGCACGCGCATCAACCACGCCAACAACAGCGCCATCATCACCAGCAACATCCCCTTGAGCCAAAGAGGGGGCACCACCAGCAACGACACCGAAAAACTGATCACAATCAGTGCCACCGCGCGGCGCCGGGCAGCACGGCGAATGCCTCGGTGCTGTTGCCAATCAGCAATCGGCGCACCAAACCAAGGGTGGGTCAGCAACCAGTGATGAAAACGTACCGATGAGCGGGCAAACAACGCCGCCGCCAGCAGCATAAATGGCGTCGTCGGCAATAGCGGCAGCACCACCCCAAGCACCCCGATGGCAAACGACAACCAGCCCAACCCCAACAAACACCAGCGCTTCATCACCGCTCCTTAGCTCGCTTACCTAGCCAGCCCCTCACCCTAGCAACGCCAGTCACCTTGCCACCGGCCCCCGCAATGCTCTGTTAGCAACATGAACCTGTTAACATCTTGGGCTTGTTAACACCATGACCCTATCAACAAATAGGGATTGCCTAATGTATTGGTTCACTGCCCGTCGGGCAAATCGGGATAAAAGATCACAGCGCACTGATTTAGCTGAAAAAATGATACGCTGCTCGCCACCCTTATGTACCACCTTCAAGGCCAGTGTGCGATGCAACAATGCGGTATTTATGAACAACTCATGACTCAACTGCTGGCCGCTCGGCTCGACCGCAAGCGCTTTTTCGTCGGCGAGCGCCAGCTTGACCCTGCCGAAGCGGCCGTCTGGTTATCCCGGTTTCTGAGTCGTATTTTGGAATATGCGGTGGGGTCGGTCACGGGAGAGGACCCACTGCAACGGCAGATTGAACTGGCCAACCAGCTATTGCTGTGGCTCAAAGAGCGCATACCAGATCCCGATTTTATTAGCGAGAACCTGATTGATAGTCAGGGCAAGATCCTGACCGCGCTTTATCAATTAGATAACCCTATCTCGGCCAATTTAAAGCAATACGCCGCGGATATATTTCCGCTGACCGGCCTGACACAGAGCGAACTGTTTTGTGGCAGCAATGCGGGTTTGTCGATGGAGGCGGAGCTTAAACGGGAGATATTATCGGCAGATAGCATCTGCTGGCTGGTCTCATTTATTAAATGGGCAGGTATCCGAATTTTCCGTCATGAGTTGGAAGAGTTCACCCGCAGCGGTCGCCAATTAAAAGTGATTACCACCTCATACATGGGGGCAACCGACGCCAAGGCGGTCGAATTTTTAGCCAACCTCCCCAACTCCGAAGTCAAACTCAGCTACAACACTCAGCGCGAACGGCTACATGCCAAGAGCTATCTCTTTTGCCGAAATACCGGCTTTCATACCGGCTATATAGGTTCATCCAACCTCTCTCATTCTGCCCTCACCAGCGGTTTGGAGTGGAACCTAAAAATCACCTCGCAAGAGATCCCTCATATTATCGAGAAATCCCTGAGTACCTTTGAAACCTATTGGGAATCCGATGATTTCGAGCTGTTTGATGGCAAGCCCGAATGCCGCACGAAACTACAACATGCGCTGCAAGAGGCACGTGGCGATGGGGACAAAAATAGCCCGGCCTATTTCTTTGATATCACGCCGTTTCCCCATCAACAGGAGATCCTTGAGCAATTGGCGATGGAGCGCGCTTTACACCAGCGCTTTCGTAACTTGGTGGTGGCGGCTACCGGTACAGGGAAAACCCTGATCTCCGCCTTTGATTTTGCGCGCTTTCTGAAAACCAAACCCGATGCCAAGTTTCTGTTTGTCGCCCACAAAGAGGAGATCTTGCGCCAAGCATTGGCCTCATACCGCGGTGTGCTCAAGCAAGCCAATTTTGGCGAACTCTTGGTCGGCGGTGCCGTGCCAACACACTACCGTCAACTATTTGCCTCGGTGCAATCCTTGAATAACCAGCTGGCTAATTTACGTCTTAGCCCAGACTATTTCGATTACATCGTCATTGATGAGGTTCACCATATTGCGGCGGCAAGTTATCGCGGTCTGCTCGCCGCCTTTGAGCCTCACATTCTGTTGGGATTAACCGCAACGCCAGAGCGCCATGATGGCGGTGATATTCTTGCCGACTTTTGTGGTGTCATCGCAGCAGAGATACGCTTGCCCGAGGCCATCAATTGTCGCCATCTCTGTCCGTTCCAATATTTTGGTATCGATGATGATACTGACTTGCGCCAAGTGGCTTGGAAAAATGGCCGTTATGACATCACTGAGCTCACCAATATCTATACCCACAATCAGCAGCGGGTACAGAAAATCGTCCAGAGCCTCAATGAGATCGTCACCGATATTACCAAGATCAAAACACTGGCATTTTGTGTGAGCCGTGAACATGCCGATTTTATGCGCAAGGCCTTTTTATTGAAGGGCATCAAGGCTGACATCCTCACCAGCGATAACCGAGACGAGCGGCATAGTAAGCAACAAGATTTGCGTTCCGGCGTTATCAATATTCTCTGCGTGGTGGATATCTTCAACGAAGGGGTTGATATCCCAGAAGTCGATACCTTGCTGTTTTTACGACCAACGGAAAGCCTCACCATCTTTTTACAGCAATTAGGGCGGGGCCTGCGGCTGGCGAGCGATAAAGAGTGCTGCACCGTGTTGGACTTTGTTGGGAATGCCCGTGCTGAGTATGACTTTGCCCAGAAATTCCGGGCACTGGTGGGTAAAACCAATAAGGCGATCAGCCACGAAATCAAACAGGGCTTCCCTCACGCCCCCTTGGGTTGCCGCATCGAGCTCTCAAAACAGACCCAAGAGTTAATTCTGAGCAATATCAATAGAGCGACCCTTAATACCTCGCGCCTCATGGGCCTGATCCGCCGTTTCTCACAGGAGTGTGATTTACCGCTGACGCTAGAGAACTTTTTGAAGTTCTACCCTCATATCAGCCTTGAGGAGATCTACAAGCGTGGCAATTGGAGCACCTTAGTCAAACAGGCCCGCAACCACACCGTTGCTGAAATGAGCGATGAGAAGCTGTCGACCCTCTACACCCGGGCCATCCAAAAACGGCTATTGGGCTGCGATGCGCTCCATTACTTGAACTTCTTACAAACCTTGGTGGCAAGTCACTTTACTTTGAGCACCGAGTACGATGAACGGATGGCCTTGATGTGCCATTACGACTTCTGGCAAAAGAGCGGCCCCAACGCAGGCTTTAGCTGCTTGGCGCACAGCCTGAAACAACTCAATCAACCTGAATTAAGGGCCGAGCTGGCAGATCTGTTGCCCATGCTGATAAACCGGGTGCAGCACGAACAAAGCGCCATGCCCGACCTTCCCGACAATCCACTGCAACTGCATGCCCGTTATGCCAGAGAGCAGGTGCTGGTTGGCTTTGGCGCGACCACCTTCGCGCAGCAACCCACGGCTCGCGAAGGGGTCTATGTCATCGCAGAGCAAAATATCGAGTTGCTGTTCGTGACCTTGAACAAAACGGAACAGCACTTCTCCCCCACCACCCGTTATCACGACTACGCCATCAACGAGTCGCTGTTTCATTGGCAGAGCCAAAACAGCGCTCGCCCAGAACGGGGTAAGGGGCTGAGTTACATAAATCACAGGGCAGAGGGTAAGCGCTTATTTTTGTTCGTCCGCGAGCAGAGCAAAGACGAATTTGGCCGCACCATTGGCTTTGTGAACTTTGGCGAAGTGGAGTACGTATCCCACACTGGCAGCCAACCGATGAACATTAAATGGCGTCTCACTACTGCGATGCCGCCATTTATGTGGCAAGAGGCCGCCAAATTGGCTGTTGGTTAGTAAGGCTTCTCACCCGGTGGGAAGATGACGTAAAACCCACCGGATTCTCGCCCAAAACTCCGGCTAAATTATCCAGTTGCATAATACCCATGCGGCCTGGCGGTTGTTTAACGTGGCCTAACATCAGATAATACCGCCCGCCTTTAACCCGGATCACCCGATGTACAGTGACGGTAAGTGATGACTGAGTACCTGCTTTTATTGATCGGCACCGTGCTGGTGAACAACTTTGTGCTAGTGAAGTTTCTTGGCCTGTGCCCCTTTATGGGGGTGTCGGGTAAGTTGGAAACCGCCATCGGCATGGGGCTGGCCACCACCTTTGTGCTCACCCTCGCCAGTGCCTGTGCCTATCTGGTGGAGCACTACATCCTGCTGCCGCTGGAGATCGTCTATCTGCGTACCCTCGCCTTTATTTTGGTGATCGCCGTGGTGGTGCAATTCACCGAGATGGTGGTGCGCAAAAGCAGCCCTATGTTGTATCGCCTGCTGGGGATTTTTCTGCCGCTGATCACCACTAACTGCGCCGTGCTCGGGGTCGCGCTGCTCAATATCAACGAGCGCCACGATTTTATGCAGAGCGTGATTTATGGCTTTGGCGCCGCCTGTGGCTTCTCGTTGGTGCTCATCCTGTTTGCCGCGATGCGCGAGCGGCTGGTGGCGGCCGATGTGCCCGCGCCGTTTCGCGGGGTGTCGATTGCGATGATCACGGCAGGGCTGATGTCGCTGGCGTTTATGGGCTTTACCGGCCTTATCAAGATGTAACCATGACTCATATTTTGCTTGCTATTGCGGTGCTGACCCTGCTGGCGTTGATCTTTGGGATCGCACTCGGGTTTGCCGCCGTCAAATTTCATGTCAAAGCCGACCCTATCGTCGAGCGGCTCGATGCCCTGCTGCCCCAGACCCAGTGTGGCCAGTGCGGCTATCCCGGCTGCAAGCCCTACGCCGAGGCGCTCGCTAACGGCGATCAGATCAACAAGTGCGTGCCCGGTGGTGACGCCACCATGCACAAGATTGCCGATCTGATGGGGGTGGAACCCCAGCCGCTGGGCGGTGCCGAGGCCGCAGTGCCGGTCAAGAAGGTCGCCTTTATCCATGAAGATCAGTGTATTGGCTGCACTAAGTGCATTCAGGCTTGCCCGGTGGATGCCATCATCGGCGCCACCAAGGCGATGCATACCGTGCTGGCCAGCGAGTGCACCGGTTGCGATCTCTGTGTCGATCCCTGCCCGACTGACTGCATCGAGATGATCCCCGTGCCCACCACGGTCGATAACTGGAAGTGGGATCTCAAGAACGTGCAGGTTCCGGTCAAGATTCCCGTCAAGATAGTTGAATAAATAGCCGAATAAATAACGGAATAACCAGCGGAGTAATCATGCAGTCCTTACTCGAACGCATCAAAGCCGGCACCTTGTGGGATTTTCACGGCGGCATTCATCCAGCCGACAACAAGCGCCAATCCAGCCAGTCCGCCGTGGTGGAAGCAGGCCTGCCGCCCCAGCTGATTATTCCGCTGCGTCAACACGCAGGCCCCGCAGGGCATCTGCTGGTACAGGTCGGGGATCGGGTCAAAAAAGGCCAAGCGCTGACCCGCTACCTCAAGGGGCGCACCCTGCCCGTTCACGCCAGCACCTCGGGCACCATCAGCGCCATCGCCCATCACACCGTTGCGCATCCCTCTGGGCTTGATGATCTCTGTATCATCCTCACCCCCGATGGCGAGGATGTGTGGGGCGAGCGCAACGGCACAGCCGATTACCGGACGTTAGAGCGAGGCGAGCTGCTAGAGCGGATCCAGCAGGCGGGTATTGCGGGCCTAGGTGGCGCCGTGTTCCCGACCCACAGCAAGCTGGATGGCCGTGGCCAGCTGACCGAGATCTTGATTGTCAACGGGCTCGAATGCGAGCCCTACATCAGCACCGACGATCGGCTGATGCAGCAGTACGCTGATGAGATCATGGATGGCATCCGGGTGCTCAAGCACCTGCTCAAGCCCAAACTGACCCTGATCGGGGTGGAAGACAACAAGCCCGAGGCGATCGCCGCGCTGACCCAGCACGCCACCGACCCCGATGTGCTGGTTAAGACGGTGCCGACCAAGTACCCCTCAGGTGGCGCCAAGCAGACCATCGAGCTGCTGACTGGTCGTCAGGTACCCAAGGGGGGCCGCGCGGTCGATATCGGCATCATGGTGCTAAACGTCGCCACCGTGTTTGCCATCAAGCGCGCCATTATCGACGGCGAGCCGCTGATCGAGCGGATCGTCACCCTCACCGGCGACAGCTTCAAGCAGCCCGGTAACGCGTGGGTGCGGCTCGGCACACCGGTGCGCTGGCTGTTGCAACGCTTCGAGCTGCAACCGGAAGCGGAGCAGCGAGTGATCATGGGGGGGCCAATGATGGGCTTTACCCTGCCCCACGCCATGGTGCCGGTGGTCAAGGCCACCAACTGTCTGCTGGCCCCTACCCAAGCCGAACTGCCCGCCCCCGGCCCGGAACAAGCCTGTATCCGTTGCAGCGCCTGCGCCGATGCCTGCCCCGCTACCCTGCTGCCGCAAGAGCTCTACTGGTACAGCCGGGCCAAGGAGTATGACAAGGCCGAGCAGCTCAACCTGATGGACTGCATCGAGTGCGGTGCCTGCGCTTGGGTCTGCCCGAGCGAGATCCCGCTGGTGCAGTACTACAAGATTGCCAAAGATGACATTCGCGAAGCGCGCAGCGAGGCGGCCAAAGCCGAGCGAGCCAAGCAGCGTTTTGAAGCCAAACAGGCCCGCTTCGAGCGTGATAAGGCGGCCCGCGAAGCGCGCCATGCCGACGCCGCCGCCCAGCGCCGTCAGGCGATGACCGCAGCTGCCGGAGAAGACCCGGTCGCTGCGGCACTGGCTCGGATCAAGGCCAAACAAGAGGCCCCCATCACCGCTATGACAACCCTGGCCGTCCCCGCCGAGGGCCAACCTGACAACAGCGCGGTGATCGCCGCCCGCGAAGCCCGCAAACGGGAAGCAGAAGCGCGCCGCGCTGCCAAGCTGGCCGAAAGCGCAAACGGCGAGACTGCCGCCGCTGCGCCGCCATCCGCCGAGACGGGTGACTCCGCCAGCTGCGGTCACC
>NZ_PGGC01000106.1 GCF_002795305.1 Aeromonas cavernicola
TTTGGCCTCCACCAACGCCCCATACATCAATTTCTATTTTTGATTATTCAGAATGGTTATTTTGATTCCTCCGTGCTGATCACCTGTAACAACGTGCCGTCAGCACAGACCCCCGATGCCCTATTCGATCCCCGTGTGGCGCTGACAGCGGGCCTTTTGCTGTCTGTGCCACACGGGGATACCAAGCGCAGCGCGGTAGGCATACCCCACCTGCGCAGGGTGGCTTCACCTATCTTGTGTGAAGCTTTCCTGCTGGCCATCCCGCCTACATGTCGCGCCCAGACATTGACGAGGATTGCTCTCTCTCGACCACGCTATGTACGACTCATAAATTCGCCGCTACATAGCGTGATCATTGGCTTGCCGCGATTTCACGCACAAAAATACGCTCACACTCACGACGCACATGATTTAAGGCCCTCGGCTGGGGTTAGGTTCTTAATATTTGCTCGCTGACACGTTCCGGCTGCCACACGATTTTTATCTGACTACTGACGTTACTGTGAGCTGTGAACCGCTCACAGTAACGTCTTTGAACGGCTTGGTGCTGGCAGCAAATAACAGCCATGTTGCGAGCAGAAAAAACAGGGGGGTATTAGGGTTCGTAGAACCTCATTCAGGTTTCAAAGGGCCACCCTTTGGCACGCCGATAGGATGCAGGCACGCCGAATGGGAACACGGTACGTGTAAACATCGGTCTCGTGCCTGTATACAATCGGTGTCGTGCCTGTCGGTCACGCTCATGTTTACACCCCGCCTCCTCAAAATACGCCGCTAGACCTTGCCATTACAGGTGTTTACCCTGCTGAAAACAGCCGTATACAGGGGGCGTTATGTCGGTATTGAGTGTCAGGGTGTCCGAGCAGCAAAAAACCGCCATCGAGCTAGCCGCAAAAGCGGCCAATGTGAGTGTGCCGGAATACGTCAGACAGGCCCTATCCGTCGGGCAACTAGAGGCCCTTAAGCAGCAGCACCATGACACCGAGCAGGCGATTAGCACGCTACGTGATGAGCTGGCCAGCCTATCGAGCAAAGCCACAGACACCGCTACCAC
>NZ_PGGC01000107.1 GCF_002795305.1 Aeromonas cavernicola
CAGCATACCCGTCACCTCATCCATCGCCCCTTCAGCAGTCTGTGCTACAGAAATACCGTCGTTTGCGTTGCGATTACCTTGATCTAACCCGTTAACCTGAGACGTCATTCGGTTAGAAATCTGTAAACCAGCCGCATCGTCCTTGGCACTGTTAATACGCAGACCGGAAGCCAAACGAGTGTAAGAGGTATCCAGTGACTTGGAGCTATTCATCAAATTGCGCTGTGCATTTAAAGATGACGTGTTGGTGTTGATATACATAGCCATAAATATACTCTCCCGAAGAACATTCGACTGCGGACTGCATCGCTTAAACGATGTCCCGCCATTCGTTAAAAAGAACAGGCTGAACAAACCTGTCTCTTATGTTCGGTGTCTGCTTGAACGAACAGACACCCTAGTAGTGCAAACGCTGGACTCCGAACACCCCTCGATTGCTTCGGTATATTTAACGGCAGTACATGGCTGATCTTTAGGATGAAAATTGCCGAAAACGGCAATGTTTATCCGGTACACAGTAAAGAGGTGACAATAGAATCTCGAGACTTTTAACGTTTATAAGACCAGTTTGCACGTATATCTAGACATTAATACGCTCTTTTACAGGTGATTAAATATAATATACAAATCAACAAGATAATGATTTAAAAATCAATTACAGGAGTTGCCTTATTTTTACATCCTAGCTCTCTTACCCAATCTAAGATATCCATTGTACTAGTTAACCATGTGCAATCTAATCAAACGGCAATAATCTCAGTTTTTTGCCGCTCATGACCTTATAAATCCCCTCATATAAGCGAGGTATGGCGTGGGTTCTGGGGTATGATCGTCGGAATTGACCCGCAAATACCTCACCACGCCCCCATGCTTGACCACGCTACGATTCTTCAGCACATCGATGACATGGTAATCCCCCCATTTTTAGGGGCACTCAAAAGTAGAGGTCATGCAGCCTTTGCCAGATGC
>NZ_PGGC01000108.1 GCF_002795305.1 Aeromonas cavernicola
GCGGTTTATGAGTGATGACGATATTCCGCTGACGAACAATGAGGCGGAACGAGCGCTGCGCGGCTATGTGCTGTGGCGCAAAGGGAGCTACGGCGTGTGCTCACATCGTGGCGAGTTGTTTCGCCAGCGTATCCTGTCGTTGGTGGAGACAGCCAAACGCTTGGGACGTTGTCCTCAGGAGTGGCTGCGCGCCATCGTCAAAGCCTGCATCGAGAAAACGGATTACCCCATCCCTGCCGAATTGTGTGCGTCAAGCCCCTGCCGGTGAACGGTTACCAATATCCCTTTATTGGAGAGGATCATCTTCCAAGCCGGTTCGATAAAGCGGGTCTGGCTGGTCAGCAGCGTTTGGCCAAAGGGTTCACGCACCATGAATTCCCAAGGGTAGAGTTTAAAGAGTTCGTGGATGGGAGCGTTGCCCAAATCCACCAGCTGCCCTTGCCACTCGCCGATATCTGCCAAATCAACGAAACGGGCGTCACAGCCGGCCTGCAGGGCGATATCAATGAGGTAATCAAGGTTGCCTCTATCCTCTAGGTTATCGCCCACGCAGGTGAAGTGCAGGGGGGCGCCATGGCCATGTGCCGCAAAGGCGTCATACAACTGCTCTTGCAGCGAGTTGAACTGATCGACCCCTGCGGGTAGCACACCCCGATGCACCTGATCCTCCAGCCAAATCCACTGGAAGAAGCCTGATTCATAGAGGGAGGTGGGGGTATCGTAATTGAGCTCCAGCAGCTTAGCCGGGCCATGCCCATCATAGGCGAGATCCAGCCGACCATAGAGATGAAGATCGCGGCGCCGCCAAGAGTCCTCCAGCGCGGGCCAGCAATATGCGGGGATATCGAGCCGAGTCAACAGCGCTTCGCTGGCCACTATCGTCGGGATCAGTGAGAGGGCCATCTGATGTAGCTCCTCGGTCGGTGCTTCCAGATCCTCTTCGATCTGGCGCAGGCCAAAACGGTAATAAGCGCTCTCGTCCCAATAAGGCTCGCCATCAAAGGTGTGAAATTCAAAGCCGAGTTCAGCGGCCCGCTCGCGCCAGTTAGGACGCTCGGGTAGAGCAATGCGCTCCATATTTATCCTCCGTTGCTGTGACTGTGGCGATAGCTGCCGCTATCGGTGTTGCAGTCGTTAGCCCAGCGAGCTGCTTCTGCGCCAAAGCCGCCGCGCCGTACTTGCAGGGTGGGCGCTAGCGTCACGGCACTTTGACACACCGAGATCCGTCTGGTATTGGCGGGCAATGTGGTGCCTTGGGCAGTACGCAGGGTGTTGGGCTCATCAATGCGTTGATAAAGCGGCTGGGTTGGGATTCCGGGGGCGGGGCTATTCAGCAGCGCGACCCCACTGGTCAAAAATCCTTTCATACGCGGCACATTCTCCTCGCACCCTCCCAAGCCGAAGTCCACCTCACACTCAGCCCGATCAAGGAAAGCAGGGGGTTAAGACAATGGTACTGAGTGATGAGCGGAAAATAAAAGAAAAGACTCGTTGTTACCCATGGTGCGGCAGCACCGATTTATACCAGCTTTATACCAACGCAGCCGCGGTGAGCACGCGAGTGGGGCCGTCGCTAACGGGAACTGTCCCACTGATCGCCAGCTGGCCCGGACCCGCTAGGTGGCATGGCGGCTAGTAGCCCGTCATCTCCAGATAGCCGACGCCGCTGGCATCCCCTGACACGCTCACGGCCCCTTCCCAGTAATCAAAGCGGCCGCTCATCGCCTGATTGGGCTGGCGTGCTTGGATGGTCAGCTGCATCTGGGCGGCCTTTAGTTGCCATTCGATGGGGTAGGGTTGGCCCTTGGGGCCACGCCACATCTTGCCTGGCACGAAGTGGATCTGCTCGGGAGGTAGCACGCGGCTGCGACCGTCCGGCTCAATCAGAATACCGTAGCGGTTTTCGGGATTGGCGTGGCCCGCCTTGGTGCGCAGGCGAAACAGCATCAGCTCGCGGCCATCATTGAGCTGCAGCGAAAACCAGTCCCAGCCCGATTGCCACTGGGCCAATACCGAGCTGCTCCATTCGTGATCAAACCAGCCTTGGCCACTGACCTGACGGGTTTCGCCATCGCGGGTCAGGGTGCCGCTGAGCGCCAGACGCGGGTAGGAGTAGTAAAACGAGGCGTTGCCTGGACTTTTTTCGCTGTAACCCTGTTGACCCTGCAGCACCGCGGGTTTGATGGCGCTCACCTTAAGTTCAAGATCCCCCGCTGCGCTCTGCACCTTGAGGGTGGCAGGAAAGAGCGATTGTCCTTGAGAGGTCAGCACCCACTCTTTGAGCCAATACTCGCCGCCGCTGGCACCCGCGAGCCCCGGTCCTTGCCGACTGATGCGCTCATCCTGCTGGTGGCTGCTTTTGCTCACGTCAGTGAGGGCGAACTGGGCCAGCCAGAGCTGGGGAGTGAGCCAGGGATTGCTTGATGTTATCTGCTGTGTGATACCCTGACGAAACAAGGTCCACTGCATACCGTAATCGCGGCCCTGCTCATCTTTGAGGTTGCCGGTCAGATACCACCACTCCGAGCGGTAGGCGGGGTGGGCGGCGTGATCGGCGGGCAAGTGGATGGGCTGGCCCTGTTCGGCTTTTTTGAACTGCTCGCCGCCATTGCCCAGAATGGTGCCGAGATCGGTGGCCGTAACGGTGGCGTTATATAAGGTGCAGGTGAGCAGCAACCCTATACCGCGATGGCGGTGCGATCTAGATGATAGAGGGTTTCGGCCACTCCCAGCCTTGCGCTCAGGGGGCCCGCCGAGCGTAACCACCGGCGCCCTAATAGCCAACGCAGCGCATCAGGCAGTAGCAGTGCCATGGCCAGCAGCCAGCCCCCAGCGACCAACAAGGCGCCAGCCAGACCAGTTTGTGGCAGCCACAGACAGAGGACGCAGATCAGTAAGATCGCGCAGGCCAGTTGTCGCCGTAGCCTAGCATGGGTCGGCGGGCGAGTGCTGCCCTCGCGCAGCGCTAGGGGGGATTGGCGTAGCAGCTGCCACCAGCTGGGTAGGTTGGCGGCAAGGGTCCCAAGCAGGCCAATCCCCAACGCCTTGAGCAGGCTGCTGGGGGAGAGGCGCAGCAGATCAATGGGATTGGGGCCGTAGAGATCGGCGAGCGCTTGGGTCAGTTGTCCCATCAGGGCCAGCGCTAGCAGGCTGCCTAGCAGCAGCCCGAGCAGGGTACCGATGGTTGCGAGCATGAGCAGCTCCAGCGTCAACCAGCCGAGCAGTCGGCGCGGCGCCATGCCGAGCATGATCAGTTGGGCCAGCTGGGGGCGGCGTACGCTCTGCACGAAGCGCTGGGCGTTGAACACCAAAAACAGCCCCACCGCCATGGCGAGCAGGGAGAGCGCAGAGAGGTTGAGTGCCAACGCATCACCAAGCTGGCTGGCATCCAGAGCGGGGCTGATGGGCTCAAGCCAGAGGGGGTGGTCAGGGTAATCGGCCTGCAGCGTGCGCTGCACCATCTGTGCCTGCGCCTCGCTTAATTTAAAGACGATGCGATCGAGGCGGCCCTCTTTGCCCAGTAGCTGCTGGGCCAGACCGATGTCGGTCAGCAGCAGCCGATCCATCGGCACAGCGCCCGGCACAAAGGTCCCTGCCAAGGTTAGGGTGAGCGAGCGGACAGGAGAGTGCTCGCCGTCATCCAGTACAAAGCGGCGCGGTTCACCCAGCAGCCAGCCAAGGCGAGCCGCCTCAGGNNTCGGGCTCGCGACCCGGGAGGTGGCCAAACAGCTGACGCACGGGGCCGAGGTTGAAGAGATCCATCCCCAGCAGTTGGAGGCTGTGCCCTTGCTCGTCTTTCAGCCAGCCATGCAGTTGGGGCATGGCCTCAAGGGCGGGCTGGCTGCGCACCAGTCGGACATAGATCTGCTCATCCACGCCGCCGTTTGGGGCCAGTCGGTAGTTGGCGTCCCCCGCTAGCTGGCTGCGGGCAGCGACGAAGTTGGTGCGGGCACTGTGGTTAAGCAGCTCGATGGCCACCACCAGCGAGACCCCCAACACCAGCCCAGCCAGACTCATTAGTAGCAGCCAAGGGTGGCGGCGATAGAGGCGCAGCAGCGCCTTGAGTGGCAGCATCAGCGGCAATCCGGCACTGAGTAGCGGGCGTGATTGATGGGGTGATCCATCGGATGAACCATGGTGGTGCCCTTGAGCCCGACCAGCTGGCCTCCTTCTAGCCGCAATACCCGATCCGCCAGTGCGCCATAGGCGGGGTTGTGGCTGACCAGCAACAGGCCGGCGCCGGTATCGCGCACTGCCGCCATCATCAGCGCCATCACCTGCTCGGCGTTGTGCTCATC
>NZ_PGGC01000011.1 GCF_002795305.1 Aeromonas cavernicola
TCACTCAACCCTATCGCCAGGGAGGAGTCCTTGGGGGTAATTTGTAGCTCAGTCATCACCGCACTGGTGATGGTCACCTGTGCGGTAGCACTGAAGCGCTGACCATTGGCCTCACCGGAGGCGGTGATGGTCACGGAGCCTGCTGACACGCCGGTCACTATGCCCTTGTCTGTACCACTGCTGTTGATGGTAGCTACGGCTGGGTTACTGGAGCTCCAGCTCACGGCAGTATTAGCGGTGACATTCAGTACCTGGCCATCAGAGAGAATGGCTTCAGCTTTAAGCTGCTCACTCAACCCTATCGCCAGGGAGGAGTCCTGGGGGGTAATTTGTAGCTCAGTCACCACCGCATTGGTGATGGTCACCTGTGCAGTAGCACTGAAGCGCTGACCATTGGCCTCACCGGAGGCGGTGATGGTCACGGAGCCTGCTGACACGCCGGTCACCATGCCGTTACCACTGGTCTGATTACTGACAATAGGTGCGATCGTGTCATCACTGCTGGTCCAAGTTAAAGAGGTGTCATTCGTGACATCTTTGGTTGTACCATCTGACAAGGTCGCTATGGCAATGAAGTGCTGAGAAAAACCGACCGGAATGGTTGTAATAACGGGTGTGACTTGCAAAGAGATAATTATTGGCCTCGAGTCATCATTGCCTCCAGAAGAGTCGCCTCCGCAAGCGGCAAGTATCATGCCCAGTAACGAAATAAATAAAAGCCTAATAAGTCTCATAAATAAGGTTTTCCGTGGTTTGAAGTTAATAAATAGACGATTTTTGACGCTCACTATCAGTGAAAGTGGCCATCCAGTCCGGCTGTTTCGGCAGATAATCCTGTTCATCTCGATGACGACGCAGTTCACGATTGATGGTCGATGGATGAACTCCAATCTGTTTCCGTGGTCACGGAGACAGGTGCTCAGTCAGGGTCAGATCATGAGTGAGCCCTGCCTCCTAAGCCCCATGACCGAGCGTTGCACTTATTATCTGAATTAGCAAAATGTTATGTAACAAAGATCACAAATTATTGATTTACTCTTCAGTTATCACCGAACAATTGGCAGCAATTAGCCGTTCAACCTCCTGAAAAATATCCGATACCGTCTTAAATCCCGCCACTTCATCACCATCAATCTCAATATCAAACTTTTCATTCAAATTTAATACGATTTCGATAAGATCTAGCGAGTCTAAATAGAGTTGATCGACCAGATACATATCGTCATCAACGCGAAGATCCTGTATCGCCATACAATCCGTGATAATATTTTTGACCTGTTGTTTCATTTCACTTTGCATACTAAGACTTCCTCACCTGTGCGTTGGATCGAAATGCAGTCCATCGGTGGTTAATACAACTTTTTCGGCAACAGTCGCGGGCTGTTGGCGGGAGGCATCAGCACGCCAGTGCCACCGATTTTCACCTGTGCCAGCAATACCATCCAAAAGCGCGGTGATTAATGGATTTGGCTGTTTTCCTTGTCGGCACAAGTCAGTTTCACGAAGCAATGTTCGCGCAAAATTTTGTACGGCAGAGCGACCCGCCGCTAAGCCAGAATGATTTGCCAACAGCTCTTGTAAAACATCCATATCCTGCTGCAAACCTTGCTGTTTTTCTTTATTGCTCACGGCTTGCAATAGCTGACTACGATCTGATTCATAGTTCGGCAACAGCCTATTGCGTAACTGTTCAAAATCGCGTCGAATTGACCATGGCTGATTGGTATCCACTTCAAGGATGCTACGTACGGCCTTCAGCAATTCGTGCTCGGCGTTAAATTGCCCGCCAGTACTGCGCAAATAAGCTTGGCTAGGCAGTGCGTTCAAATTTGCGCGACGAAATTTCAGACGGCCATAATCACTACTGATACGCTTTAATTCGACGTTCTGCGCAGACTCGGTATCGCCGGCGGGTTGTGACGAGGCCGATGTGCGCGAAGCTGGCTGAATACGGCTATCACGCTGGTGGCCTAACGCCTCCGTAGTTACATCCAACAAACTAGACAACGCGACGGCAACATCACGCGATCCGTGGAGGGGCTTTATGGCCGGATTTGATATCGGCTTTGCGACATCGGCACTAACACGCGAAGTGAGCAACACGCTGTCTGCTCGCTCTGTCGCCTCGGCGTTCGGCGTCTGTCCAGCGTGATGCTTCGCATTATCTGCTACAGCTGCATTTGTCACTTCAAGTAAGTTAGACAACTGGGTAGCCACATCTCGTGCCGCATTAAAGAGCCCAGTGGCCGAGCTCTGTATTGGCTTTGCCATACCGGCACTGACATGCGAAGTGAGCAACTCGCTGTCTGCCCGCACTTTTTCTGTAACCCGTCGCGCTTTCTCCTGCAGCGGATCCTCTAGCCGTTGCTCATCACGCTCACTGGCCACGTTCGGTGCGCCATCGACCCTATCCGCAGTATTCCCTTGAGGCTGAAACTCACGGCCTAAGTTGAGGTTTTGAACCAACGGTGTCGGCATCGAACCTGCACCCGACACATTGATATTCAGGTTGAAGGTATGCTGGCTATTATCGACTTGGTGGTTATCGATATGAATTCCGCCGTGAAGAGTAAACCCTCCACCGGCTTTATTTTCTGGCGGCACTGCCGCTTCTGGCTGGAGCGACGGCTTAGGCTTCGCATTTTGCGGTGCCTCAGCGAGAGCTGACAAAAGATCACGTAAAAGGCGAGGCAAAGCCGCGACCGTATCCAGATCACGTGCCAATTTGCCAAGCCCCATACCTCGCTGATTTATGAGCTTTACACGCTCAGTGCGTAAGGCATCAAACGCTCGCATAGCTGCTTTATCGACTAATTCCGGTAAGCGCTGGCGTGTGATGCTATTCAACTTCGCGCCTAGCTGTTGCTCAAGGCACTGTTGGATATAGGGCATGACATCAGCAACCATAAATCCCGCACCTAATTTCAACACATCACCCGCCGAATATTGTTCGGCCAATGCGGCCAATTGGTGCTCCAGTTTACTTCGCTGCGCATAGCGCAACCTTGTACTTGCCGTCCATGCAGCAAAGCCAGATTTTTCGCCTAACCCATCACGCAATATTTGACGGTTATAATTTTGAGCCAGCTGATTTAGTGCAGTACGATTTTCGGCAGTCACCCCAAGTTGACTAAGTAACTGACTGAATACTTTTGCAAATGCCATAATTTCAAGCTTTGCATAGGTATTAGACGAATTGAAAAATAACCTCTCGAGGTTTTTCTTATTACCATCTGGCCCAGCATCAAATAAATCTTGCAGCGCTTTTTGCTCAAATACGGACTCAAATCTAGCCAGTTCTAATGAGCTATTTTTTATATCAGCGGGCCCTGAAGATATATGTGTTAGATTCGGTAGCGAACAAGACAGAGACCGTGATAAACGTACACTACTGGATCGCACGTTATTCAAGCTCGCACCCAATTGGTTTTGGGATGTTTCTTGTACGTTATGAGATGATATATCCTGACAAGAGTAAGTACGTGACAATCCTGAAATAGGCATTAGATGTTCCTCCTCATATCAGCCTTGCAGGAATGACTTGGCCGTTTCCAAGCAACTGCTTATCGTACTACTCAATACTTTGACCAAATTGTCATATAGGGAGTTGGCACTGCTGTATTTTTGCGTCAGTGTTTGCAGTGTATTTTTCAAGTTTTCTTCCTGAGCCTTAAAACCGGCCTGCCACGCTTGAAATTTGGCGTTATCTATATCTACCACCCCTTTACCTAACGCACTGGTATCTCTTATCATGGCATTAATAGGGAGTAAATCTACAACAACAACATATTTCCCATTGACCTGTTTCACACAAGAGTCCGGTAAACCTAACTCTTTCGCCCACTGTTCGGCAACCTTCCTATCACTGACACCGGTAATACCCGAGCCCTCAGATTGGGATGGGAACAGTACGGCGTTTTGGTTCGGTAGTGTATATTTACTTGTCAATGTCTTCAGAGCATAGACAAGCGCATCAACATTTAACTTAACCTTATTCCCATCTGTTCCTCCGGGGGAGATCCATCCTCCCATCTGCGATAAAATATCACTGAAATCAGTATAGAATTCGGTGTATTTACCCACGACATTCTCATAGACCTCAAGATATTCCTCGCCTATTTGTCCGATGGCATGAGCTATCTTTTCCCATAATTCTTTGTCTGAAATGGTCGTCCGTTGCGCTGCTATAGGCTCAAACAATGTTTGTGGATTTGGCAATGCCTGATGCAAGGCATTGTCGACTTCAGATTGCAAAGATATTTTCTGCTCTAGTGCCAAGGTGACACGACTATTTACTATGCCTTGTAGGCTACTTTCAAATTGCTGTGCGGCAAGTAGACGATCGCTTTTTTGCTCATTCTGATATGCTGCCACTTGCAGCGTGTTAATTAGCGCCTCTGATTTTTTCAATGCATTATCTAAGATAACCACATCCACACTTTTATTTTGTACATTGGTTATTGTGGCACTACCAGTAACTGTTTTTTCTACATTAATTTCTTGTGGCAAAGACGGAGAAGATGACAGCGGTAATGGCCGCAGGGTTGTACTATTGTTTATATCCATAGAAAGAGTCCTTAGGGGCAACATTTTTCTTTCCAGATGGTTGTAAAAGATAAGCCACCCGCAAAGTAAAAAGGGGATTCACCTCCATAGAGGGGAAGAAACTGCGGATATATAACCCGCCGCCATGACAAAAATGAATTAAGCGCGAATATTACCAGCTACTGTACCAATCGCCGCATTTTTCGACTGACTGACACTATCCATCACGCGTAAAAGCTCTTGAATAAGATTGCGTGTTTTCTGGCTACTTTCTCGCGTATCTTCAGCGGCAGTCGATGCCACTCGGCTATTGGCTTGGCTGATTTGTTGTTCGGATCGCTCCAGTGTCGCCGTGTATTGACCAGTGCTTCCGGCCACGCCACCAACAGCCATCGAACTTTTCATGATCGCATCACCGGTCGTTTGCGTATTACGCGCTTTGAGTGTGTTGTCACTCAGTGCATTTTGCTGAATGGCAATCTCGGCATCAACATCATCCAGTGTACGGGACAGTGCAGCTTGGTGCTCAGGCTTAATTTGCTGGCTACTGGCTTGCAAATTGACGCTGTCACCTGGCTTTTGCAGTGAGGCTTGGTTAAGATTTTTCTGAATTTGCCCTTTGGTCGACTGAGTTTCCAGTTTAGACAGACTATCTGTTTCAACACCCAGTTTTCTCGCGTTATTGGTATTCAAAGCATTCTTCATACCCGCACGCTCAACATTCAGCGCTTCCAGCTTGCCACCATTGTGCTTCAATGCACCGCGCTCATTACTGATACCTTTATATTCAGTTTTGGCGCCGACTGCGGTGATCCCTAATTGCAAGGTACTTTGTGAGATACTGCTGGCCAAAATGCTCATCCCTTCACGCACCATTGACGCCGCCGTGCTTTTCGCTGCATCAAAACTGACTTGCGACAGTTTACCGCTCAGCAACGTATCAGCAGTATTCAGCGCCAGCATCAGCACATTAGCCGCCGCAATCAATGCTACGGCAGAAGAAGATAGCCCACTAATGTCGAATGATTTTCCCTGCTCGGCTTGTTCTTTAACTTTGCTCTCCAGCTGTTGATTAACGCCAGATTCTACTTTTTCACTCAAGGCTCCCAGATCACGGATAAAAGACGGATTATCAAGGATATCCAGCAAATAGGTTTTCACCGCACTGCTCATGTCTTTATTGATATTCACTGACGGTGCGGTCAGATTTGGAGCGCGTAAAATATCATTCAGTGTTTTACTTACAGCTTGGCCCAGAATTGGTGACAAATCATTAATACTGAGCCCCGTTGCTTTTGTAGCCACCTCCGTTTCGCTAGTATTTGACGCAAAGTAATTACTGATATTGGTGTTATAGGCATTAATAGCAGACATAATTATACTCCTAGCTTACGCGCGACTTTGGCGCAAAATGAATCGTCCTGCTTCGGCATTTTGTTGCAATGCAGCAGACATTGTACGATTCAATTCTTGAGTGACTTTTTGACTATCCGAGAAGGTTTCCACCGCCTGCTTCAGCCATTGAGAGATTTGCTCCATCGCGACACGCGCTAAATGAAAATCGGCCATGGCCTCACTGGCGTTTTTCATGAATATCCCTGACGCCACATTACCGCCAGCTTGCGCAGTTCCGTTACCAGCCTCCCCTACCAACACGGCAGTGTTGAGACGAGTAGCCACCAATTGCTTGCCTAAAGTGTCGTTACGTAGCCCCACTCTTTGTGCCAGTTGTGTTGCGCTAGTGCTGGCCTTTTTGGCAAATTCCTTGAGCACATTGGGGACTATTTTTTTCATCGCATCACCAAAAAACTTACTCATGGCATCACTCAGTTTGGCCGCAGCACTTTTACCCACCAACGCAACCACAACGATAATAGCTACCATCGCAATGGCTGCTAGCACCGCTCCTGCTATTGCACCAATCATCTCCGCTGTCTTTTTATCAAGACCGAATCCCTCAAGCGCGTTACTAATCGCTTTACCTATCATCTCCATTAACGGCTTTAGGATATTTTCCATCAGAGGCTTTAGCGCCTCCTGCATAAATGAAACGCCGGTGGTAGCTTTGGTGATTTCATCAGCCACCATTAATGCCAATCCTACCGCCGCTATGGCTAAGCTTGCTCCACCAGTAAACGCAGCAGCGACGACGCTAACAACAGTCAGCAGCGCCCCAAGAATCTTGCCCACACATCCCATGATGCGATTAAGCTCTTCCGCTTTGCGAACCTCTGCCTGATATTCAGCGGATTTTTTTTCCATTTCAGTCTTTCGGCCTTCTTGTAAGGCCTGAAACAGCGCAAGGTCATTTTTCAGACTTTCTTCGCTATTTTTCCCAACCAATTCGGCAAACATGGCCATTAACATGGTCAGTTTCGCCACATTGGAAAGATTATCTTTTTCACTTTTTTGCAGGTAGTCATTTCTAATGCCCACGCCTTGGGCTTGAGTGAGCAGCTTGTCTGCTTTTTCTCCCTTCTCGACCGCCTGTGAATGAGCTAATTCAGCACTGGCCTGCGCTTGGTCGACTTTTTGTTTAGCTTGCCCACGATCGTTCGCCGCTTGATCGCGCGCCGCTAATGCTTGGCTATAACCCGCATCATCTGGCGACAACGCATCCAGAGAAACTTGTGCTTGCGTTAATTTCTGCTCTGCGGCCTCAAGCGCAGACTTACTGGTACTCAGTGCGGTGAGCGCCGATTGATAAGCGTCAGTCGCCTTCTCCGCGCCTTCCAATGCAGTTTGTAACTCCTGTGACAATTGATTGCCCATGGCGTTTTGCGATTCCATCATCGCTCGCCACGTTGCCAGACGGCCTTCCAGCTGCGAGAGAGAAACCTCGCCCATCAGGACCATCAATTGCCCCAGTAATAATGCTAGTTTGCCGGCACTGTTTAACTCGTCCTTCGCCCGTGGCGTCGGTTGTGTTAGCGTCGGCGTTGCTAAATCGCGCTCCGTGACGTGCACTTGCCCGCTATTTTCGCCAGCCTTAACTGCCAATACCGATTTCAACGCTTGATCTGCGGCGGAAAGAAATTTCCCATCCTTACGCACATTTTCAAATGCAGCTTCAGCAAGGCGCGGATTTTGTAGATACCCGCTACGGCTGATTATACTTACGTCACTCATGTCTGTTCCTCTTGCTGTTGACGGGATACCTCAGCTTCAGCTTCTTGCAAACTTTCCAGATAAACCTGAGCTTTGGCGAGCAAAGCTTCATCACTGCTGCGTTCACAAACCAGTTCAAAACATTGCTTTGCTTTGGCTGCTTTACGCATGAACAATTGGCACTGCCCAGTAAAAAAAACGGGGCGGTAATCATTCTTGCTTAAGGCAAACGCCACCGCATATAAATCACATGCTTTTTGAAACTGTTTCTTTAACTGGCAAACAGCCGCCAATCCCATAACGTAATCAGGATTGTAGAAGTCATAAATAGCCAGAAAACGGAAAAATGTTTCCGCTTCATCGAGTCTTCCTTTGTGATAAAAATCGTAAGCGTTGGCATATAAGCATTCCATCATATCCTGAGGAATGCCGTGAATGTCCTTGAGGGTTGCCCCTTCACTGACGGCTTCCCAGACCATTTCTGCAATCCGTTCGTCGCTGACATTATCTTCAGTGCTCATCAACTCTTCTCCTAATCACTGCCACCAATAGTACAACGACTCAAAAGGCAATAGCTGTCGTCAGCATTACAGCGTGAACCATGGCAATAAACATTCAGTAATCGCTCACAACCAAAAAAGTGCGCCGACTAAGAGCCGCTAACAAAACCAAGTTGATTCGAGCGATGCCAATCCCCACATAGGAGGAATGGCACGAAAAACAATCAGTAACCAGTTATGGAAATCCTTGCAACCACTTCTGCCACCCCAACAGCCTTTACCACGGGGGGCCGTCCGCGCCTCGATGACCATACCGTTCTCAACGGTATTCTGTTTGTCCTTACTACCGGCATCCCGTGGGAGGACTTACCCAAGTAGCTGGGGTTTGGCAGTGGGATGACGTGCTGGCGTCGCCTGCGCGATTGGCAAGCTCAAGGCATCTGGCAGTACTGCTGAGGCAACTACACCGAGCTGGCCACATCGACTGGAGTAGAGCAAGCCTCGATGGCGCAAGCGTAGCCAGCCCTGGGGGCCAGGAAACGGGACGTAACCCGGCAGACAGAGGCAAGCTGGGCAGTAAACGACACAGAGTGGTGGAACGTCAGGGCATACCACTCGCAGTGCTTGTCTCAGGCGCCAATCGCCATGACTCGATAATGTTTGAGCCCTTGTTGGATGTGCTTCCGACATTAGCAGGCAAGAGATGTCGACCTGATAAGCTACACGCAGACAAGGGGTATTATTTTCGCCGTTGCCGAGNNGATAGTAATGAGCGATTCGGTTGTCATCGCAGGGTTGTAGAGCGCACTCATGGTTGGTTGGCAGGCTTTGGGAGGCGACGAATTCGTTTCGAGCGGCGGCTGGATATCCATCTAGCTTTGTTGACGTTGGCTTGTGCTGTTATCTGCTTGCGCTTTGTTGAACGGTTTTGTTAGCGGCTCTTAATCGCTGAGGCCACAAAGATAGCCTCAGCGGATGAAAAACTCGGTGCAATCAGTCCAAAAAATGGGTTTACCACTCTTCAAACTCAGTAATTTCCCCGCCAGATAACACCGTGTCTTGCATCCATTTTGTCATTTCTAATTTCACGTTGGCGGTGCCGAGCATTACGGCAGTAAGCGGTTTGGTGAGTATTGGATCCTTATCAACTTCGGCCAATGTGCGTTGTAAAAGAGCAAGCTGTTGCTCTAAGGTGACAAATGCGCGCTGTTGAGTTGTAGGGTCAACAAAATCACGCATCAATTGGCTCACCGCATTGGCGTATTCGCGAGGATCCTCAGACGGTGCTAGCAGCCGTAACTCATCTAAAAAGGCGTGTGTCAGCAAATCTTCATTATCGTCAGGCGCTGCGTCTGGAAGCGGGATTGACTCCTCGGTGGGCGATACGGCAAGCGCATGTTGTGGAATGCGCTCACTGAGCGGGATAACGTTCTCGGTTGCTGTTGAGAGCAATGGGGCGGCGATTGTCGTAATCGGTGAGATCATCATGTGGGTTGTTCACTTTCTGCTGAGGGTGTTGTGACGTGCCATTGAGTGATGAACGCCTGTAGCGCTTGCTGTGACAGTTGGCGGCACTCTTCGGGCAAAGATGCCAAGGTATTTATCAGTGCTCGGCTGGCGGTTTCTGTGTATTGTTCCGGTGAAAATTCGATTACTTGGTCGGCATAGCGCAGCACAAAACCGGCGTCGGTATGGAAGTCAAGCTGGTAAGGATGAGGCCAATGCGCAGCGAGGACATCGCTAAACTGGGTATTCTGACGACGCATCGAGCGTGGCAAAATTAGATAGAGTGTTGTGTCTACGACAGGCAAATTGCGCAAGCACTCCTCCAGTAACAGCAGGAGTGTTTCGGGGTGTTCCACTGCATGGGTCAGTAACTGTCGAGCATGTTGGTGCAGGCTATCACGAAGGTTTATGGCCAGTGTCTGGCTGTCGGCGAGAAATGTGCCGATCTGGTTCATCGCATCAAGCATTCCCTGCTGATACCCATCTTTGTAAGCCAATTTTCGAATCTGCTCGGCTTGTTGTTGAGCTTCGCGCAGCAGCTGGCGGGCATGTTGCTGGGCTTGTTGCTCTAAGTTGGCGCCACGAGCATGACGCTGTAGCGTTTTACGTGGAATTAACACACGCTCAAGCGGTGTGTGTGAATGATATGTTGGGATATCTCTCGGCATATTGTAGAGCCAAAGTCAGAATTAATGGATCAGCCTCCGCTTGGGGGGCTGTGTCGTTAATGGCCATCTCTATGGCGGCTGGAAACAGCAGTGGGAATCGTTTCGATAATGGTTGTGGAAGACGTGCGACCCAAGGGTGTAGTCGTGTGTATCCGGCCGTAAATAGCTCGGTATCGCCGATGACTTTGTGACCCGTTGATATTTCTGCGGATAACGTGAGCCGCATAAAGTTATTGGCCCAATGCGGCAGTTTGCACGAATTCCCTTTCCACGCGAGATCGGCGCGTAAGCTATGACAGCCGATGAGGTAAGCCACGTGGGGAAGTCGATACCAATGGTGAATCCACTGTTTAGCTAATGCGTCGAGTTGGAAAGGCTGCCAATCCAACGCATAGCTACGCAGTAAAATGTCATTTAC
This sequence comes from Aeromonas cavernicola, assembly GCF_002795305.1. GTDB lineage: Bacteria > Pseudomonadota > Gammaproteobacteria > Enterobacterales > Aeromonadaceae > Aeromonas > Aeromonas cavernicola. The sequence goes on from NZ_PGGC01000011.1 coordinate 10,746, forward strand.
CGCAGTGCGTGCTGTCGGTGTATTGATGAGTCTCGTGGGGATCTGCGCCCGCAGCGGGTGCAGATAAGAGAGAGGATCAAACCGAATGCGTTGAAGGCGCATCGACAAACGCGGTGTATTCATACGCCCGCTCCGTGATTATCGACTGGGAGGGTTGGCTGAGTCGGTGCTGTTCGGCGGCGCAACCAATACCAAGCGGCGATGCCGATCGCGAACAAAAATGGAATCAAAACCAATAAGCCGGTGATGCTGGTAATTTCATTTTTGCGAGTAGGTGAGCGTGGTGCTTGCAGTTGCGCTTCACTACGTTTTGAAAGCACCACGGAGATATTTTCATATTCAACATCGGCGAAGCTGTTTTTCAAAAAACGTTTGATATCGTTTATTTTTTGTTCAGGATTAATATCTCGCTCATAGACAGCTAACGCGGACAAGTGAATGGGTTTAGATTGTTGTCCACCTTCCCCAGCGTCCACGTAATAGCTAACATGAACGCGAGCGGACAGTAGGCCTTCCATGCTTTGTAGTGATTGTTCTAAGCGTTGTTCAATTGCCGAGTACAATCGTGCCTTTTCCGCTCGTGGAGAAGAGACCAGCGAGTCTGCAGGAAACATTTGGGCGACTTCAATTCGTGGCCGTGAAGGCAGATCGTAGATTTTGAGCCAATCTACGGCCGCCGCAAAATTTGGCTCGGCAACGAGAATGCTGTAGCCGGCCTTTCCAAAGCCGACCTTATCAGCCTCGATGTTGTGCCGCTGTAAAACAGCAATCACCTCATTGGCTTGCTTTTGATCTAATCCTTCGAGCAGATCTTGTTGTCGACAGCCCGTTAATACGAACAGCAGTAAAACGGCGAGCAAGCTTTTCATGAACGCAGCAGTCCTTCCACCGCACCTACTGCTTTACGAGTCAGAGTGCTGATCAGCGACACTTCCAAGTTATAATTGGACGATCTCAATTGCAGCGAAAACAACTCCGCCGGATCGGTAACCGCCGCTGGGTTTTCGAGGCGAGCTAAGATTGCGTCTTTTTCCATCCCCAGATTGACGGCTGAACGCGAGAATGCATCAATCAGGCGCGCATCAAGTGATACGATATCGGTGTCTTGGCGTGTAATATCGCGATAACGATCAGTCAGTGCATCTAATGATGGTGCAGCGATCTGTGACATAGCATTAACTCCTTACAGGCCTTACAGGCCTTACAGGCCTTACAGCATGCTGCAAGGCATTAGTGGATTAACGGAAGTTTTGTATGATGGCGGCATCAATATCTTTGAATACTTTGACCGTGTTGGACTGCGCGTTACGGTATAAGTTGTATTCAGAGAGTTTGCTCTGATATGTAGCGAGCAGCTGTGGATCTGATGGAGTCTCCGACAGCTTAGCTAGCGCCTCATCAACCTGCCCTTGTAAGTCCTTAACGCCGGTGTCATATGTTTGCGAAATGCCATCAAGGTAACCTGACCATGCCATGCTAATTTCCTTCTAAAAGTTCATAGAGGTTTGGGGAAATACCAGTGGGCGGGGCTCATTTTGATATAGCCCTGCTCACCGTACTGATAGGATCGGCCTCTGAGCCAGTCATCTTTCAATTCGATTGCAAACTGCACATAGCGCCCACCCCATCGGCGGTAGTACTCTTCAACAAGCTGGCGTGCGCGTAGCAGTTCACCATCATCCAACGCACCTTGCACGACAAACGTGACACCACCAACGTGATCTTGCCGTGTATATGGGAGTGCTTGGCGTTTTAGCTCCGTTTCTGCTTGGCGAATTACCGTGGCATCATCAATTTCAATAACACTGATCTGGTCTGCATAAGGAAACTGCGATAGTAAACGTTGACTTAAACGCTGGCGCTCAGCATCACTCAGCGCTGCGCGCTGACGGCTGATCCACAACTGCGGTAGTTTGGGGTTATCCATCTGTAGCCGATAATAGGCAAGGTCAGGATAGTTGTCGGCCAGCCAGCGTGTCATGCGTGCATTTTCGCGCTCGGAGCTAATGACTTGTGCGGTTTTTTTATTTTCTCCTCGCGCGATCACTTGCTGTGCCCATGACACATCTCGCTCATTACTGGCGGCGACATATAGCGTTTTGTTGCGCCCAAACAACACTTGAAAACGTTGATTATCGTTACTTAACAAAAGATCGAGTTCATTCGCTTGCTTTTGAGGTGTGCTCCATACCCCAAATAAAGCAATAACCACGGCGCCCGTGATGAGTGCCAATGCGATTACAGCAGATATAGAGCGGCGACGCGTTGAGCGGGTAATTTTCGGCGTGCTGTTTGGGTAAGCCAATATTTCCGAAGACCATGCTTGATTTTCTAAGCGTAGAGCAAAGATAAGTTCGCCTATCTGTAGTACTTTATTCAGGCTTGCGGAGTGTTCCTTGCAGGTATTGCTATCGGCACTTAATTCTCTCAGGAAAATCGCGGCCGAGTCAGAGTTTTCGAAGCGAAGCTCAAAATTAATCCCCCCGTGTTCGAGTGGAATAAACAGCGTATCTGGTGGTAATTCCGCGGTCACTTCGGGGGATGCAACCTGAGAAGGATTTCGCACGACAAACAACGTGCGACCGGAGAATAGTAGAAATTCACAACCGCACAGAGGACCGTTGAGCAATCTGATGACTAAGTTGTGCGAAGTCGCATGAGAAGTATCTATTGCCATAGAGTCAACATCTGTTATAGCCGAATGAGAGGAATAACTTTTACTGTACGAGATTGGCTTATTCACATCATGATGAAAAAATGATTAATTATTTGGTGATGCCTCCGATCGGTTGAGCTGGTATGATGGGAGCCTTTGAGACTCATAGCTTCATGGCATCCATCCCCGTTCACTGTCCTCGTTGCAACTCTGACCACGTATATCGCCATGGTAAGACCCCTGCTGGCCATGTTCGCTATCGTTGCCCAGTCTGTCCGCACGTGTTTCAGCTCACCTATACCTATGAAGCACGCAAGCCCGGCGTCAAAGACAAGATTGTTGATATGGCGTTCAACGGCTCAGGTGTTCGTGATACTGCTCGCGTCCTCAAGATTGGCATCAACACCGTCATACGCGCCCTAAAAAACTCACCCCAAGGCAAGTAACCACCGAAAAGGTGGTGCTCGATGACGTGGCGCTTATCTGTGAACTTGATGAGCAATGGGCCTATGTCGGCAATAAACAGCATCGACATTGGCTTTGGTATGCTTTTGATACCAAGAGAAAACGAGTCGTGGCCTATACCTTTGGCCCAC
>NZ_PGGC01000109.1 GCF_002795305.1 Aeromonas cavernicola
CAGTAACGACCACCATATTTGTAGTAAAAAGTTTAAAAATGACGTAGACGGGTCGTTAGCTCAGTCGGTAGAGCAGTTGACTTTTAATCAATTGGTCGCTGGTTCGAATCCAGCACGACCCACCATCATTTAAAGAATCCCAGGTCGTTTAGCTCAGCTGGGAGAGCACCTCCCTTACAAGGAGGGGGTCACTGGTTCGATCCCAGTAACGACCACCAGTTTTGATACCTCATAAATGAAGTCCCCCTCCAATACTATTCCTGCATACATTCGATTCTTTAAGCAGGGTAATCCCCCCGAAAAACAGGGATGCTCATAATTAGAATTTTCTCGTATCTTGAACGCAGTAGGTTCTACATGAAAGCATCGCGCTTTAGCGATGCCCAAATCATCGTTATTCTCAAGCAAGCCGAGTCTGGTTCACCCCTCCCTGAGTTGTGCCGTGAGCATGGCATCAGATCCGCGACCTTTTATAAGTGGCACTCCAAATTCGGTGACATGGATGCCTCCCTCATGACTCGCCTCAACGAGCTGGAGGAGGAAAACTGCCGCTTCAAGAAGATGTATGCCGAGGAGCGCCTCCAGACAGAGAGCATCGCCGAGACCATGGCAAAAAAGGGGTAACGCCATCTGCCTGCAGGGCGCTGGCTACCAAAGCGGTTGCGCACTTTGCCATCTCAATCAGGCTGGCCTGCAACATCTTCACAGTCAGTGAAGGCTGTTATCGCTATCAACCCGTGCTCGCCGATGAAAACTAGCTCATCGCGGACTGGTTGCTGCGCATCACCAACACCTAGTGGAACTGGGGCTTTGGCCTCTGTTCTCTCTACACCTGCGTCATATCAAAGGGTTTGCTTGTAACTACAAGCGGATCGACGATCATCCCATTTTTCATTTCGATCCACCCTTGGTGAACGGTTACTTATCTGAGGTCATGGTTAGGCATCACTAAATATTTCAACGTTGCTATATCGGATGCCATGGGCTTCCATAGTTTTAAAGATCTCGTTATAAAAGCTAGAAGCAATAATCAAATCTGTAATATGAGAATTCCTTATTATTTCATAGCTACATACCTTTAAATTAACACCAGGAATCGTTAAGTCGGCCTTATTTTTGTCGCCATCAATCACTATCACAGTTGTTTCTTGTAAAATCGCTGGATCAAGGTTATTCAATAAAATAACTGATGCGGACCCAGCCCCCCACCAGAATACGGTTTTTTTATTTCTGAGGAAGTCATTTGCTCTGTGACTCAGAGACTCACATTGCTGTTTCACTTCCACTAAGTTTTTGATGTAGTCAATTTTATTGAAAGCGAACTCTACCTCGCGGTAAGAGGCATTACTATTTTTTGCAAATACTACCCGCAGGCTGTCCATCTCTATGGCAAAATCGATAATTTTTAACTGATGAGCACGAGCTAATGTATGCATGAATTGAATATTGTAATAGAAGAGATGTTGAACATGAAATCCCCCAAAATCAGGAACCTCTATGACAATCTTACCTTTGTCGCTTAATGAGTTTGCCATTAGAGTAAATATTGAAAAAGGATCTTCAAAGTGCTCAAATACGTGCATTAAGTAATAGCCATCTATTTTATTTGCTGCATAGCTTTTATCAAAGTAACCCTTTATTACATTTAATCCTAATGCCTTGGCACTGTCCGCTTGTGGGCCAGGCTCTATGCCTGTAATATTTGAAAAACCGCTATCACTCAGCACTTTTAATAAATATGCTTCGGAGCAGCCAATTTCAATTATTTTGTCACGGGAATTAAAATGCCGCTTTATTGTATTAATCATGCCATCATATTTAGTTGTGCCAATATTATTTAATGGGGAAATATATAGATAGTTGTCATATATTTCCTTTAATTCTTCAGAGGACAATTTCTTTGATGCAAACCCCAACATGCAGTCCTTACAAATGCTTACTTGCATATCGGCTACTTTGACGGGAAAATTCCCCGCATATGCAGATAAAATAATCGGCATGCTTCGCTCAAGGAAAACTTGGGTGTTATGGCTATGACAATAAGGGCATTTCATCATATTCATCCTTAAATATAAAATAATACAAAATTGAAGCTATAGAATGTCATTTTTACTAAATAATGTATCGGCTGGTTTTCGGTAAAGCACTTAACTATTTACTGAGTTTTCAGAAATAACGTTAACACGGCGCAATAAATCTGCGCCTAGCAAGATGTCCGCTAGCGGTGCTATCTGCCAAAAAGGGACTTTAATAACCTCAGCAATTTCAAATAGCGTGAGGCGGCCATCACTATAGGCCAGTAAATTCATCATGTCCTGTGTTTGCCCACCTGAGCTACGTGTGGATAAGTTTGGATAGAGTCCTCGTTTACCTAGCTGGGGTTCACCTAATACGGTTACCTGATAACGGTCATCCAATTCTAGGATTTCGATAGCTCGGCGTAGTGCTAAGAAACTACCAGCGAGGCCTGCAGGTGTGACTAAGGTGAGATCATCTAATGAAGTGTGATACTCGGCATAACAACCATATTTACTGCGCATTAATGTGGTTATTGGGAGATCAATACCAGGTGCACAGAGTTGACGTTCGTTAGAGCCTCGCTCGAGATAACTGTATACCTGATAATCTGGCGCGATATGGCTGAGCACATGACGGCCAATGCGATCAGCCAAGCTGTTACCTTGTCGAGAAGGCAAGAATGAGTAGCAGCGCTCATCTCCCATGCAGGTTAGATTGAATCCAGCTAGTGTATGACGTTTGAGATGATCTAGGTGCTGAGCCAAGTAGACGATTGCGCCCAAGGTTTCAGGAACAAGCATTAGCCGATAGCTATAACGACGTCGGGGCAATGAGGCTAGCCAAGCCATCAAAAAGACTCCGACACCAGGTCCTGATAGCTCGTTGTTAGCCATGGATGGATGACAGATATAGCTAGATAATAAGATTTCCTGCTCGCTCTCCCCCGGTAATACCCACTCGGCGTAGGTCATTGAACCTGGTTGCAAACGGGTATCAATTACCACTTGATAATCGCCTTCTGGCAGTGCTGCACGGACTTTGTGGGGTAAACAAAATCCCCAGTAACGTTGGTAATAGGAGGTGATATAAGGAATGGCGTCAGGTAATTCGGGTAATGAATGTAAATGAGGCTGAAGTTCAGCTAATGAGAGAGTACAGCGGATCGGCTCTGAATAACCAACCAGATGTAAATTGTGATCATCGAAATCAACCACTTTTTGGCCGTCAGGTCCTATCAGATAGGCCTGTTGCACATTCCATTCATCAGGTACGGTCCAATCAAAAAATTTAGTTCCGCTTGGGATCTCGTGAATGCGTAAATCTGGCAGGCAATGTTCGCGTAATAAGTGCAGCGTTTGCCGGGCACCATCGCCTGTTAAGCTGCGATTGAGTGGGAATAATAAGGTAAGTAAACGGTGTAGTCGCTCACCTAGTTCTGTCTGGTTGTTCCAATCAGTAGGGAGATAATCGCTCTTATCTGAAGATGTCATATCGCTTCCTCAATTAATTCGACGATATGGCCTAAGGGGCTTAGAAAGAACTGAACGTATGCCCCACCGAATGCCACAGCGGGTTGGCGAGGGCCAAGGGGAAGGTGGCGCTGTTCCCTTAATTTATCCGCTGTTGTGGTCAAGCACGTTACCCGATAAGCCAGATGATTAATCACGTTACGGCGTGTTTTGAGTACCTGTGTAACAGGACTGTCTTCCCCAATTGGGGCAATTAACTCGTAGCATATTCCTGCAGGGTCATGAACGAATTGTACCCACACCTTTTGCAGTGGATCTTTGACTGCCACTGAGAATTGGCTTAGTCCTAATACCTCTCGGCAGTAATGCTCCCCATTCGCTAGGTCTGTCACAACCAGCCCAATATGATCAAACCGCATTTTGGTTCCCTCCCGCTCGGATAAGTGCATAGGGGGTGCTGGCTATCAGCTCACGGGCTACACGACTAAAATCACGGCAAGATACCGCCCATATCGGTACGCGTTGGCATAGCGCCTGGCGCCAGGCACCTTCAGCCTTTAATTGCTCGACCAAGCGAGTCAGGTCTATTTCACTCGCGAGGGATAAGTCGCGGACGTAGTAATCAGAGCGCCAATTTCGACTTATCCCTTCGCTATACACCTGACCTTCAAACCATTTGTGATAACGGTAAGGTACCGCTAATTGCTGCTCTACATAGTGGGTAAAGGTCAATCGATCAGGGTGACATCCCAGCCCTAGCAGCCACCCCTCTTGCTCTGCTAGCCAAGCAAACACACTCTCAGGGCCAAAGCAGTCGTGATATTCCTGAGTGGCGAGCTGATGAGCGCTAGGTCCGCTGATTGCGATACTGAAAATAGGGTCTAATGTGCGATGAACCCCCTCACGTTGCCTGAAAATTTCAGTCATCAAACCCACTCTGCTGGGGGTCGTCGCAGGGTTAAAACATTCAGCCTCCATCGGGCTGTATGTAAAGGTGGGGACTAGCACGTTTCCAGCCAACCAATGTTCTAGATATGACCAAAACATGTTGATCCCATGAGGATTTCCCATATTGGGAAATTGCGCTACTACCATCGCATCTGAGTGGACCATCACGGAGCAGCCTTTGGGAATAGCTAGCATGTCTAATGCCTGCTCAATCGCCTGCTTCATCTAGTCACACCTTTATGAAGCAGTGCTTGATGAATATCAGGCAAGTTTTTGAGCATGGCTAATTCTTCTGGCTCAAACCGAATAGCAAAATGCTGTTCAATTAATAACAACAGGTTGAAATGCCCCAGCGAATCCCATTCAGGAAAGCAGCCAAGGCCGAGTGCTTGAGGATGGTCTAAATTGGCGTGGGGAAATTGCTGACTAACCAGATTAATTAGATCATTCATGGGTATAAAACTCCAAATATGGAAGAGACACTAACGGCAAATCCAGAGATAGCAATATTTCATCAGCCTGCGGCACATACCCAACGTCAGCGGCGACTGGGTGAGTCGGTAAGGTCGCTAAAAAATTCCGTGCAGGTTGGTTTCGGTCGGTGGCGATGTAACTTATGACTAATTGGCTAATGCCTTTTGCCATTAACGCGGTGGCTAATTGGGCAAGCAACCAATATTCAAAACCACGGCCTAATACTCGACAACTAATGGCTAAGGTATCGAGCAACGCCGTATTGGTATTAAGAGGGCGCACCATCAACAAGGCTGTCATACCATGGTCGGCGAATTTGTCTTGTAACGACGCTAGCCAAACATCCCCCTGATCTTTGGCAAATAGCGCCAGCTCTCCTGCCTGATATCGTTTGCCTGAGAGGTTAAACTGGTTTGTTTTTTGGGTCAGTTGTTCGGCCCGCAGCTGATTAGAGGGGGCGAGTGGTTGCCATTTCGCCGCTAGCCTCAGTTGCTGTAAAAAAGCTCGCTCATCGCCCAGTTGTTGCTGTACTTCTTGTGCTTGCGCTTTAGCCCGATAAGAGCGTTGGCGTAGCTGATCATCAGGGCTATGTTGATGGCGATGGAGTGCCGTTAGCATCATCAATGCATCAGGCCATTCCCAGATTTCACTTGGCGGGGTCACTACCGTTACTTCTGGGCAGTTGGCCCTGACCTCACTACGTTCTAATTCACTGTCATCCCAGAACACCATGCTCTCTAAGCCAACATTGAGCTGCTGTGCTAAGCGCCGTAGGCCGGCCGACTTCGTATCCCAGCCGATTTCAGCGGCAGTGATCTGTTGCCGAGTCAGCACCATTCCTTGGTGGCGATCGAACAAGTGCCAGACATCATCGGCTCCATTTTTAGAGCAAAGTGCCAAGATGACACCTTGGCTATGCCAGTAGCAAACGGCCTGCTGAAAAGCCTGATAAACGCGCCCAATACCATCTTGTCCAAGTGAGATGCCTGCAATGCCATCTTCACCGACCACTCCTCCCCACAATGTATTATCGCAATCTAGCACCAGCACTTTATGAGCTGGGTGATGTAGCCGGTGCAATAAGGGGGCGATCCACTCCGCTAAACTTACCAGTCCAGTCATGGAGAAGGGACAAGACATTAAGTAGTAATTACGGCTATCAAAGTGGTGTGAGTATCCGTGTCGCTGGAGCCAAAGTGGCAGGTGCAGGTTACTTAAACTGGGGTAACGTTGGTGCAACGAAGCTAGTTGATGATCAAATTCATTGGATAAGCGCGCAAGAACGGAAGGAGCTGTGCCAAATACGGATGCCGGTGAACGGCTATATGCCCCCACTAACAAGGTATCTTGCGGCCGCAGCTGTAAACGTTGGACAAGTGGTTGACATAGCGTATTAAGCCACTCGGTAACGGCTTGTTGCTTCCCCTCCTCAGCTAATCGCTCCCAGGTTAGTAAGGTTTGGGTTGGCACCAAATCTTCCCACAACCAGATAATAATATGTGTTTGTGGCTCGGCATCAGCGGGTTGGCTCATCAAGGTCTGTAACCACTGGCCATGTGGGGCAACGTGGACCTCTGTAGCCGGAGATAATGACCGCCACGCCACGTTGCCTGGCATTAAAAATGAGCTGCCACTCAGATAAATCGTCCTTGTCACCTGCAAGCCTCGTTATCACTAAACCCATCAGTTAATGGAGTAATAGAACTAGCCCGAACTTAATGCAAAATATTTCAAAGGGTTATTTTTATTTTTTGGGGAGGGCACGATCAAAGGCATATGGCTAAAAAGAGTTACTTTTATCAGTAACTAGAGATTGATAAGTACGACCGTCTCAGCTGTTTTTGCAACCGAAAAACTGATGATGTTCATATTTACCCAAAATGGAGTTATCCCCTATTTTAAATGGCAATATTAGTAATTGATGCTGATATAGGTAGATTCTGGTATATCCCACAGATGTTTTAGGTATACGGTCAGCACAAAGAAGAGGTTGGCCAGCAGATTGGTAAAGCGATACAGGATAGGGTCAAAACGAGCGCCACTTTCCTCCAGCCTGACCAGCCATCGTACGACTTTTTTACTGCCACAACGACATAGGTGTAGGGTGGGAACAGGTTGGGGGCCTTGAGGTAGCACAAAGCCGGTTACTCGTCCTTTAGTGGCTTCGTTATAGTGATCGTAACGTTTTTTTAGCCATTCGATGTCTGTCTCAACAATGCCCAGCCTGCCTCGTACAGAACCATTTAGATGGTAAATTAATCGCTGGATCGCCTCTAAGTCGCTGGCGACCTCTTGAGTGTTGTCTTGCCTCGGTAACTGAGCAAGGGCAGCACCAACTTGGCAGCAGAGTTCATCGGTGGCAATTTCATAATCACAGCTGAGCCGTGTTTCGAAGATAAAGGGATAACAAAGTTCCCGCTTATCACTGGGTTTTTTGGGGTTCATAAGCTGACCAAGGCAGAAAAAAATGAGAGTGTGCCAGCCCCAAGAGGGGCTGGCACATGGTGAGTCATTGATAGCAGATATTATTGCCAGACTTTGGTCTGATAGTGGGCTGTGCCCCTATGTTTTATAGCGCGTTGAGCATGCGCTGGTTAAAGCTACTGAAGCGACTGAGATCGTCAGCATTTCCTTGACCACGGGCCGCCAATACTGCAGCAAGTAACGCTTGCTGCTGAAACCTAGGCAATATGACATCGGATCTTTGCTGAAGTTGTTCCAACTTGGGTAGATAGTCTGCCATTGGCTGGAGGGTTTCTTGCAGCGGGTTTGCTCCTTGATACGCTTGGCTTATTTTGAGATTTTGCTTAATTCTCATGGAGAAAGAGGCGAGATTGCTGTCGTCCAGATTTAACTTACCGGCTTTCTCGAGTAATTCCTCGAAGTTGCCGGAAAAAAAGTGTCCAAGCAGTTCATCTATTCCCTTCACTATGTCGCCAATGGCACTCATATCACCACTGCTCACATTTCCTTCTACTGAAAATTTAAAGCTTTGACTCGATTTAAGGGTGAACTGATTACCAGTTTGCTCAGGCTGGGACGTCTGCGCATCGTCGTTGAAACGCAGTACCACGTTGCTACCGCTATTGGTCTGGATTTCCAGCATGTTTTGCAAAGGCGCTGCGATATCGTCAGCATCTGTTTTGGGGGCAGGAACCTGGCCGAAAAACTCTTGCTCAAATTCATCCATGCTTTCTTGGATAAGCTTGTAGCTCTGCTCGATGCCGACCCTGATGTCTTCATTATCTGTTGCTAGAGAGCCGAGTTGTCGCTTCGCATCCTCAAAGCCCATATCTATGCCTCTGCGGGCCTGAGCCATCATCTCGGTCAGTTCCGCATCCGATTTGCCATTGGCGCGGGCTGCATTCAGTCCACCGGTGACAAATTGCATCACATTGTCTGACACCTCTTGGAAGTCAAACAGCGTCTCTGGCGTCACCACTTCAGGCTCTTCTATTGGCTCCTGCATTCTGGGCGCTTTGTAGCTCAAACCATGCAGCTCTAGCGAGAATTGCAATGTTTGCAGCACTAGCTTTTGCGCCCATTTAGGGGGCTGAGGCAACGAGACTTCATCTTCGCTTTGGGCGGGCTTTGGCTGCGCCTGCACCTGAGTTTGTTGAGGAGATTTGGAAGTCACACCCACTCCCCTAGGTTGAGCTACGCCCATTCCATCTATCTGCATGATCAACACTCCTATACATCTGGCAATGATCTATCGACACGATTGAACATTTCTTAACCAGAAAATACTGGACAATCCGCAGGAGCCTTTTAGAATCTGCCCCCTTTGGATGGCGTGGTGCCATCTCTCTTCGCTTTCATACCGGCACACTCGGTGTGCATATGAGGTAGTTATGACTCAGCCCCAGCAGGCTTCCCCCGATACTCCGCCCCTGCGGACTCCAGCTGACTATCAGACTCAGCTCGACGAAAAGAGCGCTCGCCTCCGCGCTCTGTTTACCGATTTCAATCCACCAGCGCTGGAAGTGCATAGTTCACCGGCGCAGCACTACCGGATGCGGGCCGAGTTCCGCATCTGGCACAACGGGGATGACCTCTACCACTGCATGTATGCACAAGCTACTAAAGAGATCATCCGAGTCGACCAGTTTCCTACCGCCAGCCGTCTGATTAACCAACTGATGCCGCTGCTACTCGACGGGCTGCGACCCCATCAGGTGCTGCGCCGTAAGTTGTTCCAGATCGACTACCTCTCCACCCAGTCCGGCCAGATTTGCGTGAGCTTGCTCTATCACCGCAAGCTGGAAGCCGAGTGGCAGCAGGCCGCCGCAGCGCTGCAGGCTGACCTGCGTGCCAAAGGGTTCGCGCTGCAACTGATTGGCCGCGCCCACAAGCAGAAGATCTGTCAGGGGGATGATTTTGTCATCGAGCAGCTCAACGTGGCGGGTCGTCAGCTTATCTACAAACAGGTGGAGAACAGCTTCACTCAGCCCAACGCCGCCATCAACGAGCAGATGCTGGGCTGGGCGCTGGATGTGACCAAGGGGAGCGAAGGGGACCTGCTGGAGCTCTATTGCGGTAACGGCAACTTTTCCATCGCGCTGGCGCAGAACTTTCGCAAGGTGCTGGCCACCGAGATCGCCAAGCCAAGTGTGGACTCCGCCCAGTTCAACATCGCCGCCAACGGTGTCGACAACCTGATCATCCTGCGCATGTCGGCCGAAGAGTTCACCATGGCGATGCGTGGCGAGCGGGAGTTCAACCGCCTCAAGGGGGTAGACCTCAAGAGTTACCAGTGCAACACCATCTTCGTCGACCCACCCCGCGCCGGTCTCGACGATGCCACCGTCAAGCTGGTGCAGGAGTACGACAACATCCTCTACATCTCCTGCAACCCCGAGACCCTGCAGGCCAACATGGCGGTATTGGGTGAAACGCACGAGATCGCCCGTTTTGCCCTGTTTGACCAGTTCCCCTGGACCCACCACATGGAAGCCGGGATCTATCTGCGCCGAAAAACAGCTTAATGGCTCCCAGTGCAGCTGAAAAAGAGCCGGTTGGCAGTAGGCCAACCGGCTCTTTTTACTTGTGGTGAGGCCGGTTAGGCTGCCGTGGTACGGCCTAGATAACGCAGCAGCCCAGGATGTTCGCTGGTTTGCAGGATGTCCGGTGTCCCTTGCAGGGCGATCTGCCCCTCGTCAACGAACAGCACCTGATCGGCGATGAGCTGGGCATCTTCTGGATTATGGGAAACCATCAATACGGTGATGCCCTGTTCGCAGGCGAGGCGAGCCACTTCGGCCAGCATCTCCCGGCGCAGGGCGGGATCGAGTGCCGAGAAGGGTTCATCCAGCAGCAGCAGCGGTTTGCCTCGCACCAGCGCACGGGCCAGCCCGACTCGCTGTTGCTGGCCGCCGGAGAGCTGTTCAGGCTGGCGGTCTAACATCTCACCAAGGCCAACCCGCCCGGCTGCATCGATCACCTGTGCCCGCTGGGCTGCACTCAGGCGCAGGCCCGGGTGCAAGCCGATGGCGATATTGTCGAACACCGACAGGTGGAGGAACAGGTTGTGATCCTGAAACAGGGTGGTGACCGGTCGCTCGGCGGGGCCCAGCGGCAGCAGATCTTCGCCACCGAAGCTGAGGCGACCTGATTCTACTGGCACGAAGCCGGCGATCATCCCGAGCAGGGTCGACTTGCCCGCGCCGCTTGGGCCAATCAGCGTGGTGATCTCCCCCTTGGGCAGGGTCGCGCTGAAGCTGACCCGCCAGTCGGGGTAGCTGGTCGCCAGCGTATCAATGTTCAGCATGTTTTCCTCCTAGTCCCCGTTCCACCAGCCAGAACAGGGAGAAACAGAGTGTCAGCAGCAGCAGAGCGGTGGCGGCTGCCTCGGTCAATCGATAGCTGCCAAGCTGCTGGTAGAGCAGCCAGGGCAGGGTGGTGAGCTCCTGACTGCCAAACATGGCGATGGCGCCAAGATCCCCCAATGAGAGGATCATCGACAGTGCCATCGCCAGCGCCAACGGACGGCGCAGCAGCGGCCACTCCACCAGCCGCAGGCGATGCAGGCCACGTACCCCCAGGCTATCAGCCAGCCGGTCATATTGGCGCACCACCAGCTGCATGGGGGCACAGAGGGTGCGCAGCACATAGGGCAGCGCCATCAGGGCGTTGACCAGCACCACCAACCAAGGGCCTAGAGCGAACACGTCGGCAAAGGGCATAAACAGGATAAAGAGGCCGGTGGAGAGCACCACCGCCGGGATCATCAGGATCATCGAACCGCTGGCCTCCCACAGGGCGGCAGCTCGCCGCTGGCGGGTGCGTACCTTGAGGTGACGGCTGGTGAGCAGCAGGCCGCTACCGAGCAGGGTAGCCAGGGTGCCTGCTGCCAGTGCAATCAGCAGCGACTGGCCGCTTGCCTGCCACAGCTTGCTGGAGGTGAGCGCTGTCAGCAGGCCGGGGTGAAGACCAGCCACCACAATGGCCAGCAGCGGCGGCAGAAAGATGGTGAGCCCGATGCCGAGCGAGAACAGATCCACCACCGCCGTACCCGGTTGATGGCGATCCGGCCGCAGGCAGGGACGACGGGGAGTCACCCGACTGGCCGGGGTACTCTGCAGCTTGTGCTGCAGGGCGAGCAGGGCGGCGGTCAGGATAAGTTGCACCAGCGCCAATCCGCCCGCGGTGGCGAGATCGAAGTCAAAGCGCAGCGCCTGATAGACGGCCACCTCCAGGGTGGTGGATTTCGGCCCGCCTCCCAGCGCCAACACTGTGGTGAAGCTGGTGAAACAGAGCATGAAGATGAGGCTGGCCAGCCCCGGCAATATGCCGCGAATAAGCGGCCACTCCAGCAGCCGGAAGATGTGGGAGGAGCGCATGCCTAGCTGACTGGCAAGGCGCCAGCTCGATTCGGGGATGCTCTCTATGCTCTGCAGCATCAGGCGGGCCGCCAGCGGCATATTGAAGAAGACATGGGCCAGCAGGATACCGAACAGGCCGTAGAGATAATTGCCGGGATCCAGCCCCAATGAGCGCAACAGTTGCGGCAGCCACCCCTGTTTGCCATGTACCGCCACGATGCCGAAGATGGCGATGATGACCGGCAGCACCAGCGAGAGGCCAAACAACTTGATCAGCAGGGTGCGGCCAACGAAGCGGCGCCGCGCCAATGCACGGGCCACCGGAATGGCGAGCCCGAGACTGAGCAGGGTGGAGAGCAGTGCCTGCCCCAGACTGAAGCCCAGCACATGACGCAGATAAGGATCTGCGAACAGGGTGCGGGGTGCCAGCGAACCGGCCTGCCACAAGAGGGCCGCAAGCGGCCCGAGGGATAACAGCAGGATCAACAGGGTGGCTGCACTGCCCGGCAACCACCAGAGGGGACGAGCCTGTGGTCTCAGATGACGGCTCACTGGGTGACGGCTTGCAGCCACTCGCGGATCCACCCTTTGCGATTGGCGGCCACCTCATCGCTGCTGAAGGCGAGCGGCTTGGCTACGGTGATCATCTGCTCGAAGCCCTTGGGCAGCGGCGTGTCGATTACCGGATACATCCAGTTGCCGGTCGGGATCTCGTGCTGGAAGGCGGGGCTCACCATAAATTGCAGGAACTGGTCAGCCAGCTTCTCCTGTTTGGCGCTCTTCAGCTTGGCGGCCACTTCTACCTGACGGTAGTGACCCTCTTCGAAGGCGGCAGCCTGATACTGGGGCTTGCTCTCGGCAATCAGGTGATAGGCCGGAGAGGTGGTGTAGGAGAGCACCATATCCGCTTCACCATCGAGGAACATGCCATAGGCCTCTGACCACCCCTTGGTGACGGTGACCGTCTTTTTGGCAAGCTCGGCCCAGGCGGCAGGCGCCTTGTCGCCATAAACGGACTTCATCCACAGCATCAGCCCCTGTCCCGGGGTGGAGGTGCGGGGATCCTGATAGATCACCTTGAGGTCAGGTCGCTCCACCAGCTCTTTCAGACTCTTGGGTGGCTGCTTGAGTTTGTCCTTGTCATAGACAAAGGCGAAGTAGCCGTAGTCGTAGGGGACAAAGGTGTCATCCTGCCAGCCACCCGGCACCTTGATGCCGTCGAGCTTGGCGGGATGGGGGGCGAACAGGCCACTCTGCTTGGCTTCGCTAATGAGAGCATCATCGAGCCCCAGCACCAGATCGGCCTTGCTGTGGTTGCCCTCCAGCCGCAGCCGGTTGAGGATGGCGACCCCATCTTCGAGGGGAACCAGATTGAGGGTGCAGTCGCACTCTTTCTCGAAGGCCTGTTTGATCTTGGGCCCCGGGCCCCACTCGGCAGTGAAGGAGCTGTAGGTGTAGACGGTGAGGGTATCGGCGGCGAACGCATTGGCCGACAGCAGGCTGGTGGCGACCAGCAGCAGGGCTTTCATTGATGGCACTCCCTATTACTTATTCCTAATGAGGTGCCAGCGGATGAGGGCGCCCACAATGAGCGCCATGCCTCAAATTCCTCCGCCAGCATTATCTGGATCAGGTACACGGGTATAATCTCAGCGGTAAACCGCACCCCGTTTGAGAAACGAACCGCATTGTATTAACGTTCTTTTGGGTAGGCCAGCACTATGTTTCTCGGGTTATCGAGGTGTGGCCATCAAGATGGCATTATCCCCAACAGAGGATGTTCTCGTGATCAACAGCACCAATGAAAGACGCGCGTTCCAGCGCATGTTAATTAATGCCCCCGTTACCCTCTATCAACAACAGCTGGTCTTGGAGGGGATTTGCCACGATCTCAGTGCCAATGGCATGGGTGTCACCGTGGCTGAACATCGGCTTGATGTCAGTCAACCGTTGCGGGTTAGCCTTGCCACTCACAGTAATCAATTACCCCCTTTTGAAGCCCACGCTCGCATCATTCGGGTATTAGAGCAGCCAGATGGGGTGCTGATGGCCATCGAATTTTACTCGCCAGCTTAACTCGGCCCGATGAGGGGGCGTCCACCTGCAATCTTGGCCATGGGCTGCGCAGTTTATATAGACGGCCCGAGCCATGCTCACTCCCCCATGATGCGGCAGTGTGCTGTTCAGAGGGGCCACTCACCCTTGGGGCCCTGAGGAGAGGGCGCATCAGCCGATGCGGTGCCAATAGTACCATCCGGCCTACTTAGATCCTTGCCACTTAGCATCGAACCGCTGCCACAGGCGGCTGGCTTGTTCCGGTTTTATATGGCCGTGCTACACTGCCCCTCCCAATCATCCCGCCCTGATGCGGCAGGATCTTGTTTCGTCAGCGCCGGAGGTCCGATGCATTGCCCATTTTGTAGTGCAGTTGATACCAAGGTGATCGACTCCCGGTTGGTGGCTGAGGGCCATCAGGTCCGTCGCCGTCGAGAGTGTCTGCTCTGTCACGAGCGTTTTACCACGTTTGAGATGGCAGAGTTGGTGATGCCGCGAGTGATCAAATCGAATGGCTCCCGTGAGCCGTTTAACGAGGATAAGCTGCGCGCGGGGATTTTACGGGCGCTGGAGAAGCGGCCGGTGAGCATGGAGGCCATCGAAAAGGCGGTCAACCACATCAAATCCCGCTTGCGTGCCACCGGTGAGCGCGAAGTCGCCTCCGAGCTGGTGGGTAATCTGGTGATGGATGAGCTCAAGGGGCTAGATAAAGTCGCCTATATCCGCTTTGCCTCGGTCTATCGCAGCTTCGAGGATATCCGTGAGTTTGGTGAAGAGATCGCCAAGTTGGAAAAATGAACTTGCTCGGATGTAGGTTCGATCAGCGATACGTCATCGGACGTGGTCACGCAGTCAGTTAGCTGATTCGATGCGGTTAGGGTGTTGTTGAAGAGAGGAGCCCAGATGTTTAGTCAAGATGATTACCAATGGATGAGTCGGGCCCTCGAGCTGGCCCGCCGTGGCCGTTACACTACGGCCCCCAACCCCTGCGTCGGCGCTGTGCTGGTCAAGGATGGCGTGCTGGTCGGTGAAGGGTGGCATCAGAAGGCGGGTGAGCCCCATGCCGAGGTCTACGCCCTGCGCGCCGCCGGTGACAAGGCCCGTGGCGCGACTGCCTATGTGACTCTTGAACCCTGCTCCCACCATGGCCGTACCCCCCCCTGCGCCGAGGCGCTGATTAATGCTGGAGTGGCCCGAGTGGTGGCGGCGATGATCGACCCTAATCCCGAAGTGGGCGGGCGTGGCTTACACAAGCTGTCAGAGGCGGGTATCAAGACCGATTTCGGCCTGTTGGCGAGCGAAGCCGAAGCGCTCAACCCGGGCTTTTTCAAGCGGATGCGCACCGCGTTCCCGCGGGTGACCGTTAAGCTGGGGGCTAGCCTCGATGGCCGTACCGCCATGGCCAGTGGCGAGAGCCAGTGGATCACCTCTCCCGATGCGCGCCGCGATGTGCAGCGACTGCGGGCCCGTCATGATGCGGTGCTCTCTAGCGCCGAGACGGTGCTGGCCGATGGCGCCTCCCTGACCGTGCGTTGGGACGAGCTGCCTCCTTCGGTCAAGGCGAGCTCCCCCAAAGAGCGGGTGCGCCAGCCGCTGCGGGTGATCGTCGATTCGCAAAACCGGCTCACCCCCGATCTGCCGCTGTTCCAAAGCGAGAGCCCCGTGCTGTTGGCCCGCCATACCGCATCCGGCGAGTGGCCCGAGTGGGTACAGCAGCTGGAAGTGCCGCTGCTGGATGGCAAGTTGGATCTGGTCAGTTTGTTCATGCTGCTGGCAAAGCAGAGCGTCAACTCGGTACTGGTGGAGGCGGGGCCAAGATTGTGCGGTGCCCTGCTGGAGAAGGGGCTGGTGGATGAGCTGGTGCTCTATCAGGCGCCCAAGCTGATGGGTGATGAGGGGCGTGGCCTGTTTCATCTACCGGCGCTCACCCGACTGTTACAAGCGCCTAAGCTCGTCATCAAGGATGTGCGCATGGTCGGGTCTGATATTCGCATTACCGCCAACATAGCCTGATTTATCCATGTTCATGAAGGCATAAGCTGTCTTCGTTACAGTAAGGTGATTTGCATGTTTACCGGAATTATCGAAGCGGTGGGAACCTTGGCCGAGCTGCGTCGGCAGGGTGATGACATGGCCCTCACCGTCCACGCACCGGGCCTCGATTTTGGCGACGTCAAACTGGGTGATTCTATCGCTACCAACGGCGTCTGCCTTACCGTGGTAGCGCTGGGCGACCAGCGTTATACCGCCGATGTGTCGCTGGAAACTCTCTCCCGCACCGGCTTTGCCACAGCAAAAGTGGGCGATCGGGTCAACCTCGAGAAGGCGCTGATGGCCACTTCCCGTCTCGGCGGCCATCTAGTCTCCGGCCATGTAGATGGGGTCGGGGAGGTCAAGAGTGTATCCAGCAGTGGCCGCGCCATTGAGTACTGGATCAAGGCACCGAGCGAGCTCTCCCGCTACATCGCCGAGAAGGGCTCGATTGCGGTGGATGGCATCAGCCTCACCGTCAACGCGGTGCAGGGCGACCGTTTCCGCCTGACCATCGTGCCCCACACCGCCCAAGAGACCACCATCACCCGCTGGAAGCCTGGCCATAAGGTCAACCTTGAGGTGGATCAGATCGCCCGCTATCTGGAGCGGCTGATGATGGGCAAGCGTCAGGAGAGCAGTGCCTCGACCCTGACCATGGCGACGTTGGCCAAGGCCGGTTTTCTCTAAGGGGGTTCTCTCAATCAGGTCACAAAAACGATTTTCTGTGATCCCGCTCTGGTTGAAACGGGGCGGCTTGCCCCCCATCTAGTAGAGCAACCTATACCGCATTTGTGTTGAGCCAGCAGGCTTAACCCCCACGCACACTAATGGAGTAGCTAATGGCGCTGAGCACAACCCAGGAAATCATTGCCGATATCAAGGCCGGCAAGATGGTGATCCTGATGGATGACGAAGACAGAGAAAATGAAGGTGACCTGATCATGGCTGCCTCCTGCGTTCGTCCGGAGGATATCAACTTTATGGCTCGCTACGGCCGTGGCCTCATCTGTCTGACCCTGACTCGGGATCGCTGCAAGCAGTTGGCACTGCCGCTGATGGTGGATCGCAACAATGCCCAGTTCTCCACCGCGTTTACCGTGACCATCGAAGCGGCCGAAGGGGTGACGACCGGTATCTCCGCAGCCGATCGCGCAGTGACCGTGCAAGCGGCGGTGGCGCCTGATGCTAAGGCGGCTGATCTGGTGCAGCCGGGCCATATCTTCCCGCTGATGGCGCAAGATGGCGGTGTGTTGACCCGTGCTGGCCACACCGAAGCGGGCTGCGATCTGGCTCGTCTGGCCGGTTACGAGGCGGCCTCCGTCATTGTCGAGATCCTCAACGACGATGGCACCATGGCGCGCCGTCCGGATCTGGAGGTGTTTGCCGAGCAACATGGCATCAAGCTTGGCACCATCGCCGACCTTATCGAGTACCGCAACCAGCACGAGACGACAGTCGAGAAGGTGGCCGAATGCAAGTTGCCCACCGAATTTGGCGAGTTTGACCTCATCACCTTCCGCGACACCATCGACAATCAGGTTCACTTTGCCCTGAAAAAGGGTGAAGTACAGACCGACCAGCCGACGCTGGTGCGGGTGCACCTGCACGATGTGCTGAGCGATCTGCTGCTGACTGACCGTCACGCTGCCCGCAGCTGGCCGTTGCCCAAATCCATGGCCCGTATCGCCAGCGAGGGCGGGGTGCTGGTGATTCTGGGGGCGGAATCCCATGGCGAGGAGCTGCTGGCCCGAGTGAAGGGATTTGAAGCCGCCGACAAGGGGCTGGCACCGGAAGGGGCCAAGTGGCAGGGCACTTCGCGCCGGGTTGGCGTGGGCTCTCAGATCCTCAAAGCCCTTGGCGTGGGTAAAATGCGCTTGTTGAGCTCGCCGAAGAAGTATCATGCGCTTGGCGGCTTTGGCTTAGAAGTGGTGGAATACGTGGGCGAGTAGTCTCATCTATGTAAAAAACGGGGGATGGTGAGCCATCCCCCGTTTTTTATGCGCGAGTGTTTATGCCTTACGCCGGCGTAACCACAGTAAGGGCAGCAGCAACAAGGCACTTAAACCAAATGCACCGCCGCCATTGCTTGATGTGCGAACCGGTGGAGGGGCTACCGGATCCGCACTAACTCTACCTATCATCACGGCCTTTAGCTGTTTGCGATTGCCATTTATCGCAGTCTCGACGGTGACATTTTCTAGTTTAATCGTGTTCTTCGCATACTTGCCTTCGAACAGGGCTTCAATCATGCAGCTCTGGTTTGGTTGCAGCTGGGCTGGGCAATCAGTGCGCAGGTCTGCAGCGGAGCCGCCCATATCGCTCAGTTCTGCCACGTCGCCAGTGCGATTGGCAACGGTGAATGGGGCCCAGCCACGTTCATTGACTTTAACCTCAACGCTGCTCTGTGTGGTAATGGTCAGGGCAGTTTGCTGCTCATTGATCCAATTTACAAATTGTGGCGCATAGGTATACCCACCTGCTTTATTCGTTTGCGCACAGGGAGAGGGGCCGTAGCTGACAATGCCGACTAGTTGATTGTTAAAAATAAGCGGGCCGCCGCTGTCGCCTTGGCAGGTGTCTTTGCCTAGCACGTAACCGGCAAAAATATGGGAGGTTGTTGGGTCATTCACCCATAAATCGGTATCCCCTTTATAAGCGAGCTCGACAGTTAGTGAGCGCTGGCTTTGGCTTTCACTATTGCCTTCGGGGTTCGTCGCACCATAACCGTAGGCTCTTAGCTGAGTACCATCCGGCCAACTGTGTTTGATATTCTCTGCGGCAATCGCCAGAGGGGTATTGGTCGTCGGCGAGGCGAGATGAAGCAGCGCAATATCATTTTCGTATGTAGGTATTGGGAGGGCGAGCAGGGGAAACATACTATTTCGGTGATAGGTCTCTTCTATGAGTATTTGATCGACCTTGATTCGCTGATGCGGCGTGGTTAGATCTGTGACGCCAACAGCCACTTCGAGTGGCAGCCCCGCCGTTACGCAGTGTGCCGCGGTGAGGACCCACTCGCTATTTATCAGCGTTCCACCACATTGGCTTTTCCACGGTTCTGTTTGATTGCTCGTACCAAACGCAACCATCCAGCTGGGCGCGTTGGCGAGGTCGCCATTAATAATTCTGGTACTCGCATAGGCTGGGGCGGCTGCGATCAGGGCGATCAAGACAGACCCTCTTATGTGTGGCATATCAGCTCCTTCTAATTACTGCCCACTTAAATTCAATGAAGTTACTTGTGTAAGCTTTAACCTACGCAGGTCGCCGCACGTTATCACCCGCCTTATCACAGTGTAAAAACTCAATAAATTATTCCGCTCAAGATTTATTGGCTGGTTTTGGTAATAGGGTGGCTGTGTTAGAATGCGGCCACTTTTGACCTCGGCCCTTTGGGTTGCACAGAGACAGGATTGCCAATGAAGGTTATCGAAGGAAACATCGCCGCCCCCGAGGCGCGCATTGCGATTGTCGTTGCTCGTTTCAATAGCTTTATCAACGACAGTTTGGTGAATGGTGCCGTAGACGTATTGACTCGTCAGGGCCAGGTACAAGAGGGCAACCTTACCTTGGTAAAGGTGCCGGGTGCGGTTGAAATGCCATTAGTCATCAAGAAGCTGGCCAAGAGTGGCCACTATGATGCGATTGTTGCGGTTGGCACGGTTATCAGAGGTGGCACATACCACTTTGATCTGGTGGCAAACGAAAATAGCAAAGGCATGGCCCAAGTAATGATGGAATATGAAATTCCGGTTGCGTTTGGCGTGCTGACCACTGAAAACATTGAACAAGCCATCGAGCGTGCCGGAACCAAGGCGGGTAACAAGGGTGCAGAGGCTGCACTGGCGGCGCTCGAAATGATCAACGTCCTGCAACAACTGGACGTGTAACGAGGAGAAGTACATTGAAACCGTCTGAGCGCCGTAAAGCCCGCCATTGTGCCATCCAAGCCATCTATCAGTGGCAGATGACCAAGGCTAATGTGGGTGACATCGAAGAGCAGTTCAAGATCGATCAGGATACCAAAGGGGTAGACCTGAGCTATTTCCGTGATCTGCTGTTTGGGGTCGCTATCCACTGCAATGAGCTGGACAAGGCGTTTGCTTCTTATCTCTCCCGTCCGCTAGAAGAGGTGGACATGGTTGATAAGGCAATCTTGCGGTTGGCAACCTATGAGCTAACTCGCCGTGATGATGTGCCACCACGGGTGGTGATCAATGAGGCGATCGAGCTGGCGAAAGCGTTCGCGGCCGATGACAGCCACAAGTTTGTCAACGGTGTACTTGATAAGGTGATCAAGTCGCTGAATAAGCGTTGATCCTACTGTCGATGACCATTTAAGAGAGGAGCCAGCAGATTGCTGGCTTTTTACTGTATGGGTGAATTTGAACTGATAGAGAAGTACTTTAAGCACAATCATGCCCGCAAGGACGTGGTGATGGGGCCTGGTGATGACTGTGCATTGCTGACGTTGCCTGCGAACACCCAGTTAGCGGTGAGTACCGATACCTTAGTGAGCGGTGTTCATTTTTTACCTGACATGGACCCAGTCGACTTAGGTTATAAGGCACTGGCGGTCAATCTCTCGGATCTTGCTGCGATGGGGGCTGAGCCACGCTGGGTTTCGTTGGCGTTGACCCTGCCCGCCATCAACGAAGCTTGGGTGGCCGGCTTTGCCGAAGGATTTCTTGAGCTTGCCGAGTATTACAATGTGGCGCTGGTGGGGGGCGACATGACTCGTGGTCCCCTCTCCATCACTGTATCGGTCAAAGGGTCAGTCCCTGCTGGCCGCGCTTTACTGCGCAGTGGGGCCAAAGTTGGCGATGGTATCTATGTGACCGGCACCTTAGGTGATGCCGCCTTGGCACTTTCTCATCTCTTGGGTAAACGCACCCTCAATGAAAACCAACTGGCGGCCGTGTTGCCACGGCTTGACCACCCTCATCCTCGGATTTTGGCGGGGCAAGCACTGCGTGGGCTGGCCAGTAGCGCACTCGATATTTCCGATGGCTTAGTCTCCGATCTTGGCCATATCCTCACTGCATCTGGGGTGCGGGCCCAGCTTGATCTCACTTTGCTGCCGCTTTCACCTGTGTTGCAAGATGCCGTCGCCCAGCGTGACGGGTGGCAATTAGCATTAGCAGGGGGCGACGATTACGAACTTTGCTTCACGGTGCCCGAAGAGCACCGTGGTGCATTGGATACGGCGCTAGCGAATTGCGGCGTTAAATTCACCCGTATCGGTCGTATTGTGAGCGGTGCACCTGGGATCGACTATCACTACGATGAGCAAACGATCCTGTTGCAACTTAAAGGATGGGATCACTTCGCATGACCTTTTTTATGATAAAGCCTGAGCTCAAAAGGCTGAGCCTGAAAAATCCCCTGCACCTATTGGCAGTGGGATTTGGTTCCGGCCTTTGCCCTAAAGCACCCGGCACGATGGGGACGCTTGCCGCAGTTCCCCTCTATTTGCTCGCGAGTGGCCTCAGTACTCCTTGGTTTATTGCGCTACTCGTCGTGGGATTTGTGGCAGGGATCTGGATTTGTCAAAGTGCGACCGATGCCATTGGTGCGCCTGATCATGGGGCGATCGTATGGGATGAGGTAATCGGATTTGGCGTCACCATGATTGCGGCGCCTGCGGGCTGGCAGTGGGTGCTGGCGGGGTTTCTGCTATTTCGTCTGTTTGATGTGCTAAAACCCTGGCCTATCTCTTGGTTTGATCGTCGTATTCATGGTGGCCTTGGCATCATGCTCGATGATCTGATTGCCGGTCTGTTGGCCTTGTGTTGTATGCAATTATTCGCGGTTTGGTTTGCCTAACGCGCCTCAATTGGGGGAGTGACTTTTGTCAGGTGCCCCCGATTTAACCCTGCCGGATTTTTAGTCACTGATATATTGTGCTAATAATTAACATTTCAACATAAATATTCACTATTAATCGGTGTTATCACGTTATTCATGAAATAGTGAATATTGTTGTTTGTTGCGCTATTGTTGAAGCGAACAAGCCAAATAAGGGGATGAATTGGTTTTATTATCTATAAAATAATTTAAAACCAATATTTAAACCTTAATTTCATATGACTACCTGCACAAAATATTGCGAAATTGTATAGCGCAATCATTTACACCCGTGGGCAAACCGTCTAAGTTACTCGCGGGTTATTCCAAGAAAAATGCAAAACCCCGCCCAGATCGCTAGTCCCACCATCCCATAGAGTGAGTCTCTATTTACCCAAGGTCATGACTGGCATCTGTGGCTGATTGACAGATGAATTATTGGGGGTGAATGTCCCCTGCAGAGGTAACCATGTCCTTGCTCGAAGTAAAAAACTTAGCGATCGAGTACCCCTCCCGCTATGGGGTGTTGGCCGCAGTTAAAAATCTCTCTTTTTCCATCGAAAAAGGGGAAATCGTTGGCATCGTAGGTGAGTCCGGCGCAGGTAAATCGACTATCGGCAACGCGGTTATTGATCTGCTTAGTCCACCGGGACGCATCGCCCGTGGTGATATCTACCTCAATGGTGAGTTGATTTCAGGCAAGAGCCAACGTCAGATGCGTGCTATTCGTGGTTCACGTATCGGTTTTATCTTCCAAGACCCGATGACTTCCCTCAATCCACTGTTCACGGTTGAACAGCAGTTGATTGAAACCATCTTGGCTAATACCGAGCTTTCCCGTGAGGCAGCGTTTAGTAAAGCGTTAGCATTGATGACCGCTGTGGGTATACCGCAGCCGGAACTACGGATTAAACAGTACCCACATCAGTTCTCGGGGGGGATGCGGCAACGGGTGGTCATTGCCATTGCGCTCTCTTGCGATCCAGAGCTCATTATTGCCGACGAGCCAACCACGGCGTTGGACGTCTCTATTCAGGATCAGATCCTCCAGCTTATCCGTACCCTCTGCAAAGAACGGCAAGTAGGCTGTATGTTGGTGACTCACGACATGGGCGTGGTCTCTAACATCACCGACAAGGTGGCGGTGATGTATCGCGGCGATCTGGTGGAGTTTGGCAGCACCGAGCAGGTACTTGGTGCACCTAACCACCCTTATACCCGTAGTCTGATCTCAGCAGTGCCGCGCTCAGATGTGAAGCTGGTGCGCTTTCCACTGGTCTCTTATATCGAAGATGCCAGTGCACCGGATACCCAAATCGACCTTAAGACCCATTGGCTTGGCCAACGTCAGGACGAGCGGGCCTATCAAGGGGCGCTGCTGCGGGTGGAGCACGTCGATCTTAAATTTGTCACCAAGGACTCCCTGTTCCCGAGCCGCCGCCAGTATGTGCAGGCCTGCAACAACATCAGCTTCGACATCTTCGAAGGGGAGACCTTTGGGTTGGTGGGGGAGTCGGGGTCCGGCAAATCGACCATTGCCCGTGCCATCACCGGTTTGTATCCGCCTGATAGTGGCAAGATCGTGTTCGAGGGGATCGATCTGACGGCGCTTAAGGGCGAGGGTGAGCGTCGCCCGCTACGCCGCCAGATGCAGATGGTGTTCCAAAACCCTTACTCATCAATGAATCCACGGATGAAGGTCGCGGACATCATTGCCGAGCCGATCCGTTTTCATCAGCTAGCCAGTAGTGAAAGCCAGATTGAGGGCATTGTCGGTGATCTACTGGATCATGTTGGCCTTGGCCGCCGTGCCGGGCTGAAATATCCCCACGAGTTCTCCGGCGGTCAGCGCCAGCGCATCTCCATTGCCCGCGCCCTGGCCACGCGGCCGCGCTTCCTCATCTGCGACGAACCGACCTCGGCGCTGGATGTGTCGGTGCAGGCCCAGATCCTCAACCTGCTCAAAGATCTGCAGCAGGAGTTGGGGCTCACCATGCTGTTCATCAGTCACGATCTGCCGGTGATCCGCCAGATGTGCGATCGCATTGGGGTGATGCAGCACGGCCATTTGGTCGAGGTCGCCGAGACCGAAAAGTTGTTTACCAATGCTGAGCATGAGTACAGCCGCAAGCTGATTTCCCTGATGCCAGAGTTCAAAGGAATGTCCCGCGAGGGGCTAGAGATAGCAAGCTAGGAAGTTCCTATTCATCAGCTTTGCTTGCCAATGTTAAGTGTCAATAAAATAAGACGCATGGAGAAAAAAATGAAAAAAGGATTATCCAAGATTGCGATGGCGCTGTTTGCTGCTGGGCTGGCTTTTAATGTCAGCGCCGCCGACATCAAGGTGGCTGTTGCTTCCGATGCCACGTCGCTCGATCCGCAGGAGCAGCTGTCTGGTCAGACTCTAGAGATGTCTCATCTGGTGTTCGATCCCTTGGTTCGCTACAGCCAAGATATGCAGTTTGAACCACGTTTGGCGGAAAAATTTGAGCGCATCGATAACAACACGGTGCGTTTCTTCCTGCGTAAGGGGGTCAAATTCCACTCCGGTAATGACTTCACCGCTGATGATGTGGTGTGGACCATGACTCGGATGAAGTCCTCGGTCGACTACAAAGCGATTTTTGAGCCGATCACCGAAGTGAAGAAGATCGATGACCATACCGTCGATTTCATTACCGCTAAGCCATTCCCACTGGTGCTGCAGACCGCGACCTATTTCTTCCCGATGGATACCAAGTTCTATGCGGGCAAAACCGACGCGGGTAAAGATAAGGCCGAGATCGTTAAAAACGGCAGCTCCTTTGCCTCGACCAATGTCTCCGGTACTGGTCCGTTCACCGTGAAGTTCCGTGAGCAAGGGGTGAAGCTGGACTATGCCCGTAACGCTAACTACTGGGACAAAGCCTCTAAGGGCAACGTTGATAACTTGACTGTGGTGCCGATCAAAGAAGACGCCACCCGTGTTGCGGCCCTGCTGGGTGGCGACGTAGATGTGATCTATCCGGTCGCCCCTAACGATCTGGAACGGGTCAAAAATGGTAAGGATACCCAGCTGGTGACTCTGCCAGGTACGCGTATCATCATCATCGAGCTGAATCAGAACACCAATCCAGCCCTCAAAGACAAGCGTGTCCGCCAAGCGATCAACTACGCCATCAATCAGGTAGGCATCGTCGAGAAGATCAACAAAGGCTTCGGTACACCGGCCGGTCAGCTGAGTCCGCAAGGCTATGTCGGCCATAACGACACCCTGACCCCGCAATATGATGTGGCTAAAGCGAAAGCACTGATGAAAGAGGCCGGTTATGAGCAGGGCTTCAAGCTGAGCTTTATCTCGCCCGCCGCGCGTTATGTCAATGATGTCAAGATTGCTCAAGCGGTCTCCGCCATGCTGGCCAAGATCAACATCAAGGTGGATCTGAAGACCATGCCGGTAGCCCAGTATTGGCCGGAGTTTGATAAGTGTGCCGCTGATATGCAGCTGATTGGCTGGCACTCAGACACCGAAGACAGCGCCAACCTGTTTGAGTTTTTGACCTTCACTAAAGATGCCAAAACCGGCATGGGTCAGTACAACTGTGCTGGTAATGCCAACACCGACGTCGACAACTTGGTGATGCAAGCCAACACCGAGACCGATCCTGCCAAACGTGCCGAGATGCTGAAAAAGGCTGAAGCGTTGTTAATTGAAGACGCTGCTTATGTGCCGCTGCATTGGGAAAACGTGGCTTATGGTGCCAAGAAGAACGTGGACATCAAGCAGGTCGCTAATGCCATGGTATTCCCTTATTTGGGTGACTTGGTGGTCACTAAGTAAGCACATCATGAAGTAAGAGTGGAATGAAGTGACCTCAATGGTCACTTCATTCATGAAATAGAGCCTGTGTTACGTCACAAGCTACGTATGAAGGACAAGCATGTTTACATTCCTGCTGAAACGGTTTTGTCAGGCCGTGATAGTGATGTTCGTCATCAGCCTGGTCGCCTTTTCCATCCAGGATAACCTGGGGGACCCCTTGCGTGAGCTGGTCGGACAATCTGTCTCCGAAGCTCAACGTCAGGAATTGCGCGAAAAAATGGGCCTGAATGATCCCTTTTTAGTCAAATACAGCCGTTTTTTGCAAAATGCGGTACATGGGGATCTGGGCACCTCTTATTTTTTCAAGCGACCAGCCCTTGAGGTGATCCTCGACAAGCTGGTAGCAACCCTTGAGCTGGTCTTTGCGGCTGCCTTGATCATCGTTGCCGTTTCGATCCCGCTTGGGGTCTATTCGGCCATCCGTCCGCGCAGCGTTGGCACCAAGTTCATCATGGCTGCCAGCAGTATCGGTATTTCGATCCCCGTCTTTTTGACGGCCATCATGCTGATGTATCTCTTCTCGATCCAGCTGGGCTGGCTGCCGGCCTATGGCCGTGGCGAGACCTACAACCTGTTGGGTTGGGAGTCGGGCTTCTTCACTTGGGATGGTATCTTGCACCTGATCCTGCCGGCGGTGTCGCTCTCCTCGATCATGCTGCCGCTGTTTATCCGATTGGTGCGCTCCGAGATGCTCGAACAGCTCTCCTCGGAATACGTCAAGTTTGCCCGCGCCAAAGGCTTGGACAACAACAAGGTTTACTACAGCCATGCCCTCAAGAACACCATGCTGCCGGTGATTACCGTCGGTGGAGTGCAGATTGGCACCATGGTGGCCTACACCATCCTGACCGAAAGCGTATTCCAGTGGCCGGGTACCGGTTTTCTGTTCCTTGAGGCGATCCACCGGGTTGATACCCCTCTTATCACCGCCTACGTCATCTTTGTGGGACTGATCTTTGTGGTGACCAATACCTTGGTCGACCTGCTATATGGGTTGATCAACCCGACCGTTAACCTAACTGCCAAGGGGTAACAGATGACTAATGCTGTAACTGCAAGCCCAAGCCGTTGGGCGCGATTCAAGAACTCTGACATCGTCTACTACTTCCTGCGGGACAAGGTAGCCATGTTCAGTTTTGCGGTGTTCATGGTGTTTGTGCTGGCAGCACTGCTGGCGCCTTGGTTGGCCCCGCACAACGTCTATGACCAAACAACCTTCGATCTGATGGATGCCGAGTTACCGCCCTCTTGGCTGGAAGGCGGCGAAGCGCGTTTCTGGCTCGGCACCGATAACCAGGGCCGCGATATCTGGAGCACCATCCTCTATGGCGCCCGTATCTCGCTCACTATCGGTCTGTTTGCGGTGGCGCTGCAGCTGGTGATCGGCATCGTCATCGGTCTGATCGCCGGTTATTTCGGCGGGCGTGTCGATAGTCTGCTGATGCGTTTTGCTGATGTGCAGCTGTCGTTCTCCACCATGATGGTGGCGATCATCATCTCGGCGATCTTTCAGGCAACCTTTGGCTCCGAGTTCTACTCGAAGTTCGCCATCATGATGCTGGTGGTGATCATCGGTATCGCCGAGTGGCCGCAATATGCCCGTACCGTGCGGGCCTCGGTGTTGGCGGAGAAGAAGAAAGAGTATGTGGAAGCGGCCAAGGTGATGGGGTTCCGTGCCCCGCGCATTATGTTCCGCCACATTCTGCCTAACTGCTTGTCACCCATTTTGGTTATCTCCACCGTGCAGGTGGCCAATGCCATCATGAGTGAGGCCGCACTCTCCTTCTTGGGGCTCGGGATGCCGGTCGATCAGCCGTCATTGGGCTCGCTCATTAGCGTCGGTTTCAACTACATCTTCTCCGGCTCTTGGTGGATCACCGCCTTCCCAGGCATCTGCCTGGTGGTGCTGGTGCTGGTCATCAACCTGCTGGGGGATTGGCTGCGGGACGTGTTTAACCCCAAGATCTATAAAGGTTGATCGGCAAAGAGCCGCCCATCATCTCAGTGATTGATAAACCCCCAAGCGCTGCTTGGGGGTTTATTTTTTGAGCACCTGATAAGCGATCGAGCTTGCCGCAGGGGTCATCACGCGGCTGTGCAGCTGTAGGGGAAGGTAACTAGACCGATAGTGTCATTTGCGGGGGGACGAGAGGAGGAGCAGACCATCACGATTTTATCCAAGCATCACCTCAACAGCGGCCATGACACCCCAAATGCCAAGTAAGCAAAAGGCGCAGCGGTGAATCACCTGCTGCGCCTTGCTGAATTTGGTGGCCCCTGCCCGACTTGAACGGGCGACCAATCGATTATGAGTCGAGTGCTCTAACCAACTGAGCTAAGGGGCCGAAGCGTATGTTTTGCGGCGTGAATTATAGGGCAAGAAAAAACAACAGTCTATAGGTACATCAATCACTTGGCGATACTTTAGCCAGTATGGCAGGAGATAGAGAGCGTGCTTGTTCACTGATGATCCCACGGTTTATCGGCCCAGTTTATCATCAGCGTCTCCCTGACCTAGGTGCGTGACTGACGTTTCTTTTGACAAGGATGGGTAGGGCGTTGCAGTCGGCAGCTCGCTCGTCGATGGCACCATTATATGCTCGGGTAACGTCATGACCGTATGGCAGATGGCGACATTCACGACACCACTACGCCTGCTACCTCATCATGAGCAGCCGTACATTGGTTGAGTGATTGGCACTCGGCGGCTAGAATATCGCGTCCTATTGCTTTGGGTAGTGTGCCCACGGCAGCTGCGAGCGAAGACATCAAGCGTGACAAGCGAAATCAAACTGATCGTCGGACTGGGCAACCCCGGCCCGGAATATGCCAAAACCCGCCACAACGCGGGCGCTTGGTATGTGGAGCAACTGGCCCGCTGGCACAATGTCAGCCTGCGTGAAGAGCCCAAGTTCTTCGGCCATACTGCCCGCATCCTCGTTGAGGGGCAGGATGTGCGGTTGCTCATCCCGCACACCTATATGAACCTCTCTGGCAAGGCGGTGGCCGCACTGGCGCGTTTTTATCAGATTGAGCCGGAAGCGATGCTGGTGGCCCATGACGAACTTGACCTGCCGCCGGGCATCGCCAAATTCAAGCAGGGTGGTGGCCATGGCGGCCACAATGGCCTCAAGGACATCATCGCCAAGATGGGCAACAACAATAACTTCTTCCGGCTGCGTCTTGGGATCGGCCATCCCGGCAGCAAAGAGTTAGTGGCAGGCTTTGTCCTGACCAAGGCCCCCAGCAGTGAACAGAGCCTGATCGACGCCGCGCTGGACGAATCCCTGCGCGCCACCGATATCCTGTTCAAACAAGATATGACCAAGGCCATGAACCGTTTACACAGCTTCAAGGCCGAATAAAGCATGACATGGGCCGCCTGCGGGCGACCCTCAATAGCATCCATCAATAAGGTAACAATCCATGGGTTTTAAATGCGGTATCGTGGGCCTGCCCAATGTAGGCAAATCCACCCTGTTCAACGCGCTGACCAAGGCCGGTATCGAAGCCGCCAACTTCCCGTTCTGCACCATCGAGCCGAACACTGGTGTGGTGCCGATGCCGGATCCCCGCCTCGATCAGCTGGCGGCCATCATCAATCCGCAGCGCGTTGTACCGACCACCATGGAATTCGTCGACATCGCAGGTCTGGTTGCTGGTGCCTCCAAGGGTGAAGGTCTGGGCAACCAGTTCCTGGCCAATATCCGTGAAACCGAGGCGATCGGCCACGTGGTGCGCTGCTTCGACGACGAGAACATCATTCACGTTGCCGGCAAGGTCTCCCCTGCGGATGATATCGAAGTGATCAACACTGAACTGGCCCTGTCGGATCTGGATGCCTGCGAGCGTGCTATTCACCGCCAGTCCAAGCGCGCCAAAGGCGGCGACAAGGATGCCAAGCTGGAAGTGGAGGTGCTGGAGAAGGTCAAGGTCGCATTGGAAAACGGCCAGATGATCCGTGGTCTGAAGCTTGAGAAAGACGAGCTGGCCGCCGTGAGCCACCTCAACTTCTTAACCCTGAAACCCACCATGTATATCGCCAACGTGGCGGAAGATGGCTTCGAGAACAACCTTTATCTGGACAAGGTGCGCGAGATTGCTGCCGCCGAGAACGCGGTCGTGGTGGTGGTCTGCTGCGCCATCGAAGCGGACATCGCTGAGCTGGACGATGAAGATCGCGCTGAGTTCATGGCTGATCTGGGTATCGAAGAGCCGGGCCTGAACCGTGTTATTCGCTCCGGTTATGAGCTGCTCAATCTGCAGACCTACTTCACCGCCGGCGTGAAAGAGGTGCGTGCCTGGACTATCCCGGTTGGAGCCACTGCCCCGCAAGCGGCTGGCAAGATCCACACTGACTTTGAAAAAGGCTTTATTCGCGCCCAAACCATCGCCTTTGACGACTTTATTACCTACAAGGGTGAGCAAGGCGCCAAGGAAGCGGGCAAGATGCGTGCGGAAGGGAAAGAGTACATCGTCAAAGATGGCGATATCATGAACTTCCTGTTCAACGTCTAATCCCATGCCAGGCCAGCATTTGCTGGCCTGTTTTTTATTTGTTATTGCCCGTGCAATCATGGCCATGTCTTAAAAAAAACCAGATTGTTGGCCTTTTGCGCAACAGAGGCCAATATCTGGTCAAACGCACTCAAATTGCGTTTTTCTGGCAAAAAAAGGGTTGACGCCCTAGAGCCAGATACGCATAATTCGGCCCGCACAGTGACGAAGCAACTCCTCACTGGACGCAAGTTGGCTATGTAGCTCAGTTGGT
This sequence comes from Aeromonas cavernicola, assembly GCF_002795305.1. Taxonomy (GTDB): domain Bacteria; phylum Pseudomonadota; class Gammaproteobacteria; order Enterobacterales; family Aeromonadaceae; genus Aeromonas; species Aeromonas cavernicola. The sequence goes on from NZ_PGGC01000109.1 coordinate 30,304, forward strand.
TAGAGCATCGCACTCATAATGCGGGGGTCACAGGTTCGAATCCCGTCATAGCCACCATTTAGTTGTTGGGGCATCGCCAAGCGGTAAGGCAGCGGGTTTTGATCTCGCCATACCTAGGTTCGAATCCTAGTGCCCCAGCCATATTTAGACCGTGGTTATCGTGATGTGCGGTCGAGCGTTTTAGTGATGTTGATAGTCAGACATCGTTAAAATCGCGAGTAGGATTGAAAATTTGCGGAAGTGGCGAAATTGGTAGACGCACCAGATTTAGGTTCTGGCGCCCTAGGCGTGAGAGTTCGAGTCTCTCCTTCCGCACCATTAAACTAAAAAGACCAGCATTAGCTGGTCTTTTTTTATGTTGATGATTTGGGATTGACTTAAGTCAGCCTTTCCCTCTGTGTAATGCGGCTTCTTGCCGCATCGCTTGCCACATCAGCAGTACCAACAGTGTGCTGCAAGTGGGGAGTGCTAACCAGACTCCGGCAACGCCCCACAATGTCGAAAATCCCCACAAAAATCCGCCAATAAAGACCAGTTTCCCTCCAGTGAGTAAGGAGGCAATACGAGCGCGATTGATGGCTTGGAAGTAGGTTGCCCCGACGAGTAATAACCCTTCCATCGGTAATCCCCAGAAGTAGAGCCAGATCCCCAGCGTTGCGACAGGCAGTAAGGCAGGATTGTCACCGGCAAACAGATAGACGGCCGCTTCAGGCCATATATAGAGTGGGACCATGCCACACAGGGCGATCACCAAGGTGATCCCCAGTGCTAGATTGCGAATCCGCATCACCCGTTGCCAGTGACCCGCCCCAGCGTTGTAGCTGGCGATCGGCTGGATACCCATGGCGATGCCTTCAAAGATGAGATAGAAGAATGCTTCGGTATAGCTGAGCACGCCATAGGCGGCGATATGTAATGAGCTGCCAACAACGAGCAGTGCTTTATTGTGCAGGGCAAGTACCACCGATAAATAGAGGTACATGAGTAAGCTGGAAGTACCGAGCCGCGTCATTTCGAGCATGAGTTGCCAATTGGGGAATAATGTGTCCCAACCAATCCGTAACGTGCTGCGGGGGGTAAAGAAATGCCATAAACAGAGACTGCCAGTCACGGCTTGGGACAACATGGTCGCGGTCGCCACCCCTGCTAAGCCAAACGGAAAAACAACCATCAGTAGATAATCGAGCCCAACATTAATCAGCCCTCCTAGCACCATAATGATGGTCACAAAACCGGGCCGGCCATCGTTGCGCAGCAATGAGCTGAATGTCATTGAAAGTATTGCAAAGAAACCAAGCCACGCATAAGCCTGGAGATAGGCCAGCCCTGCGCTAAAGATCTCACCTTCCGCGCCCATCCAAGCCAACATGGCTTCGCCATAGTAGATCCCGAGACTGCTCAGCACGAGGGAGCTGAGGAGCACCATCACGAGGGCATTACCGACGATATGGCGGGCTTTGGTGTGTTCGTTCTTACCCAGATAAAAAGAGACCAGTGCAGAGGCCCCCATGCCGATCAATGCTCCTACGGCATAAAGCACGGCGCAGATAGGGTAGGCAAGCATCAGGCCCGCCAAGCCATCTTGCCCCAGCAGATGGCCGACAAAGATGCCATCGATCGTGACATAGATACCTGTGACTAACATGGCGGCTACTGTCGGTGTGACATAGCGTAAAAACAGGCGGGAAAGCGGGGCTTGCCCCAAATCAGTAACAGACATACAACGCTCTCGAACAGCAGGGCCGGAATAATAGGTTCTCTTGGTGCTCAGGAGCAAGCAAGATTACGGTCACTACATCGCCCATCCTGTGAATCGTCGGGTGATGCTGTATCGTCCAGTATGGGTCAGCGCCTTGTTGTCACCATGGCCCAAGAGATAGCCTGATAACCCCCGCCTAAACTGCCCGCATGAATGAGCTGCCTCTGGTGACGACCAAAGGGAAAGCACCATGTTATGTGCACCTGATATTCGCTCTGTGTTGGCTCAATCACGCCGTCAATCGGCGGTGGTTGCGTCTTGTTAGCTGGCCCCCTATCCTGAGCGCTTTACCTTGGCCAGTGAGGATTTTGCAGTGCTAAATTGGAGTGATGTTATTGGTTCTGAAAAAGAGAAAGACTACTTCAAAAGTACATTGTCTGCCGTCAGAGCTGAGCGGGAGGCGGGCAAGATAATCTATCCCCCCGCGAGTGACGTATTCAACGCATTCAAGTTAACCGAGTTAAATCAGGTGAAGGTCGTCATCCTGGGTCAGGACCCATATCATGGCCCGCATCAGGCCCATGGCCTCTGTTTTTCTGTTTTACCCGGCGTTCGAACGCCACCTTCACTGGTCAATATTTATAAAGAGATGCAACGGGACCTCCCTGGGTTTGTCACCCCCAATCATGGTTTTCTTGAATCGTGGGCCAAGCAGGGCGTGCTGTTGCTTAACACGGTTTTGACTGTACAGGCAGGCATGGCGCACTCTCATGCTCATTTGGGCTGGGAAACCTTTACCGACCGAGTGATTGAACAAATTAATATCAGTTGCCAAGGTGTTGTATTTCTACTGTGGGGCGCGCATGCCCAGAAAAAAGGGCGTTTTATTGATCGTCAGCGCCATTATGTGTTGACCGCCCCTCACCCCAGCCCACTCTCCGCCCACCGAGGTTTTATTGGGTGCGGCCATTTTTCTGAAGCTAATCGGCTATTGGCACAACAAAACCAAGTTGAGATCGACTGGAAGTCAGTCTGCTATTGATCCAGTACAATATTTGCCCTGCAGATAACGGTATGCTCAGGTAATTGACGGTTTCATTAAGTGCCAAGGAGTGCATATGTTATCGAGCTTGCATGAGGATCATCTCAATATCACCCGGCTGCTGGCCTTGCTTAAGCATAAGTTAGCCGCTATTCGCACTGAAAAAACCATCAGTTACTTTTTGGTGCGCGATGTCATCAATTATCTGCGCGACGTATCTGACAAGCATCATCACCCCAAGGAAGATCTCATCTATGAGCACTATCTGAAATACCGAGTCGTCGAAGGGGAGATCGCTAATCGGCTGCATCAAGAGCATGCCACGTTATTGGAAGCTGGGGCTGAACTCAAAGGGATGGTCGAGGTGATTTTGCTCGATGCCGTGATCCCGCTTGAGCAATTTACCGCTAAGTTGGAGCGCTTTATCGCGCTGCAAGAAAGTCACATGAATTATGAAGAGGGCGTTATTTTTCCACTGTTACGCAGCGCCTTAACAGAGGATGACTGGCGTTATCTGGAGCAACATTGGCACCATAAATCCATGGATGACCCGCTGTTTGGTGGGCAAATTAGCCAACATTATCAAGCACTCGCTAACCGACTCTCCCTACCACACGTTTCTGAGGTCGCTTAAAGGGCCATCATATTTGGCCGGATGCCGTGGCGAACCGCCACGGGGTCTGCTACCAACAGGTGGCATGTGTGATTGGCAGCCTGCCAGCCAAGTTATTTCGGTTTACCTGCGACCTTCGCCACCTTCTGCCTTGCCGCAATCACCGTGACATGAGCGCGGATCATTTTTCCTCAGCAAGGATCAGGGTCGTCCTGACCGATAGGCGTGTTTGTGATGGCGCCATGGGTGACCACCTTCACTATGCCACTACAGCCCATCACGCCTGCAGGGATAGACCCTCAGTGCTAGGCCAAGGATCTGGATTTGGCAAGTTCCTTTTGTATCTCATTTATGATATCGCCCAGTAAATATGTAGTTAACTTACTAGATTTGATAAATAAAAGATGTAGAATTTATCCATCTTATCGACTCATTAATTGTTGGTTTTTTTGATTATGCTCAATGATTTAATCAAAAAAACACGGTGAAATTTAGGTTTTATTGATTTGGGTCAATTTTTGTAACTTGATCATCATGGTATACATGAACTCAGCAAAATAAAGGTGTAAGGCAAGCCCCTCTTAAGTCAGCTGAGTATCAACACGGTAACTTAAATACAGCAGGGTAATTTCCTTACAGTCGAGTCTGTTGTCCTATCGAGGAGCCCTACCATGATTAAAGGCATTCAAATTACGCAAGCCGAACATAGCACCCTGTTGAACTCTTTCTGGCTGCTGGATGAAGAGAAGCAACAAGCTCGCTGCATTTGTGTCAAAGGCGATCTATTTTCTGCTGATCAAGAAGTCCCATTGGCTGACCTCGGGCAGTTCGAATACCGTGAATTACCGGTGCAAACTGAGCCTGTTGTCGAAGGTGGCCAACACCTCAATGTGAACGTACTGCGCCGTGAGACCCTGGAAGATGCCATCGCCAATCCAGAAAAATATCCGCAGTTGACCATCCGTGTTTCTGGCTATGCGGTGCGCTTCAATGCACTGACCCCAGAGCAGCAGCGTGATGTTGTCACTCGTACCTTCACACAAAGCCTCTAACTAGCACTTGTTGCCGTGAAAAATGCGCCCCAATCGAATTCGATTGGGGCGCATTTTTGTTGTGCTAGATAACGTCGTGATGTGCGGTGACTGGCTAGTAATGCAAGGCTGTTGCAGCCATCTGCCGATCATCAGGTCGGCGTCAAACATACCGACATGATCGCTGGGTGACGGCTGTACTATTTGCCGCATCAACTTTCCTTATCGCTGTGCGTCGCGGATGCTGGCGTATCTCCCTGCGTTGTGATCTTCCTCCTCGCACTGACTTGGTCGCTCTGCTAGCGAGATCGCTCAGCTATCAGGGGCGGTTTAAAATAGCCTGTTCCATCCGCTGCAGTGCTTGCGTCAGTGTGGCGCGGGTGCAGCCAAAATTGAGACGAACAAACTGGCCATCGCCAAACTGGGCACCGGGGGAGAGGCCCACCCCGACGTGCTCGAAGAAGGCAATTGGGTCTGCTAGATCAAGAGCACTGACATCGATCCAAGCGAGATAGGTCGCTTGATGCTTAGCCAAGGTGACGCCAGGCCAGCGGCTGACGGCTTGTTCAATCAGTGCCAAGTTGCCAGCTAAGTAGTCCAGTTGCTCGCTGAGCCAAGGTTCCCCCTCTTGGTAGGCAGCTTGTGCGGCCACAAAGCCCAGCAGATTAACATCGGCGCTGATGCCACGCATGGCCTGCTGCAATTTCAGGCGCAGGCGGGCATTGGGCACGATCGCGAACGAGCAGCACAGCCCAGCGATGTTGAAGGTTTTACTGGGGGCCATCATCACCGCTGAGCGCTCCGCTGCGGCAGGGGTTAAGGCGCCATAGGGGATGTGACGAGCTTGCTTATCAAGCAACAGATCACAGTGGATCTCATCGGAGCAAATCACCAGATTATGGCGTTCGGCGATGGCGTCGATAGCCAGCAGCTCAGCACGGGTAAAAACGGTGCCCCCCGGATTGTGCGGATTACACAGCAGCAGCAGATCGGCTGAAGGGGCTTGGCGCTCTAACTCTGCGAGATCCAGTACCCAGCGTTCCGCCTCTAACACCATGGGGACGGTGAGCAGTGGGCGATCGTTAAAACCCGGTGCTTGCAAGAAGGGGTAGTAGACTGGTTTGGGGGTGACGATACCTCGACCAGGCTGGCTCCACGCTTTGCAAGCTAAGTTCAGGCCTGGTACGACGCCGGGCAGAAACACCAGCCACTCTGGTTGAATATCCCAGTGATAGCGGCTCGCCATTCGTTGCATAATGAGTTCGATCAGGCGAGGCGAGGGGCGAGAATAGCCAAAGATGCCGTGAGCAACCCGCTCGGTGAGCGCTGCTACTACGGCGGGGGGGGCGGCGAAATCGGTATCGGCGACCCACATCGGGAGCACATCTTGCCCCTTGTACTTGTCCCACTTAAGGCTCATGGTGCCACTGCGGTCTATTTCCTGATCAAAATCAAACATGCGAACTCCTGGTGCTGGCCGATGGGCCTTCACTGTACGAGGTCGCAGCTCGCCTCGCAAGCGGCAAGCGGCAGGGTGATAACCTTGAGCCAGATCTCGATAGTGAATAAGATAAATGCCGCTATTTCATACGGTTGTCGGGTTATCCCGCCCGTCCTGCTCGATCCTACAAAGGGTAAATTCCATGGCGTTATTGATGGCGCTAGCCCGCCGTCCAGATCCTGTCTCGCTCTCGTTTGTGGCGGTGACCTTCATAACGGGGATGGCGGTGGCACTGCAGGTGCCAACGTTGAGCCTATTTTTAGCCAAAGAGGTACAAGTTCGCCCCTTTCTGGTGGGGCTGTTTTATACCGTCAATGCAGTAGTGGGTATCTTGATCAGCCAGTGGCTTGGTCATCGCTCCGATCGCAAAGGGGATCGTAAGCAGTTGATCTTGCGCTGTTGTCTGGCTGGAGTCGCGCTCTCGTTACTGTTTGCTTGGCATCGCAACTACTGGCTACTGGTGAGTGTGGGGGTGCTGCTGGCCAGTTTGGCTTCTACCGCCAGTCCCCAGCTCTTTGCCTTAGCGCGGGAGTATGCCGACCGCCACAACAAGCGAGCTGACATGTTCAGCTCAGTGCTGCGGGCCCAGTTCTCATTAGCGTGGGTCATTGGCCCACCGCTCGCCTTTGCACTGGCTATCGGCTATGGCTTTGACGTGATGTATCTCGCCTCGGCGTGTGCGTATCTGCTCTGTGCGGTGGTTGTGTGGCGCTGGCTCCCATCAATTCCTCGGCCCGCCCAAGACCCGGATCAGGAGCGGGTCAGTAGTTGGCGTGATCCGGCGGTACGTGCGCTGTTTATCGCCTCTACCCTGATGTGGACCTGTAACAGCATGTACCTCATCAATATGCCCCTTTACATTACCCGTGAGCTGGGATTAGAAGAGCGATTGGCGGGTCTTTTGATGGGAACAGCAGCCGCCATCGAGATCCCTTTCATGTTATTGGCGGGTTATTACACCGCCCGTGTTGGCAAGCGGCCCATGCTGCTAGTGGCGGTGGGAGCAGGGCTGGCGTTTTACGTGGGGTTAGTGACCTTATCTAGTCAAACGGCGCTGCTGGCCTTGCAGCTACTCAATGCCATTTTCGTCGGCATCGTGGCAGGGATCGGCATGTCATATTTTCAGGATCTCATGCCGGGCCGGACGGGGGTAGCCACTACCTTATTTACCAACAGTATCCGAACTGGCTCGATCATGGCGGGGGCCATTGCGGGAGGGGTAGCCGAAGTGTGGAATTTTCACGGGGTCTTTATCGTGGCGACCGGATTAGCGCTAGCAGCGCTGGTCGCCTGCTGGCGGGTGCCAAACGTTTAGCGCGTTTTGCCCTGCTCACCTTGATACTCATTGCGCAGGCAGCGTAGCAGCAACTCTGCGGCAGGGCCGAGCGATTCCGGCGCAAGGGTTAACAGGTAGGTATAAACATGGCGTTCACTGCCACTTTCCAGATCCAGCGCGACCAGCTTACCTGCAGCCAGTTCGGCCTCGATCAAGTGTCGAGGTAGCCAGGCGTATCCCAATTCCATCGCTATCATGGTCATCACTTCGTGATAGTGCGTCGCCCGCCAGCCGGTGTCGTCGGCATCGTTCCAATCAACGGAGCGGTGGATCGGAGGGTGGAGGCTGAGTTGGTTATAGTTGGCCAGCGCGTCAGTGTTGAGGGGCGATGGCTGGCTCGCCAGCGGGTGAGTCGCCGCGCACACTGGAATGAGACAGACCTCATCGAGCAGCAAGCCGGTATGTTCGGTCGGCAAGTGCTCGGTGATCATCAGATCGCCCATTTGCAAGGTATTGAAATGGCAGTGAATACGCTCATGCAGATTAATGCGGCAACCACGACTGCGAGGATAGAACTGGACCAGCGCGCGGTAGAGCCGAGCCCGTGGATGAAGCGCTGAGACATAGAGATTGATCTGCGGTTCCCACTGTCGTTCAAGGTTATTGGCCAACAGTTCCAACTCTTCCATCTGTTGGCTTAGCTGACGAGCTCGCTTGAGGAAAATCGCCCCTGCTGGGGTTAACACCGCTTTACGGCCACGAACCTCCAAGAGAGGGACGCCGATACTCTGTTGTAATTTCGCAACCGCATGATTGAGGGCTGATTGGCTTTTGTTCAGCGCCTCAGCAGCTTGGGCATAGCCGCCATAGTCAACCACTGCTTGAAAGATCCGCCATTGCTCAAAAGTGCTTTTGGGACGAAACATAACTCAACCTGATTGAGGATTAGGTGGCTATCGAATGGTACAGGGTCTGCTCGCCCTGTACCTGTTAGGGGGTTACCGCACCCTATTAATGTAACGCTAGCCGCGCAGGGAATAGATTTTTTTCGTCAACTATTTGGGCTGAGCCACAAAAGTTTGGCCGGTTTTGCCGCGACTGTCTGGCCCTATCAGATAAAGATAGAGTGGCATCAAATCGGCAGGGGTTTTGAGGGTTTGCGGATCTTCGGCGGGAAAGGCGCTGGCCCGCATCTTAGTGCGAGTGCCGCCGGGGTTGAGGGTGTTTACGCGAACTCCGGTGTTCTCCAACTCATCAGCAAGCACCTCCATCATCCCCTCAATGGCAAATTTAGAGATGGCATAAGTGCCCCAATAGGCGCGGCCCTTACGGCCCACACTCGAAGAGGTATAGATGATGGTGGCATCACCGTGGCTTTTGGCACTTTGGCGCAGCAGTGGCAGCAGGGCTTGCGTGAGCAAAAATTCCGATTTTACGTTCACCTGCATCACCTCATCCCACTCTTTTTCTTGAATATGTTCGAAGGGGGAGAGGGTGCCCAGTAGGCCAGCATTGAACAGCACACCATCAAGGCGGCCAAACTGCTGGGAGAAGGTTTCCGCCATACCACGGTAGTGTGCCGCCGTCGCCCCTTTCAGGTCGACAGGCACGATGGCGGGCAGCGGGTGGCCGGCCGCCTCAATTTGGTCATACACCGCTTCCAGTTTCGCACTCGTGCGGCCAAGTAAGATCACCGTGGCTCCGTGGGCAGCGTAAGTCAGGGCTGCCTCTCGGCCAATGCCGTCACCGGCGCCGGTGACCAGAATGACTTTGTCTTTAAGCAGATCGCAGGGGGCCTGATAATCAAGCATGGCAACTCCTGTAGGCAATAAGGGGCATAAGAGCATGATAATAGTGGCCAAGTGTACTGATTTGCGAGCCACTTTGACCAGCAAGGGGCACAAAAAAGTGAATAAAATAGCGGGGTTGTAATCAATAAGATGGCTTTTTAGGAGGCTCGATTCGTTTCTTTGCGCAAGCTGAGCAAAGTCCCTAGAATGTGCAACAAATCGACCGTCTATGGAGTCCATCGTGACATTTTTGACCGAATATGGCCTGTTTCTGGCCAAGATAGTGACCTGTTTGCTCGCCATCGCAGCCCTCATCGTACTGGTCATGAGCAGCCGTCAGCCACGGGCTCGTAAGGGGGAGTTGGTGGTCACCGATCTCTCTAGCGAACTTGAGCAAGGGCGTTACCAATTGCAACTGGCACTGGCCGACAAGGCGCAGGGCAAGCTGCTGGAGAAGCAGCATAAAGCGCAGCAAAAGCAGCGTGATAAGGCGGTAGATGATCGCAGTCGCCTGTTTGTCCTCGATTTTAACGGCAGCATGGATGCAAAAGAGGTCGCCTCGCTGCGGGAAGAGGTGAGCGCGGTCATTGGTGTTGCACAGCCCGGTGACGAGGTACTGCTACGACTTGAATCTGGCGGGGGGGTGGTGCATGGCTATGGATTGGCGGCATCCCAGCTGCAGCGGTTACGTGACAAGGGGATCAAACTCACTGTTGCCATCGACAAGGTGGCGGCGAGCGGTGGTTATATGATGGCCTGTGTGGCGGATCAAATCCTCGCGGCACCCTTTGCGATCGTTGGCTCCATCGGGGTGATCGCCCAGCTACCCAACTTCAATAAGTTGCTGAAAAAACATGATATTGAGTTTGAGATGCACACGGCCGGTCAATACAAGCGCACCATCACCATGTTCGGTGAGAACGACGATCTGGGTCGTGAGAAGTTTCGCGAAGAGCTAGCCGCCATTCACCAGCAGTTCAAAGCATTTGTCGCCGAACATCGACCACAACTCGATATCGATCAGGTCACGACAGGGGAGCACTGGTTGGCGAGTCAGGCCAAGGCGTTAGGGCTGGTGGATCTCCTCTCTACCAGTGATGACTATCTGTTGGCGCAGGCCAGCCAGCATAAGGTGATCGGTGTCAGCTATCGCAAACCGAAAAGCTTGGCCCAAAAGTTGGGACAGCAGGGGGCTCAAGCGTTGGCAACAGGGCTTGGTCGTTTATGGCAGCAGAGCCCGTGGCGTTAAGGTGGATGCGCTCTGGTAAGCCCGCTTAGAAAAATCAGTCGGGTAGATACACCGCAACAGCCAGCCAGTGTGAACTTGCTGGCTTTTTGATGAGCACGATTGATGGTGGGGATCGCTGAGGCGATGGCCAGCATACAGGTTGCCATCGGTACACTATCAGGTGGCAACCGGTGGCTTATCCCAATGGCTTTGTTAGCGTTGAAATGGGTAGATAGCGCCTAGTTTGAGAATTTGGGTTAGCTCATCAAGCGCACAACGAGATTCTTCGACTAAGGCGGGGTCACGCAGGTCGTCAAGGCTTAGGCGATCTCGATAATGGCGTGTGATCCATTGATCCAGCCGAGTTAATTGACGGTCGTTGATCAGGCACGCTGGGTTGACGGCTGCGAGCTCCTCGTCATTCATCGCTACCCGCAATCGCAAACAGGCTGGCCCACCGCCATTGCGCATACTCTGTTTTACATCGAGATAGTGCACTTGGCTGATGGGGGTGTCGTTGCGCAGCCGTGTCTCCAGATAGTGCGCGATCGTAGGATTGTCACGGCATTCAGTGGGGGCAATTAGGGCCATATCACCGTTCGGTAAGGTGAGGATCTGGGTGTTAAAGAGATATGATGTCACCGCATCTCGTACCGACACCTCCGCAGTTGGCACTTCGATAAAGTGCAGCTCCCCCTCACCAAATTTATGGCGAATGTCGGCCAACACCTCCGCGGTGTTGAGGAACGCTTGCTGATGGAACAACAGTACATTTTGGTTGCCCACCGCAATCACATCGTTGTGGAATACACCTTGGTCGATCACGGCCGGATTTTGCTGGATAAATACCACGTTCTCGTCGTCTAGGCCGTGCAGACGGGCGATGGCTTGGCTCGCCTCTAGGGTTTGCCGAGCCGGATAGCGTTGCGGTGCTGGGCGGGCGTGATCAAATGCGCTGCGGCCATAAACAAACAGCTCAACCCCCGCTTCGCCGTAGGCACGGCAAAGTCGAGTATGGTTGGCTGCCCCTTCGTCACCGAAGTGATCATTGTCTGGTAAATGGCGATGGTGACTGAAGTAGCGCTCATTGTTGAACACTGCGCGCAGGATACGACCCGTCATATCGGGCTCGAGGGAGCGGTGAAACTTGTTAGTGAGGTTGGCTGGGGTGAAGTGAATGCGGCCATCTTGGGTATCGGCACTGGGGGAGACGGTGGCGGCGTTGGCAGTCCACATGCTGGAAGCCGAATAGCAGGCTGCCAGCACGGCAGGCGCCTGCTTGGCTGCCTGCTCCAGCACCCGGCCGTCGCTGCCGGTGAAACCGAGGCGACGCAGGGTGGCAAGGTCGGGCCGCTCTTGGGGGGCCAGCACGCCTTGGGTCATGCCAAGTTCGGTCAGCGCTTTCATTTTGAGTAGCCCCTGTTTTGCCGCCTCTTGTGGGTTGGAGATGGCATGGGCATTGCTTTGCGAAGCGACGTTACCGTAGGAGAGACCCGCGTAGTTATGAGTCGGACCGACCAGACCGTCGAAATTAACTTCGAAGTGTTTCATTGGCTGTATCCTTATTCCTGCGAAATTGGGTTCCATCCGTGCACTACGTAGGATGTGGCCATTATAAGGATGTTTTGTATTTTTGTAATAAAGGGAGAACAGCCGCTTTTTTATGTTTATTCAGATATAAAAAGGGCTTGTTTAGCTAAAAAATGAAAAAGCGGTTGCGTATAGCGCCTCGGCTTCGCATTAATAATAAAGAAACTAAAGCGGTTGGGCTGGCTAGGTAAATGAGTTCATGTGATTGCTTTTTCGCGTTAAATCTCTTATACAGCCCACAAAACCGCACACCAACCCCGTCGGGTGCAATGAGGATAATAGTTACAGCATGGGCAAATCACTGGTCATAGTGGAGTCTCCGGCCAAGGCCAAGACCATCAACAAATATCTGGGCAAGGACTACGTGGTGAAATCCAGCGTAGGCCATGTTCGCGATCTACCCACCAGCGGCAGTGCCAGCAGCGAGCCCAAGAAACCCGTTATTCGCGGTATCAAGTTGAGCGAAACGGAGAAGGCAGCCAAGGAACGCAAGGCCCTGTTTGCCCGGATGGGCATCAATCCGACCGCTGGTTGGCAGGCTAACTACCAGATTTTGCCCGGTAAAGAGAAGGTGGTCAGCGAGCTACAGAGTTTGGCTGAGAAGGCCGATACCATCTATCTCGCAACCGACTTGGACAGAGAAGGAGAGGCCATCGCTTGGCACCTGCGTGAGATCATCGGCGGTGACGACAGCCGCTATAAGCGGGTGGTGTTCAACGAGATTACCAAAACGGCTATCCAAGAGGCCTTTGCCCAGCCATCTGAACTTAATATTCACCGTGTCAACGCCCAGCAAGCCCGTCGTTTCCTCGATCGGGTGGTGGGGTACATGGTTTCGCCGCTGTTATGGAAAAAATTAGCGCGTGGCCTGTCCGCCGGTCGAGTACAGTCCGTTGCGGTGCGCCTCATCGTCGATAAAGAGCGTGAAATCAAGGCCTTCGTACCGGTCGAGTTCTGGGATCTCAATGCCGACTTGCTGACCGGTGATAAAGCCGATCTGCGGATGGAAGTGGTCAGCCAGAACGGGGCTGAGTTTAAGCCAGTGACCCAGGCCGAGACGTTCGCTGCCGTCGCAGCCCTGCAAGGGGTCGACTATAAGGTAGTGAATCGGGAAGATAAGCCGACTGGCTCTAAGCCCTCTGCACCGTTCATCACCTCCACCCTGCAGCAGGCGGCCTCTACCCGGCTGAGCTTTGGGGTGAAGAAGACCATGATGATGGCCCAGCGTCTTTATGAAGCGGGTTACATCACCTATATGCGTACCGATTCGACCAACCTCAGTAAGGAAGCGGTCGAGGCTCTGCGCGAATATATCGGCGAGCAGTATGGCGCTGCCTATCTGCCCGCTGAGGCGAACCTCTACGGCCCTAAAGCCAATGCTCAAGAAGCACACGAGGCGATCCGCCCGTCCAGCGTACAGGTGACTGCTGAGATGCTGGAAGGGATGGAGCCTGATGCTATGCGGCTCTATGACCTTATCTGGCGTCAGTTTGTTGCCTGCCAGATGACCCCTGCCCAGTACGACTCCTCCACCTTGACCGTCAAGGCGGGTGAGTTCGAGCTCAAGGCTCGTGGCCGTATTCTGCGCTTTGCTGGTTGGACCAAGGCCCTGCCACCGATGGGTCGCAAGGGGGAAGATACCCAGCTGCCAGCCGTTATCGTGGGCGAGGTGCTGAAGCTGGTCAAGCTGGATCCGCGCCAACACTTCACCAAGCCGCCTGCCCGCTTTACCGAAGCGGCGCTGGTGCGGGAGTTGGAAAAGCGTGGCATCGGCCGTCCTTCTACTTACGCCTCCATCATCTCTACCATTGTCGATCGCGGTTATGTGCGGGTCGATAGCCGCCGTTTCTTCGCCGAAAAGATGGGCGAGATCGTCACCGACCGGCTGGTGGAGAACTTCGTCGAGCTGATGAACTACGAGTTCACCGCCAAGATGGAAGATAAGCTCGATGGCATTGCCGAGGGGAGCTTGGAGTGGAAAAAAGTGCTCGATGCCTTTTACGCCGAGTTTACCCAAGAGTTACAGCAGGCAGATAAGGAGCAGGAAGAGGGGGGGATGCGTGCCAACCAGATGGTACTGACCGACATCGACTGCCCCGATTGTGGCCGTAAGATGGGGATCCGTACCGCTACCACAGGGGTGTTTCTCGGCTGTTCTGGTTATGCCTTGCCACCGAAAGAGCGTTGCAAGAAGACCATTAATCTGGTCTCGGCCGATGAGTTTGTCTCTGCTACCGACGGTGAAGAGGCGGAAACTGAGGCGCTGCGGGCCAAACACCGCTGCGGCGTGTGTGGCACCGCGATGGATGCTTACATCATCGACGATAGCCGCAAGCTGCACGTCTGCGGTCGCAATCCCGACTGCGATGGCTACGAGATTGAAAAAGGTCAGTTCAAGCTTAAAGGTTACGAAGGGCCGAGCATTGAGTGCGACCGCTGCGGCAGTGAAATGCAGCTCAAAAACGGTCGTTTTGGCAAGTACATGGGCTGCACTAACGAGACCTGTAAGAACACCCGTAAGATCCTGAAAAACGGTGATATCGCGCCGCCGAAGGAAGATCCGGTTCCGCTGCCTGAGCTCAAATGCACCCAGTCCGATGCTCACTTCGTGCTGCGTGACGGCGCTGCTGGTCTGTTCCTTGCGGCCAGCAACTTCCCCAAATCCCGCGAGACCCGTGCACCGCTGGTGGAGGAGCTCAAACGTTTCAAGGATCGCATCTCTGCTAAGCATAAATATCTGGCGGGCGCCCCGCTCACCGATCCAGAGGGTAATCCGGCCATTGTGCGGTTTAGTCGCAAGACTAAAGAGCAGTATGTGATGACCGAGCTGAACGGTAAGGCAACCGGTTGGACGGCTCACTACGATAATGGTTCTTGGCAAGAGAGCTTGCCAAAGCCGAAAAAAGCCTGATAACTAAAGAGACCCCGTTAAGGGGTCTCTGAATTTAGTGGCTTAGCACAACGTGCGGCAGATGGAATGTCGCTTGGTTACATAGGGGAGAGTGATGGAGATAAACGAGATTCGCCCTGGCATGAGTTGTCTGACTCGGGAGGGGACGGCTTATGTGCTGGAGGTTGATCCGCAACGTTTATTGGTCTTGTTGCAGCGCGAAGATGAAACGATTCCGGTTCAGGTGCGCAGTGATGAAATCTTAGCGTTGATCGATTAATCCGCAAAAGGTGGCGTTGCTGAACCGTCTTCTTAGAAAGGCAATGTAAAGAGCAGCTCGGTTAGGTCGGGCTGCCACTGCCACTCTTTCATCTTGATTCGTCCGCCGATCACTACGACCCCTTCTGTTTGCAATCGTCCGACTTGCTCTGTGAACCCAGCTGATCCTTTAGGCAGTGAAATCGTGCCCGTGGTGCTCACGACGCGATGCCATGGTAAGCGCTTATCGGTTTGCCGTAATACTTTCCCAACTAGCCTGGCACGGCCAGGCAGCCCAGCAAGGTCGGCAACTTGCCCATAACTGGCGACGCGACCGACAGGGATAAGAGATACGATGGCTTCGATACGAACAGCATTACGCAAAGCAGAGGGGGACGAGATGGGCATGGTGCGGCGCAGCAAAATAACGGAGGCGCCATTGTGGCGCCTCCGCAGGGAGCTTGGCAATGGCCATCAGCCAAAGGTCTGGCTTAGCTTTTGTAACTGCTTGGTGCCTTCTAACAATTGCTGGCTGGATTTATCGACACTGAGGATCTGCTCGCTGTTAGCCCGCGAGTATTGAGAGATCTGATTGATACTGCGGCTGATCTCTTCAGCGACCGCCTGTTGCTGTTCGGCCGCAGCGGCGATCTGCGCGGAAAACTCGGAAACTTGCTCAATTTCACTAAGTACGGTGTGTAAATTACTGGAGCCTTGGCGGGTGATGTCGGCACAGTTTCTGGTCTGTTCAAGATTCGTTTGCATTGTATCTCGCCAACGTCCTAGGGTGTGCTGGATCTGAGTGATGCTACCTTGGATCTGTTCGGTTGCTTTGTGGGTGCGAGTTGACAACGTCCGCACCTCATCGGCCACGACGGCGAAACCACGACCGAGCTCACCCGCGCGGGCTGCTTCAATCGCCGCATTGAGGGCCAGTAGATTGGTTTGCTCGGCAATTCCTTGGATCTCTCCCATCACGCTGCCAATCCGTTCCGATTCATGAACCAGTTCGACGGTCGAGTTAAATGCTTGCTCTGCTTGCTGGGTCAACAGGTCAATTTGCTGCTCGGTCTGGCTTAGTTGACGGTCAGTGTGCATACAGTGGCTGCGAGCTTGCGACACTTGCTGATTGGTATCTTGAATATTACGAGCAATCTCCTGTGCTGAAGATGCCATCTCAGTCATTGCGGTTGCAATTTGTTGGGTCTGGGCATCTTGTTCCGCCATATCGTGGTAAGCGCGATGGGATGCCTGTTTCAAGTCGGCGGCAAGTCGTTGCAGTGGCTGAGTGGCGTCATTGACGCGGCCGAGCACTGTCCTGATGCGGGCTTGCCACATTTTGAGATGAAAATCGGCAATTGCCCCGGGCTTGTCGCCAGAGTAGATGATGCGGGTCAAGCTGTCGTAATCCCGCTCCAAGTGTCGCATATAGCGAGGGAGGGTCACCAACTCACGCCAGTACGCCAAGATAAAAAGCAGCAGAGGTAGCAGTACCCATACTGCGCCGAGCCAACGATGGTCATGAACCGCACTGGCCAAAATGGCTAGCAACAGGGGGACCACCAGTAGGTGGCGGATTGTACCAAGCGAGAGATTCAATGCTTTGCGGCCTTGCTCTTGTTTTAGCAATTCACAATAGGTTTTGGTGGCGATCTCTTTATGATGCACCTCCGGCAGGGTGCGTACTGATTGATATCCGCTGATTTGATTCCCTTCATAGAGCGGGGTGACATAGGCATCGACCCAATAGTAACGGCCATCTTTGCAGCGATTTTTCACCATACCACGCCAAGGTTTACCCTGTTTGAGGTGCGACCATAGGTCAGCAAAGGCGGCTTTAGGCATATCAGGATGGCGCACCATGTTGTGGTTATGCCCAACAAGCTCTTCAATGTCATAGCCTGCCACTTGGCAAAATGCTGGGTTGGCGTAGGTAATAACACCGCGCAGATCGGTCGTGGATACCAGTTGTACATCGGCAGGAAAAGTAACTTCACTATCCACCGTCTGAATGTCTCGGCGAGCCATCGTGATACACCCCTTTGTTATTGATAATTAAGTTTTTTCATTGTGGCAGATCTTAGTTGGCGTGAGGTGATTTCTGCTTATTTTGTCAGGGATATTTGCGGTATCGATAAGAAGGGGCTGCTCAATTAACAGATGGCAGAAGCATGTCAAAGCGGTCAACAGTAAGAGGGGTTGCCATGGTGGCAACCCCTCTTGTTATTGCTTGCATATCCCCATCAACGGTCACTTTTAGGATAGGGAAAGGTTAGCGTTGAGGAACGCGATAACGTACCTGCTGCTGGTCAAGGATGTGCAGTTGACCCGGTAGGCGGGCTGCAAAGTGGGTCCACGCTTTGTGCGCGGTAGCACTCCATGCGACTTCTGCGGTGGCGAGCATGCGCGGAAACAGCATGTAGTCGAGACGATCACGGGAGGTAATCAGCTCTGACCACAAAGGGCTTAATACCCCGAGGATGTTATCGCAGGCATGGCAATCAGCTGGGGCCGGATCGCAAGCGTAGACCTGTTCCAGATTGAGGGTGCCCGCCCAGTAGAGGCCAGGCTCATCAATGCTGTGGTTCCAAGCGAGATCTAGGTAGAGAAACTGGGCTGGCGCCATCACCACCGGATAACCCGCATTGGCGGCATCAAGCCCTGCTTGAAAGCTGGTCCATGCGAAGACGGTGGCATCTCGGCTCACCTTATCGCCATGTAATACTTCTTCCCAGCCCATCATGCGTTTGCCTTTGGTCGCCAGATAGCGTTGACAATGGCGCAACAAATGCCCCTGTAGTTCACGGCAATCGAGGTATCCCTCCTGCTGCATCAATTGCTGACAAGCGGGGCTGTCGGTCCAGACGCCGGTTGGCACCTCATCCCCCCCCATGTGGATATGTTCACTGGGGAACAGTTCGCATACCTCATCTAGCACTGTCTCTAAAAAGCGATAGGTGCCAGGCAGTGCGGGGTTTAGCACGTTGTCATCAAAATATTGCACTGACAGGTAACGGGAGCGATCCGCTGCTTCAACCAGTAATTCAGGTAACGCCTTGATGGCAGCATGGCAATGACCCGGGATATCAATTTCGGGAATGATGGTGATACCCAGCTCGGTGGCGTACGCCACCAGTTCACGGACCTCGCGTTGGGTATAGTAGCCGCCATAGGGGGCGTGGCCCCCGCTCAATTGTGGATCGATGGGGAGACCATAACCGCGCCACGCGCCAACTTTGGTGAGCTCGGGAAAGGCATTGATTTCGAGCCGCCACCCCTCGTCATCAGTGAGGTGCCAGTGGAAGCGATTGAATTTATACAGGCTCATCAGCTTGAGCAGCCGCTTAATGGTTGCTGTGCTGTGAAAGTGGCGACCACAGTCGAGAAAAATCCCGCGAAAACCAAACCGTGGCTGATCGGCTAATTCAATGCAGGGTAGGCTTTCACCGTGTTGCAGATACCACTGAGCAAGGCTTATCAAGCCGTGGCGCCATCCAGTGTCGGTGGCTGCTGCAATACGCACTTCGTGAGGGGTAATGCTGAGTCGGTATGCCTCTGGCGGCATGGCGGCTTCAATCAGTTGGATCTCGGCATCATGATCCTGGGTCAGAGCGAGCGAGGTGAGCTCATTAAAATGGTTAAGTAAACCGGTCAAATTGACTGGCCCTGTGACGTGAGCGCGCTCAGCTAAGCGAAAGTTTCCCTCCAGCAGAGTCAAGCTGGCGGGGTGTGGCACTATGCCATTAAATGCTTCGACGGTGGGCAAATCAGCACCGTGTGAGGCAGGCTCATCCATTGCCAGATCTTGGGCCATCAGGGTAACGGGCAGTAACTGGGGACCGATGGTTGCTTGCGGCAGGCTAAGAAAGAATCTTTGTGGCATATCCGAGTTGCGTTTTATCGGGGTTCTACGGCAGCAAAACTGGATGTTGTGGCTAGCTGAGTGAGGCACCATCACCTTGTAGCTACCGCTTTGGCGCTCAAGGGTCGCTCCTTGCAGCGAACTCGGGTCGATCTGGCGAGCCAGACAGAAATGCAGCTTCCACTGAGTGTCAGGCAAATCAGAGAGGGTGAGTTGGAACCAGACATCATCGCCATCACGGCGAGTGACCTGGCTATGGATCAGGGGTGCAGGCATGGGAGATCCTCTGACTGAGCGAATAAAATGGCGCCGTCTAGGGCATCAGCCCGAGGCGTCACCAGAGGGAAGTGAGCAAGACGGGGGGCTAGGCGGGTGCCAATACCACCAAACAGGGCGATGTTTTGCGCCCCTAAACGCAGCATACCGTCGAGCAATTGACTCAATTGAGCGGATGTCTCATCCAACAAGTTGCAGGCTAGCTCGTCACCATCGTTAGCGGCATCAAATACCCAAGGGGCAAAATAGCCATAATCGGCGGGAATCGCTCGGCTAGCCCAATGGATGATGTGCGTTTGGTCTCGCTTGAAGTGATCGAGCAGGCGGATTGCCAACAGGCTAGGGGGCAATATCCCGTCGTGACAAAGCAGGGATTGTTGCACCGCGCGTAGTCCCAGCCACGCGCCGCTTCCCACATCGGAGATGGGAAAGCCTCGGCCTGAGCAGGTGCGAATTTTTCCTTGCTGGTAGATCAGTCCCACTGAGCCTGTGCCTGCAATCAGAATCGCGCCCTCGTCGCCGCCAAACGCGCCGAGACAGGCGCCAAAGGCATCAGAAGTGAGCCTGACACTGGCAAAAGGGAAGGGCATGTCGAGCATGGCGTGATAGCGGTCGGCCAGCTCAGCGGAAGCAAGCGCCAGCCCGACGCCCATCTGCTGTTCGCATTCGCTCCCAATGCCTGCACTGATCCGCGCACTTCCGATAGCCGCCAACACATTGGCATGGGCGAAATCGATGCCCAGCTCAAGATTGGAGCCTGCTGCATAGCCCTCTCCCAGTAACTTGCCCGCCCGATCGCGAATGCGGGCGCGAGTGTGAGTGCCGCCGCCATCAACGCCAACCCAGTACTCAACCATGGTGACCTCCCTGATCATTTCGATCACTCAGGGCATTTTGCCAGCAGATAGCCAACGCAAACCAGGCTGGCTGTATGGAGGATCCACTACTCTCCCTGCTCGAACCGATCTCAATCATGGTGCTCTCCCTGCTCATGTCGATCACGCTGCGCACTCTGCCAGCTGATAGCCAAGGCAAACCAGGCGGCGTGGGGGATCCACTGCTCACCCCAGCGCCAATTTTGATCCAGCCGATCCTTGTATGCCTCCGGGATAAAGGCCACGTCGTTTTCGTCATCGAATCCGGCGGTAATACCGTTGCAGATCCCCCCCTGCGCATTGGGATACCCGGCGGTATAGGCGGGGTTGTTGATACCGTGGCCCGCCAGCATGCAGGCGTTGAACGGGTTTTGCCCGAGGATCCAGTCGAGCTGGCGCTGACCGTAAGTGATGAGCGGCTGGCTCTGGCGGGGGAAGTGGCGGGCGCCAGCAAAGGCCATGGCCGCCAGCGAGGCCAGGCGGGCATTCTCCCCCTGCCACCAGTAACCGGACTCGTTGTCGTGGGGCATAAAGAAGCTGACGCGCGGCGCTTCATCCACCCCTTTGACATATTGGCGGGCGAGGGAGAAGGGGTTGCCCGCCCGTGCGCACAGTGCCAGCTCGGCGGCCAGTGCCTGCTCCACCACGGTTTGTACCCGGGCCTGGTGCTCCTGATCCGGCTCTACACCCAGATATTCCAGCAGCGCCAGCACCGGCAGGCCCGCCTCGGCGGCGTGATAGTAGGGGCGCGAGCCATCCTCGTTGGCCGACCAGTAGTGACCCAGCTCAGGATGGGGGCGCTGGCGGGCGCAGAGTTTGCTGGCACGGGCTCTCGCCTCATTCAGCCACTCGTTGCCGAAAGTGCGGGTCAGCTCCACCGCCGCCAGCAGGGCGCAGTAGTCGTCGATGATGTTCTCGACCCCGTCATCGAGGTAGGCAAGGTTGTGCTCACGCAGATGCAGGTAGCCGCGTTTGGCTGCCTCGGCGTAGCGGCTGGCATCGAAGTCGCCACTTACGCGCTCGCGGGCGGCGCGGGCCAGCGCGGCGATGGCCATGCCGCCCCCTTGGCGAAAACCCGCCTGCCAGTTGGCGGATTTGATCCCCTGTTGGGTAGCATAGGCGCACAGCTCGCGCTGGGCGGGATCCTTGCTCCACTTGTCGAACAGGGTCATGAAGAAGAAGCCCGACTCATCCTGCATCCGGCAGAGGAAATCGGCGCCGTGCAGCGCCTCGTCATTGAGCCGCTTGCAGAGGTTCACCCCGTCGATATCGCGGCGCGGCGTCAGCAGCAGTTCCCGGCACTTGAGCAGAGCCCACACCACCATGGGGGTCTGCTGGGGGTTGAGGTAGTTGGCGTAGGAGAGGTGGCTTAAGTACTTGCTCATGTCGCCGCTGGCATCGAACCAGCCGCCGTGTACATCTTTGTGCTGGTCGGTGCCAAACAGGCGGGCACTGCGGTCGGCACGATCGAAGGTGCCGCTGGCGCGCTGCCCCTTGAAGTAGTGAATGACGTCGGAGAGGCAGCGGCTGGCTAGCAGATCCTGGCCGATGGCAAAACGGGTCGAGCGGAAAATGCCTTGGGCAGTGATCGCCTCCAGCCGATAGTGGCCGGGCTCCTTGAAGGCGGAGAAGTCGGCGCGCCAGTAAGCGCGGCCCTGCCAGCCGGGGACGCTGCCAGCCGGTTGCAGCGGGGTTTCAAACAGG
>NZ_PGGC01000110.1 GCF_002795305.1 Aeromonas cavernicola
CCTGACCTTTGAACTATCCAGATTGTGAAAGAGCGTAGGTTTAATTAATCCGCGAATGCCCGATTACGCTACGCTAATCGAGCCTACGGACCTGCCTTCGTGTAAAAAACGAGCGAATTAACAGTCATCGGTCAAACTCACGCCATATTTTCTCTTTCAAATTGTTTAATTTTTCATTTTCACTCACTCTTTCTTCAAAATCATCTCTCCATATATAAAAGTCAGAGAAGCTACCGTTACCTCTGCACATCCCTTTATATGTATATTCAACATACCGAACAACCTCATCTTCATTGCCGACGATAGCCTCTTGGGATGACAGGTCAAAAATAATAGCTTCAATACCCCTTATCCAATTTTTATCATCCTCAGAAGCTAAAATACCTCTCAGTTTCTTAAATAATTCAAGCAATCTAGTTATTTTTGTTTCTTGATTCATGAAATTACCTTTTGGCAATAGGCACTTCTTTAATGACTTGCGCACCTCTTAAAGCCCAAGGCTGATGCACATAAATTTGCATAATATCTTGACCGCCAAGATAGGCTCCACCTTGATACCCTACCGGCCCTTCATATACCTCAGTTCCCTTTGGAATTCTGACGGCATAAACTGATTCTATTGGTGACTCACCAGTTAGCACACCATTTGCATCTTTCCACTGAGGTTTCACAGCTAAATCTAATCTAGCTTGAGCTTCTGATGATATTGGCTCTCGTGTAAACCACTGTCCGAATCCATTTTTCCCTCCGCCTGACTTACCGGCTCGATACAAAATAAGATCCTCATCTAAGATTGTTTTATTGTATTTGCAAGAGGCAAAGTTTGATGCAGGATTCCCATTAATTGACGCAAGTGGACCGGGATTTTCAACCATATTAAAACTGAACGACTTTTC
>NZ_PGGC01000111.1 GCF_002795305.1 Aeromonas cavernicola
TTGGCGGCCCAGCAAGCGCAAGCTGACGCGACCCGCTTGGCCTGCGCTAGCGCCCATGAGCAGCTACAGCGCGCCTTGGCGCAGCAGCAACAGCAGTGGCAGCAGCTGCGGGAAACCTGGAGTGTGCGGGAAGGTCAGCGCCAAGAGCGCGCACAGCGGTTAGGACAATTGGCTAGCGAATTGGTGTTGCTCGACCAAGAGCAGGCCAAAGAAGCCGAGCGCTTGGCGGCTCTTTTGCAAAAACGCGAGCTCGATGAGGCCTGCTTGGCCGATGTGCAGCAGCAAGGGGAGCCGTTGGCGCTGGCATTACAACAGGCGCACGATCATCTCTCTCATGCTGAGCGCGCACAGGAAGAGGCGCGAGGGCGACGAGAATCCCAGCAAGCGGCTTATCAGAAGCAACAACTCGAACTGACTCAGTTGCGTCAGTTGATTGGGCTAGGCGAAGAGGAGATCGCCCGCCTTGGCGTGGAGCTGGCTGGGCTTAACGTGCCCAGCAGCGATGAACTGCCAGATTTGGCTCCGTTACTGGCCGAGCAGCAGGCGCTGGAAGCGCAGCAGCAGGGGTGTCAGCAGCGCTTAAGCGCATTGGAACAGCAGTTAAGCGAGCTCGATCAGGCGCGCAATCAGGATCACCAGCAGCTGGTGATATTACAAGAAAAGCTGGCTCAGCTCAGATTGGAGCGCGAGCGTAACCTGACGCGTCGGCAGAGCCTGCATGAACAGTTTGAGGAGCTCGGCACCCGCTTGGTGGATCTCGATCAGGCAGTGTTAATTGCCGCTGATCGCACTAAGTTGCGTCAAGAGATCCAGATCTTAGAGGCGCAAGTCGAGGCGCTCGGTGCCATCAATCTGGCCGCACTGGCGGAGTATGAAGAGGCGCAAACACGGGCCAGTTATCTTGAAAGCCAGTGCCAAGATCTGGAACAAGCGCTGGAAACCTTAAGCCAAGCCATTAAAAGAATTGATAAAGAGACCCAAATACGGTTCCGGGATACTTTCGATAAGGTCAATGAAGATTTAAAATCGCTGTTCCCGAAAGTGTTCGGGGGGGGCAGTGCGTGGCTTGAACTCACCTCCGATGATCTTTTGGAGGCTGGGGTCAGCATCATGGCGAGACCTCCGGGTAAGAAAAATGCTACCATCGCCCTGCTTTCCGGGGGGGAGAAGGCGTTAACCGCGCTGGCGCTGGTTTTTGCCATCTTCAGACTTAACCCAGCACCTTTTTGTCTGTTGGATGAGGTCGATGCACCGCTTGATGAAGTGAACGTCGGTCGTTTCTGCTCTCTTGTCAAAGAGATGTCGAGCACAGTACAGTTCGTTTACATCAGTCACAATAAAGTCTCCATGGAGATGGCCGAGCAACTGATCGGTGTCACAATGCAAGAACCTGGGGTTTCGCGCATCGTGTCGGTCGATATCGGGGCCGCCGTCACGTGGGCTGAGCAACACTAGAAAGAGAAGCAGCTAAATGCAGGAATTGCGTTATATCTTGGTTGCCTTGGGCGGCATTGCTATCGCGGCATTGCTCATTCACGGATTGTGGAGCAACAAAAAGAATCGTCAGGCACCGATCAAAGAGAAATCCCTTGGTCGGGCAGAGAGCAAGTCACGGGAACGTGGCAGCGCTGACCTAGATAGCGGTCAGTTCGACAACGATGGCATCGGCCAAGTGCGGGTAGTCAGTGCGGGTCGTCGCGCTGAGCCCAAGCTGCCCCGTGATGAGATGCTGGCCTCACCCCGTCGCTCCGCCGTTGCTGATATTGATACTGATGATGAAGAGGACGATCTGCCGCCTGCGGTCGTCAGCCAGCGTGCACACAGTGCCCGTAGCGCCCCTCAGCCCACCCCTTATCAGGCTGAATTGGACGATGAGGCAGCCCAGCCGCTTGCGCCTGAACTTGACGATGAGCCGCAAGAGGACGAGCCAGCCCCGCCGCCACGTAAGCCTGCGCAGGTGATCCGTCGTACCCCAGTCCATCGCTCCCGCCCCCAGCGCGAGCCGATGATCTCCGCAGCCGATGACGAGCCGCTGCGTGAGCCAGCCTATGCCACAGCGCCGACCTTTGGTGTCGACAGTGAGCCATTGCGTGGCCACGATGATCACGAGCCCATTGATGAGACCCCGCTGGTGGTTGAGCCTGTGAGTGCCGAGCGCTACGCCACCGAACCATATCTTGCCCCGCAAGCTGTCGAGAAAATTTGGCAAGACGTCTACGTCATCAACCTGATGGCGCGTCCGGGTCAAGAGCTGCAAGGCGCCAGTTTGATCAGTGCGGTCACTGCGCTGGGGTTGAAGTTTGGTGAGATGGATATCTTCCACCGTCATGAGGATCTTGATGGTAAGGGGGAGACCATTTTCTCCATGATCAACATGATTAAGCCCGGCACCTTTAATCCGTATCGGATGGCCCAATTTAGCACCCCAGGGGTGTCGCTGTTCATGCAGCTGCCGCTGCGCAGCAATGCCGCCTTTGCCTTCGAACATATGCTGCAGGCCGCCGATCAGCTGGCCAGCGATCTCGATGCGATGTTGACTGATATGGATCGCAGCCCGCTCAGTGATGAGGCGATTGCTCGCTACCGTCACGAACTGGCCACTTATGAGGCCAGCCGCGACTAACTGGGCTGCGTATCGTTAACCCATCAAATGCGGTACAGAGTGCCGCATTTTTATTTCTCCTTGACGCCTCTTTTTCATCACACTGCGAGACTTTTTCATGAGCGATACTCTCTCCCGCCACCGTCAACTGTGTGAACTGCTTACCGACTATGGTCATCAGTACTATGTGCTGGATGCCCCCACGGTGCCGGATGCCGAATATGATCGCCTAATGCGCGAGCTGCTTGCGCTGGAAGCCGATCATCCTGAGCTGAAAACCCCAACCTCTCCCAGCGTACGGGTCGGTGGCCAGCCGCTGGCGGCGTTTAGCCAAGTGCGCCACCAGATCCCCATGCTCAGTTTGGATAACGTCTTTAGCAGCGAAGAGTTGCAGGCGTTCGAGCAGCGGATGAGCGATCGCCTCAAACGTGAGGTGCGTTTCACCTTCTGCTGCGAGCCCAAGCTTGATGGTCTGGCGGTGAGCCTGCTCTATGTGGATGGTCAGCTGGTGCAGGCTGCCACTCGGGGCGATGGTGCCACTGGTGAGGAGATCACCGACAACGTGCGCACCATCAAGGCCATTCCACTCGCCCTGCGTGGCACCGGCTGGCCTGCCCGGCTGGAGGTGCGTGGCGAAGTCTTTATGCCCAAGGCTGGTTTTGCGGCGATGAACGCCAAAGCGCAGGCTGTGGGCGAGAAGGTGTTCGTCAACCCGCGTAATGCCGCCGCTGGCAGTTTGCGCCAGCTCGATTCACGCATCACCGCCAGCCGTCCCTTAAGCTTTTACGCCTATGGCGTGGGGGTGGGGGGCGAGCAGTTGGGTGACTCCCACTATCGTCGCCTCAACCAGCTCAAGCAGTGGGGCTTGCCGCTCAGTCCCGAGGTGAAGCTCAAAGAGGGGACTGCCGGTTGTCAGGCGTTCCACGACGACATTCTGGCCCGTCGCGGTGAGCTCCCCTACGAGATCGACGGGGTGGTCTACAAGGTGGATGCCATCGCCTTGCAAGAGGAACTGGGCTTTGTGGCCCGCGCGCCGCGCTGGGCCACCGCTCACAAGTTCCCAGCCGAGGAGGAGCTGACGGAGCTTGAGAACGTCGAGTTTCAGGTCGGCCGCACCGGTGCCATTACTCCGGTGGCCAAGCTTAAACCGGTGTTTGTCGGCGGCGTCACTGTCTCCAACGCCACCTTGCACAATGCCGACGAGATTGAACGCCTCGGCGTGATGATCGGCGATACCGTGATCGTGCGCCGGGCCGGGGATGTGATCCCGCAGATCGTGGCTGTAGTAGAGGCACAACGCCCAAGCGATGCCCGTGCGATCCTGTTCCCCACCGCGTGTCCGGTGTGTGGCTCTGCGGTGGAGCGGCTGGAAGGGGAAGCGGTTGCCCGCTGCGTGGGCGGCCTGTTCTGCGAGGCGCAGCGCAAGGAGGCGATCAAGCACTTTGCCGCCCGCCGCGCCATGGATGTGGATGGCCTTGGCGACAAGATTGTCGAGCAGCTGGTGGATAAGGGACTGGTGAAGACTCCGGCCGATCTGTTCAGCCTCAACGCTATCCAGCTGGCCGGTCTTGAGCGGATGGGGCAAAAATCGGCCCTCAATCTGGTGGCCGCCATCGATGCGGCCCGCAGCACCACCCTGCCGCGCTTCCTGTTTGCCCTGGGGATCCGCGAAGTGGGGGAGGCAACCGCCCTCAATCTGGCCAACCACTTCCTCACCCTTGATGCTCTGCGCGCCGCCTCGGTGGAGCAACTGTTGACGGTGGCCGATGTCGGTGAGGTGGTGGCCAAGCATGTCTACTACTTCCTGCGCCAGCCCCACAACATTGAGGTGCTGGAAGCCCTGCTGGCCGCCGGTATCCACTGGCCAACCATCGAGCAGAAGGAAGCAAGGGATCAGCCCTTTGCTGGCAAGACCTTCGTATTGACCGGCACCTTGACCACTTTATCGCGCAACGACGCCAAGGCGGCATTGCAGGCGCTCGGGGCCAAGGTGGCGGGGTCGGTATCGGCCAAGACCGATGTATTGGTTGCAGGGGAAGCGGCGGGCTCCAAGCTTGCCAAAGCGCAGGAGCTGGGCATTACCATCTGGACCGAACAGGAG
This sequence comes from Aeromonas cavernicola, assembly GCF_002795305.1. GTDB lineage: Bacteria > Pseudomonadota > Gammaproteobacteria > Enterobacterales > Aeromonadaceae > Aeromonas > Aeromonas cavernicola. The sequence goes on from NZ_PGGC01000111.1 coordinate 4,704, forward strand.
CTGCAACAGGTGCTGCAAGGCTAATTGACCCCGAGCAAGCCATCTGGTTGTTGCACCCGACAACAGCAAACCCAGCGATCCGCTGGGTTTGCTGTTTTGATGTCACGGATGTTATCGCTGAGCGCCGCCAGCAGCCCTCTTTGGTTGATGGGGAGCTCTTGTTGGGTGATGCCGTGACTGGTGGTGAACTGTGCCACTCGCCCTAAACCCTGTTCTGGATCAATAAACCTCACGCCACCTTGTTGCCTAATGAACACCATATATAGAGGTTGTTTTATACATATACCCTATATGTTGTGTTATTAAGCTGTGTATAAGCTGTTTCCACCCCAGTGTACCAAGCCATATTAGGCCTTAGCTAAGCGCTATTGGCTAAGCGGGCTTGGCGAAAGGACCGGGGTGGGGGATGGCAGGCAAGGGATGACGGCGGTTATCCACATTGCCACCTATCAGCTAAAGACGGGTTACTAGGTCTGTTAACGGGGAAAATTCATGAAACCGGTTGTGATCAAACGTGACGGATGTCGCGCACCATTCAATGCCCAGCTGATTAGCGATGCGGTCAGCCGTGCGGCGGCAGCGGTCAATCAGGCCAATCCGGCACTCGCCTCCCACATTGCCAATGCCGTGAGTCAGGAGCTGGAAGGGCGTGGTGAAGTTGATATCCACGAGATCCAGAACCGGGTCGAAAACCACCTGATGGCTTCCGACGACAAGGCCATCGCCCGTGCCTATATCGAGTATCGCCACGACAGGGATCAGGCCCGCGAGGCGCGCGGCCGTCTGGCGCAGGAGATCCGCGGTCTGGTCGAGCAGACCAACGCAGCCCTGCTCAACGAGAACGCCAACAAAGACTCCAAGGTGATCCCGACCCAGCGCGACCTACTGGCCGGTATTGTCGCCAAGCACTATGCCACCAGCCACATGCTGCCCCGTGATGTGGTTCAGGCTCATGAGAGCGGTGATCTGCACTTCCACGATCTCGACTACTCGCCTTTCTTCCCGATGTTCAACTGCATGTTGATCGACCTGAAAGGGATGCTGACCCACGGCTTCAAGATGGGCAATGCGGAGATCGATACCCCGAAATCGATCAGCACCGCCACAGCGGTCACCGCCCAGATCATCGCTCAGGTGGCGAGCCACATCTATGGCGGCACCACCATCAACCGCATCGACGAAGTGCTGGCCCCCTATGTGACCATCAGCTGGCAGAAACACCGTGAAGTGGCCGAAGAGTGGGGCATTGCCGATGTGGACGCCTACGCCATGGCCCGCACCGAGAAAGAGTGCTACGACGCCTTCCAGTCGTTGGAGTACGAGGTCAACACCCTGCACACCGCCAACGGTCAGACGCCATTCGTCACCTTCGGCTTTGGCTTGGGGGACAGCTGGGCGTCGCGGATGATCCAGCGTGCCATCCTCAGCAACCGTATCGCAGGCCTTGGCAAGAACAAGAAGACTGCGGTGTTCCCGAAACTGGTGTTCGCCATCAGGGATGGCCTCAACCATCGGCCGAGCGATCCCAACTACGACATCAAGCAGCTGGCGCTGGAGTGTGCCGCCAAGCGGATGTATCCGGACATCCTCAACTACGACCAGGTCGTGAAAGTGACCGGCTCCTTCAAGACCCCCATGGGCTGCCGCTCCTTCCTCGGCGCCTACGAGGAGAATGGCGAGCTGATCCACGAAGGCCGTAACAACATCGGCGTGGTGAGTCTCAACTTGCCGCGTATCGCGCTGAAATCCCGTGGTGAAGCGGACTTCTGGGATCGTCTGGATGCCGCCCTGCGGGTGGCCAAGACCGCGTTGATGTACCGGATTGAGCGGCTAGACGGGGTCAAGGCCCGGGTTGCACCGATCCTCTATATGGAAGGGGCTTGCGGCGTGCGGTTGAAGGCTGATGACAACGTCAGCGAGATCTTCAAAAATGGTCGCGCTTCGATTTCGCTCGGTTATATCGGGGTGCACGAGACCATCAACGCCCTGTTTGGTGACAAGGTGCACCTGTTTGACAGCGCCGAGTTGCAACAGAAGGCCATCGCCATCATTGAGCGGCTTAAGGCGGCGACCGATGCGTGGAAGGAGGAGACCGGCTATGGCTTTAGCCTCTATTCCACCCCGAGCGAGAACCTCTGCACCCGTTTCTGCCGCATCGACGCCAAAGAGTTTGGCGTGGTATCCGGCGTGACCGACAAGGGTTACTACACCAACAGCTTCCACCTCGATGTGGAGAAGCAGGTCAATCCGTACGACAAGCTGGACTTCGAGGCGCCCTATCCGCCCATCGCCAGTGGCGGCTTCATCTGCTACGGCGAGTACCCCAATATCCAGCACAATCTGGAAGCGCTCGAAAACGTCTGGGATTACAGCTATGACAAGGTGCCCTATTACGGTACCAACACTCCCATTGACGAGTGCTACGAGTGCGGCTTTACCGGCGAGTTCGAGTGCACCTCCAAGGGCTTTACCTGCCCGCGCTGCGGCAACCACGATCCGGCCAAGGTGTCGGTGACCCGCCGTGTTTGCGGCTACCTCGGCAGCCCCGATGCGCGCCCCTTCAACGCGGGCAAGCAGGAAGAGGTGAAGCGCCGCGTCAAACATATGTAAGCGCACAGGCGATGAAGAGCTGGCCCCTGACGCAAGGGGCCATTTTCATGGGAGGGCGGCAGCCATGCCGCTATCCCGTGAACGAGGCAGGAAACAAGCGATGCACTACCACCAATACTACCCGGTCGATGTGATCAACGGCCCCGGCACCCGTACCACCCTGTTTGTCTCCGGTTGCGAGCACCAGTGCCCGGGCTGCTACAACCAGAGCACTTGGCGGCTCGATAGCGGCCAGCCGTTCGATCAGGCGATGAGCGATCGCGTCATCGCGGATCTCAACGACACCCGTATCAAGCGGCGCGGGCTGTCGCTCTCCGGCGGCGATCCGCTCCACCCGGCCAACGTGCCCCACGTGCTGGCGCTGGTGAAACGGGTGCGTGCCGAGTGTCCGGGCAAGGATATCTGGTGCTGGACCGGTTATCTGCTCGGCGAGCTCTCAGAGGCCCAGCGCGAGCTGGTGGCCTTGCTGGATGTGCTGGTGGATGGCAAGTTTGAACAGGCGTTGGCAGACCCGGGCCAGCTCTGGCGTGGCAGCAGCAATCAACAGATCCACGACCTCAACGCTTGGCGGGAGGGAGGGGAACGGATCCCCTGTCTGGTTTGCAGTTGAAGCCAGGGATGTTTATGGTTAGCCCATTGCTATCCCTGTGACATCGTTGACGAGGAAATCCGAGATGAACAATCTGCTCAAGATCCTGCTGGCTATTTTCCTGCCCCCAGTGTGCGCGTTTATCCAAGTGGGTTTTAGCCTGCACTTTTTAATCAACATCGTGCTGACCCTGCTGGGCGGTCTGCCGGGTATGGTCCATGCACTCTGGCTGGTGGTGAACGATAGGCACCGCTGAATCAGTTCGACTTAATTGGTAGGGGGCAAGGCTAAAAGTGAGGGAGGCATTATGCCTCCCTCTTGCTATTGAGTGCCAATCTACAATCCGCTAGCAGTGTGTGCTGTAAGGACGGATCGATTTTTACCATGCAAAATGATGCTGTTTAGTCAAATAGATGACTAACTGACATGTTGGTTAGTGCGGCTTTGTCACTGCTGTTGCTTGCAGTCGTTATACGCAGTTTGCCATTCGCCATCTTTGTCGGGCATCTCGACATAGCCCTCATTTCCTTTGCCTCTCCAGCCGGCCTCAAACTCATCGGTATAGCGAACACCAGAGCCAGAGACGATCTGTGGCAGGGTGTAGTCTTTACCGTTTGGCAGTGACAGCTTGATAAAGTTGAGGCTGTCATCGGAGAGGCCGAAGTAGCTTATCTGTATTTTTTTACCTTGCTCACACAGATAAGTGACTGGCTCACCGCCGGTTACGCTCAGGCCGCTACCCTGATTGCAGCCACTGAGTAGGGCCAAGGTGCTTGCGGTTATCATAAGGGCATATTTCATGTCTGTTATTCCATTGATTCATCCGAGGTTTTTAGCCTACCAGTTTGTGCCTCTGGCGTAAGCTTGCTAGGCACAGGTTGAGTCAGCACGTGTCTAGGCTGTGTTCTCACAATTAGGTCACGCGAGGACTTTCTGCGCTATGTCTGGTATAGCCAGGGGACACATCATAGCGCGCTCTAGGATATCGAGAATATCGCTGTCGATGGTCTCATCAAATTTACGGGCGAACAGATGCGTGCTTTGTTGCAGGGTATCGGCGTCTTGCGCTGTGTAGTCGCGCGGACGCAGTTTGATGTCTCCCATCGGAATCCAGTCGATCGCGCGTTTATCATCATTAACAATCTGGCCCTGATAGCTGGTATTCATGATCACCGTTTGGAAGAACCCTTCGTCAGCAATCAGGGTGTGACGATAGAAAGCTTTGAAGCGATCAACTTCTGGGCTATGGCTGACAAATTCACAAAAGGCACGACTGAGGATCATCCACTGATTGCCAATGTAGGGGGTGACCCCCTCCAGATAGGGACGGGTTTTGATCGGCTCGCACACTAACTCATGGAGAGTCTCGGTCACATAGTGATCGATGCGGTGCAGGGTATCCGGTCGATACTGGCGCTGATCGGCAATCTTGAGAAAATCTTTGCCTTTGTGCTCGCTTAGGAACGCATGGATGTCACTTTGCGACCGCAATGGAAAGTCCTGTGCACTCAGATTGATGAAAAATTCCCATTCCACATCTTGTGCCAGCAGTGCCGCGATGCCCCGTAGTTCTGCATCGACCAAGCTATAGCCCCCCCAAAGTGCGTTTTTGCTCGGTAACATGCCAGCATTTGGATAATCGCTGAGAAAATCAGCGATATCCTGCTGAAGTTCAGCCCCTGAGCTTTTATCAACGTGGATCAAGTAGTGGTTGCTGTCGTGGTAAATCGCCTTAAACAGACGCTTGAATTGGTCGGGGTAACGATGAACCAAAATGAGATAGGCGATCATGGCTGAATGTCCTGTGTGGGCGGCAGGGTGCCTGACAGGAAACGACCTTAAACCGTTGGTATGCGGCGTGTTCCAGGCAGACGGCGACGGCCGCGGTAAGAAGAGTGGATTACAGATAACAGCAAAATAAGAACAGGCTGTGATGGGAGGAAGCGATGCGCCTTATGGCATCAGGTCAACACAGCGGGTCTCGTCACGTCAGGTAGGGAGAGGGGGTGGCAAAGCTTGCCTTGGCTGACGCCTCTTTTGCATGACAAGCTTGTCATCAGGTGCAGAGTGCAATCAGCCGGTAACTGAGGCGCTACAGTAGCACGGTTTGGGCTTGGCTCATCATATATCGCTAGTGGGGCCGCAAATCCCCTGATTGCAGGCCTAATTTGACTTCAAAATCTCGTACTAACGCATCATAAGTACCATTGTGCTTGATTTGTTGCAGCCCATCTTCAAACTGTTTGGCCATTATTTCGCCATTAGGATGATGTCGAGAGAACGCTAGCCAGAAGCCATCGGTGGAGAGCTTACCCACTTTGACTACCTGCCCTGCCAGATTTTTCTGTTGGATTTTGAGGTAACCGGGCATCCCGTTCATCAAGATGTAGTCAACCCTGCCTCGTGCCAGCATATCTAGGATCTGACTGTCAGATTTAGCCTGAAAGCGGGTGATTTTAGGGTTGTCCATAAAATTGGTGGGGTAGGTGTAGCCCAGGGTGATGCCGACCGTTTTGCCTTCCAGATCGGCGAGCGTGAGGCCACGTTTGGGCTCGCTGGCGAGGGCGAAAATGGCCAGATCCTCTTTAAACATTGGGGTGGGATGCCAGTAATATTGATCGCGGTTCTCTTCGGTAATGGTGGCACTGAAGCAGGCCAGTACCTTGCCGTTTTTGGCTTCGTGCATGCAACGGGAAAAAGGCAGGGTGCGAAAGGTGACCTCCATGTCCTTGGCGGCAAAAATCGCCTTGACGATATCGGGCGCCAATCCTTGTGGTTGGCCGGTTTGGCGATTGCGCTCGCAATAAGGGGCCCAGTCATCTTCAGCTGCGATCATCAGTGGTGCAGCCCAAGCAGAGGCCGTTCCTATTAACCCGCTGCAAACCAGTAGTGTTATCCATGCCTTCATCATCATGACAATCCTATCTGTATTGGCAGCCGTAAGCATAGTTGCTCGATGGGCACGATAGGGAATAGGTTGCGAGTGCCCCGCGCTAACGCGGGGCCATAGTAACACCGCTGAAATATTATGTTGTGGCTTAATAGCCAAATCGCGTTGGCGCAAAGCGATTAAGCAGGCTGTGCACCAAATAGCAGATAAGCAAGGTTGCCAGAGTGGCCACCAAGATGCTGCTGACCCGATAGAGGGCGCTGAACACCAGATCATTGCCAGGTGTCAGGTATTGGCCAAACAGGATACCCAAGGTCGTCAGAGCGCCAAAGCCGACTCCTGAACCGCTGGCCTCCTTCACATGGGCGTGGCTAAACAGCATGGCTCCCAGCCATAGCAGTGGGGTGACTAACAGCAACACGCTTGACCAGTCATAGAGCACCAGTTGACAGATCAACCCCACACTGACCCCGAGCAGGGTGCCCATCGCTCGCTTACGGGCATAACGTAAGGCGCCATCCCAGTGCATGGGAAACAGCACTAATAGGGTGGTGGCTTGGGCTGACATGGAGTCGCGTAGGTCGAACAATTGAAACACCATGAACGAGAGGGTAGCGATAGTAGCCCCCAGTAGCATCTCGTGCCGCATCCGGTTTGGTGCTTTGGCGATGGCAGGTGGGGTGGGGCGAGCCTCTACATCAGGGATGAGAGCCGTCATCAAATAGGCGATCAGCACCGACAGGATGCTGGCCCACAGGTTATTGACGATGAGGTCGTTAAGATCAGTCTGCGGGTAGCTGGCAAAATGGAGCATGATACTGAGGCTCAGTACACCATTAGCACCAAATAGAAAGAGGCTGCCCCGTGACATGGCGGCAAAGCGATAGAGAAAGAGCAAAAAAGCTATCGGGATCATCAAGGCGGGATGGCTGCCAAACAGCCCCCCCAGTAACCCCACTTCGATGCCACAGAGGCCAGCGGAGGCGAGCAATTGACGCGCCGCGTGGCCATTCATGACCGGTACCATCCCCAGTAAGAGGACGGGGGTGACGGTGTAGAAGACCCCGTAATTCCAGCCAAACAGTTTGCAGAGCAGAAAACCCAGCGTGCAGCCAAAGGCAATGCGCAGACATTGGCGTAACTCGTTGGCGGTGAGCGGTCGGTGCCACAGATTCATCGCCGTTCCCTCAATAGATGTAGTGCAGCAGGCTAAGCAGGCGAATTTGAGCCCGCGCCAACAGGGCGGTGATGCTGTTGTCTGGCAGCAGTTGTACCGTCGCTTTGGCGCCAGCTGGCAGGGTGGCGGGTCGCTGATCAAGGGTCAGATGCAGGCGTAAGCGCTGGGCATCGCGGACCCAGCGATCGGACTCGACGGGCGTGGCTAAGCGGCCATTAGCCTCAAATTGCCCCGCGCTGACCCCTGCGTCCAAGGTGCTCACGTGGGCTGGATAGAGCTGGCCTGGCTCACCGTCGAAGGCAACCAGGGCGCGGGTTCCTGCCGCGACGTGACGCAGGCTCTTTTCGCGAAAATCAGCAATCACATCGACTTGCTCTGACACCAGTGCCAATAAAGGGGCGCCTGCACTTGCCACACTGCCGGGCTGAAGCTGCAGATTAGTGATGATGCCATCTTGATCGGCATAGACGCGGCTGTAGGCCAGCGCCAGTTTTGCCTGATCCAGCTGGTTACGCGCTTGGCGCAGTAACAGGTTGTCATCCCCAGCTTCTCCTCGGTTAACACGGGCCTGTTCTAAACGGGCTTGACTGGCGCGCAGGTTGGCGAGGGTGGATCGCAGGGTGCTATTGGCATCATCTTGCTGCTGCGCCGAGACCATTTGGCGGCGAAACAGGGCCTCGATACGCTGGGCTTCGCGCTCGTGCTGGGCGACCTGATTTTGCCATTGAGCGAGATCGGCCTGGGCCGCCAGCAGGGTGGCATCTCGCTGGCGATTCTCTTGGGTGGCTTGCCTTAGCGCCAACTCGGCTTGCTCTACTGCCAGGGTGAAGGGGATGGGGTCGAGCACAAAGAGCAGATCTCCCTGTTTCACGGATTGATTATTTTGTACTGTGACCGCAACCACCTTGCCACTGACTTGCGGCGCGAGCTTGGTGACGCTGCGTGTGGCCATCGCTTGTGGCGTCAGGGGCACTTGAATGTCAGCAACCAAAAAATAGGCAAAAACCAGCATGAAGCCAGCTAAGGCCCAGGTTATCCAGCGTTTAAATTGTTGATCCGGTGTCATCGGGTTATCTCTTCGTTATGTCAGGCCTGCACGGCTTAGTGGGATGAAATGTGTGCTGATGGGGGTTGCGTTACGATGGACGGTGCGGGTCAAGTTGGGCCAAGGCGTTGCTTGAGATCCGCTGCACCAGCTGTTCAAACTGGCGCAGCTCGGGTTCGCTGATCCCGCTTAATAGCTGTTGACGCACCGTGATGATGCGCTGCTCCATTTGTGCCAGCAGTGCCTTGCCTGCTGGCGTCAGGCAGACAATCCGAGCCCGCTTATCGTGCTGGCAGCAGTGGCGGGTGATCAGGCCCTGCTCTTCCAACTGACCCAACGTTCGCATTAAAGAAGGCAGCTCAATCTCTAGGGCATCTGCCAAGGTTTTTTGACTGAGGTGATCACCTAAGCGGTTTAATTTCCACAGCGCGGTCCAGCGTGCTTGGGTTAAGCCAAGGGGGGTGAGCGCCACATCCGCGGCGGTGCGCCACAGGCGATGTAAGCGGCCCAGCTGCTCGGCCAAGGAGAGATCTCGCAGAGTATCTAATGCTTGAGTCATGATGAGTGTCGTCGTTTACTTAGCGTGCTAATCATATTAAGTATTTAGCACGCTAAGTAAATAGGCAATATAACGAGTGTCACGGTAAGGCGAGTGAGCGACGGTGGGGTAGCCTCCCAATCTGAGGATCTCTCTGGGAGGCTGAGCGCAAAGCGAGGATCTCTGTTATCAGGGAGTGCGAGGAGGATGCCTGTTAGGGCGGGCGGTACTGTTAAACTGGGAGATCATCACCCCAGCTAAGATCAGGCCGCCGCCGAGCAGGTGATAATCATGGATGGGCTCGCCGAGGGTGATCACGGCGATCAGCGCGGTACACAGTGGCAGGAGATTCATAAAAACCGAGGCTCGGTCTGCCCCCATGTAGGCGAGGCCTCGCATCCAGCAATAGGCCGCAAACAGCGAGGAAGCAATGCCCGCAAACAGCACCATGCCCCAGCCTTGGGCAGGAATGGCCAGCGACTGAGCACTCAGCGCCACCGGGATCAGCAGTAACACTGCCATCAGCACCTGCAAGTAAAGGTTGAGCCAAGGGCCAAATGGTAATTGCCAGCGCCGGATCAACAGACCATAAAGCGCATAACTGGCCGACCCTAGCAGCATCATGCCATCCCCCGGATTAATGCCGTTGTGCAGCAGGGCCAGTGGGTGGCCCAGACTGAGCAACCAGCAGACACCAAAGAGCGACAGACTCATGCCTGCCAGTGCCTGTTTGCCGGGCCGCGAACCAAACAGCAGTGCCCCTAATAACAGCGTGAGTAGCGGGAGCAAGGAGCCAATCACTCCCATGTTGGTGGCGGAGGTGCTGTGGGCCGCGTAATAAGCCAAGCACTGATAAAGCACCATGCCGAGTAACGCCAAGAGGGCGATCTTGCCAAGCCAAGGACGGATTTGATGGCGTTGCCGCCATAGTGCGGGCAGGCAAAAAGGGGTGAGGGTTAAGGCGGCGATCACCCAACGATAAAAGGAGATCGCGGCGGGGTCCAAGACCCCAGCGGCAGCTTTTGAGACCACGGTATTGGAGGCCCAGATCAGCACCGCACTCAGCGGAAATAGCAGTGGGGAGAAGATGCGCATGACAGATCCTTGTATATCAATGCGAGGCGCCTATCCCAATCGGCCTATGTTTGGGGCCATTTCACACCAAGTCAGTGCTCGAAATCCGCACCTACCGCCTGTACGATCGGCGCTTGGCACGCTATCCGTGAGCAATCAAGTGCTGTGAATGACGCTAGCTTGGGATTGGTTTTGCATCGCTTATGAGTAAGGGCAAGGAGTATACATGTCACAGATTATTGGTGCGCTGACCTTATTGGTCGCCGATTACGATCAAGCCATCAGCTTTTTTACCCAAGGGCTGGGCTTTGTCTTGCTGGAAGATAGCCAGCTTGAGGAGCCCGGCAAACCCGGTAAACGCTGGGTGCGGGTTGCCCCGCAGGGGGCGGCTGGCACCGCTTTGTTGCTGGCCCGAGCGGCGACGCCGGCGCAGCAGGCCGCGATTGGTCAGCAGGGCGGTGGTCGCGTGTTGTTATTTCTCGAGACCGATGATTTTTGGGGGGATTACCAGCGAATGCAGGCGTTCGGTGTCCATTTTTGTGAACGGCCTCGGCACGAGCCCTATGGCACTGTGGTGGTATTTGAAGATATCAGTGGCAACCGCTGGGATCTGCTGCAACGAACGGCTGCCAATTGAATCTGAAAACGTTTATCATCCCCGCCGTCATCGAGTCATAAAAGTGTCACAGAAAATTCTAATAATTGGCGCACCCATCTTCACAGAGGAGAAAGAAGGGATATGGCTAAGCGAATTTTGGTGGTTGAGGATGAAGCACCGATCCGTGAAATGCTCTGTTTCGTGCTAGAGCAAAAGGGATATGAAACGATTGAAGCGGAAGATTTCGCTGATGGGTTAGCAAAAGTGCGCGAACCCTATCCCGAGCTGATTGTGCTCGATTGGATGATGCCAGGTGGCAGTGGTATCCAGTTTATCAAGCAGCTTAAGCAAGATGAGGTGACCCGCCAGATCCCGGTGGTGATGCTCACCGCCCGTGGTGAGGAAGAGGATAAGGTACGCGGACTGGAAGCTGGTGCCGATGACTACATCACCAAACCGTTTTCTCCCAAAGAGCTGACCGCGCGTCTGCATGCGGTGATGCGCCGTGTTTCGCCCACCTCGGTGGATGAGGCCATTGAAGTGCAGGGGCTGAGGTTAGATCCAGTTTCCCATCGGGTCAGTGCCGAGGAGAAGGCGCTGGACATGGGCCCAACCGAGTTCAAATTGCTGCACTTCTTTATGACCCACCCAGAGCGGGTCTATAGCCGTGAGCAGTTACTGAATAATGTCTGGGGTACCAATGTGTACGTCGAAGACAGAACCGTGGATGTGCACATTCGTCGCTTGCGCAAAGCAATCGAAGAGAGTGGGCACGATAGATTGATCCAGACAGTGCGTGGCGCCGGATACCGCTTCTCAACTCGTCTTTAGAGGCAGTTATGTTGCAACCTTACGCCTGGCGGCGACAGTTGTGGCGAATGGCGTTTTTTTATACCCCATTCGTCTTGGTAGGTTGGTTAATTGAACATGTTTCGTGGTGCCTGTTGGTGGCGGTTGTGCTGCATTTGAGCTGGCATTACCGCTTCCAAAAACGGCTATCGGATTGGCTGTGGCATGATCGCAGCTTGGTGCCTCCCAATGGCCGTGGCAGTTGGGAGCATATTTTTAACGGCATTTACAAATTACAGCAGCGCCATCGGGCACGGCGCCGTGAGCTGGCAGGGCTTATCCGCCGCTTTCGAGAAGGGGCCGAAGCCTTGCCCGATGCGGCTGTGGTGTTTCGCACTGATGGCAGCATCTTGTGGTGTAATCGCTTGGCTGAGCTGTTACTCGGTTTTCGCTGGCCGGAAGATGCGGGCCAGCATATTGGTAACCTCATTCGTAGTCCTGCCTTTAATGCTTACTTGAGCAAAGGGGAGTATGACGAGCCCTTTGAGATGGCCTCTCCTATTAACGAAGAGCGCTTTTTAGAATTTCGCTTAATGCCTTACGCCTCCGATCAGGCGATGTTGGTGGCACGAGACGTGACGCGACTGCGCAGCTTGGAGAAGACTCGCAAACATTTTGTGTCGAACGTTTCTCATGAGCTGCGTACCCCACTGACCGTGCTCAAAGGGTATTTGGAGATGAGCGAAGAGCCGCCACCACCGGCCATGTGGGCTAAGGCCCATCGGGTGATGATGGAGCAGACCATCCGAATGGATAATCTGGTCAATCAGTTACTGACCTTATCGCGTATCGAGGCCGCCCCTGACGCAGACCTCACCCATCTGGTGGATATGCCCGCCATGTTGAGTATCTTGGAGCAAGAGGCGCGGGCCTTGTCAGGGGATCGGGCCCATCAGTTGGAGTTTCTGGTGCAACCTAATCTGTGGGTGCGTGGCGATCAGGATCAACTGCGTAGTGCCGTGTCGAATTTGGTCTACAACGCCATTCACTACACCCCAGCGGAGCGCAAGATCACGGTCGAATGGCGCAATCAGGGCGGGGTGGGATTATTTGCGGTGCAAGATGAGGGGGAGGGGATTGCCGGAGAGCACTTAGCTCGGCTCACCGAACGTTTTTATCGGGTTGATAAGGCGCGATCCCGCCATACCGGCGGCTCTGGATTAGGCCTTGCTATCGTCAAACATGCATTGAGCCATCATGACAGTCACCTTGAAATTGAGAGTCGACTGGGGGCGGGCAGTCGTTTCAGTTTTCTGATTCCGACTCGGATGGTGGTGCTGAAATAGTCTTTTATGGCAATAAGTTAAGCATGATGAAGGGTTGCAATAGCAGCCCTTTTTTCATTGGATTAATGTGGAGCGCCTGTCATTAAAGTGTCACATTAAATCCATAAATTTGTCACTGCCAGGTCAGATACTGGCGCCGTTTTCAGAACGAACCTGCTGTTTCTTGGGGGGCGTGGTATGAAATTAAACACATGGATTTTTGTGGGCAGCGTTGAGCGACCTAACCCCCTTTAATCGGTTTTCGCTTGGCAACCTTTGACGTGGAGAGATGAAATGCAACTCAACAAACTGGCTGGTGTAATCGGATTTACCGCAGCAACCTTGTTTTCAGTTAGTACGCTGGCGGCTGGTGTAGATAACAATCTGCCAGATTACACCCCAACCAGCGGCATCTCGGGCAATCTGTCCTCTGTCGGCTCAGATACCCTTGCCAACATGATGACCTTGTGGGCTGAAGAGTTTAAGCGCATATATCCGAATGTGAACGTGCAAATTCAGGCAGCAGGCTCTTCAACTGCCCCGACGGCGCTGACAGAGGGCGTGGCCCAGTTTGGCCCGATGAGCCGTGGCATGAAATCCGGTGAGGAAGAGGCGTTCGAGAAACGTTACGGTTACAAGCCCACCGCCATCCGCGTAGCGGTCGACGCGTTGGCCGTATTTGTCAATAAGGACAACCCCATCAAGGGGCTGACCATGCCACAAATTGACGCGATTTTTTCCAGCACCCTGAAATGCGGTGAAGCCAAAGCAGCGGCCAAATGGTCAGATTTGGGGCTAGATGGCAACTGGTCTGCCAAAGACCTGCAACTGTTTGGTCGTAACTCAGTGTCAGGCACTTATGGTTACTTCAAAGAGCACGCTCTGTGTAACGGCGACTTTAAGAGCGGCGTGAACGAGCAGCCGGGTTCTGCCTCCGTGGTGCAGTCGGTGTCTGCCTCCCTCAATGGGATCGGTTACTCAGGCATCGGTTATGTGACCTCTGGGGTGCGCGCGGTGCCACTGTCAAAAGATGGTAAGACCTTTATCGAAGCAAATGCTGATAACGCCATCACCGGTAAGTACCCGCTCTCGCGCTTCCTCTACGTTTACGTCAACAAGCACCCGAACAAGCCGCTCTCCCCAATGGAGCAAGAGTTCGTCAAGATGATGCTCTCGAAAGCGGGGCAAAGCATTGTGGCTAAAGATGGCTATGTGCCCGTGCCAGCCAAAGTCGTGGAAGCGGATCTGAAGAAGTTAGGGATCATCTAACCGACACCTTGTCGCACTGTTGCACTGAAGGGAGCGCGGTGATCAGTTAACCTGTGATGCCTTGCCCCCTGAGCTAAAAAATCCGAAACCCATCACTGGGTTTCGGATTTTTTTTACCGCTTTGTTACTGCCCTTGGCGATGAGGTTGGTTATGCCGTCTGCCCTATCTAACTGGCGTGATGACATCTGGCAGTCGCTGGCTCGGCTTATCCCATGGTGGGCATGGTAAAGCTCCCCGCGATCGGCTCTGCGGTAGGGGCTGCAAGCGGGTTGGTCGGCCAGCGGCTAGTGATGGTCTTCATTCTGGTATAGAAGCGCACGCCATCGTTGCCGTGTACGTTGAGGGGGCCAAAAATGGAGCGCTTCCAGCCACCGAAGCTGTGAAATGCCATCGGCACGGGGATCGGTACATTAATGCCGACCATGCCCGCTTGTACCTCTTCGCTAAACTGGCGGGCACTGTTGCCGTTTTGGGTGAAAATGGCACTGCCGTTGCCGTAGGGATGGCGGTTGATGAGATCGACGGCGCTCTGATAATCAGGCACGCGCACCACGCAGAGCACTGGGCCAAACATTTCATCTTGGTAGATGCTCATCGCTGGGGTCACCCGATCGAACAGGGTTGGGCCGACGAAGAACCCCCGCTCATGGCCCGCGACCTCAAGGTGGCGGCCATCGCAGCACAGGGTGGCGCCTTGCTCGATGCCCTGCTCGATATAACCCAAAATCTTGGCTTGATGCGGCGCCGAGATCACCGGCCCCATATCGAACTCAGGCCCTGGGTGTATCCCAGGTCCCACCCTCATCTGAGCAATGTGCGCCGTGAGCCCCGCCACCAAGGCATCGGCCGTCTCCTCTCCCACGGCTACCACGACAGAGAGCGCCATGCAGCGCTCTCCTGCGGCACCGTAGGCGGCCCCCATAATGGCCGATAAGGTCATCTCTTTATCGGCATCGGGCATCACCACGCAGTGATTTTTCGCCCCCCCCAATGCCTGGCAGCGCTTACCATGGGCTGACGCGACCGAGTAGATGTATTCGGCCACGGGGGTCGATCCGACAAAGCTAACGGCTTGTACCCGCTCATCGGTGAGCAGCACGTCAACCGCCTCTTTATCACCCTGGATCACGTTAAACACGCCATCGGGTAGCCCTGCCTCTTTGAGCAGCTCGGCCAGTTTCAGGGCCAGCGAGGGATCTTTTTCCGATGGTTTGAGCACGAAGGTGTTACCGGTGGCAAGGGCGATGGGAAACATCCACATGGGCACCATGGCCGGAAAGTTAAACGGCGTGATACCGACACAGACCCCCAGCGGCTGCATAATGGCGTGGCTATCGATCCCCCGACCGACATTGGCAGAGTGCTCCCCTTTTTGCAGATGAGGGATACCACAGGCAAACTCCAC